>QHSR01000101.1 GCA_003221635.1 Candidatus Rokuibacteriota bacterium | reverse complement strand
AGCTGGCGACCTTCCAGGCGGCGATGCAGTTCGCGCGCACCGATGGCATCATCCCGGCGCCCGAGTCCGCGCACGCCGTCCGCGTCGCGATCGACGAGGCGCTTCGATGCAAGCGCGACGGCAAGCGTCAGACGATTCTTTTCAACCTCTCCGGCCACGGCCATTTCGATCTGGGCGCGTACGAGGCCTACCTCGGCGGCCAGCTTCAGGACTACGAGTACCCGACCTCGCAGGTCGCGGAGGCGCTGCGGAGCGTGCCGCAGATCTAGAAGGCCCGTGAACCCGCCCGCGGTCCGCAGCCTCCGTCTGGGCTGCGGCCTCATCCTGCTCACCTACCTGACCACCCATTTTCTGAACCACGCGCTCGGCATCGTCTCGCTCGACGCGATGGAGGCCGGACGCGCATGGTTCCTGTTGCTGTGGCGCAATCCCGTTGCCACCGGCGCCCTCTATGGCGCGCTGATCACCCACGCGCTCCTCGGGCTCTGGGCTCTCGGCCGGCGACGCACGCTCAGAATGCCGGCGTGGGAGGCCGCGCAGCTCGTGCTCGGCCTGACGATTCCACCGCTCCTGACCGCCCACATCGTGGGCAATCGCCTCGCCCACGAGCTCTACGGCATCAGCGACTCCTACGCGCGGGTGCTGCTCGTATACTGGGTCACGTCTCCGTGGCGGGGCGCGGCGCAGGCGGTGTTGCTGCTCATCGCCTGGATCCACGGCTGCATGGGCATCCATTTCTGGCTCCGCTTCCGGCCGTGGTACCCGCGCGCCGCCGTGTGGTTCCTCGGCATGGCCGTGGCGGTCCCGGTGCTGGCGATGGCTGGCTTCGTGCAGGGCGGCCTCGAGGTCGCCGAGCTGGCCCGCACGCCCGGATGGATGCGGAGCGCCACGCCCAGGGACACGGCCTTGACACGCGCGGCGATGACGAGCGTCGCCGAGAGCATTGTCGCGGTCTACGGCGGGCTGCTCGTGCTCACGCTCGGCGTGCGCGGCGCACGGGCCGCGTACCTGCGCGGCTGGCGCTCGGTCAGCCTGACGTACCCGGGCGGCCGGGTCGTGAGGGTGCCGATCGGCTTTACCGTCCTCGAGGCCAGCCGCCACGCCGGCCTCCCGCACGCGTCGGTCTGCGGTGGACGCGGGCGCTGCTCGACGTGCCGTGTCCGTATCGCCGGTGGCCTCGACGCGCTGCCACCACCGAGCGAGGCCGAGCGGCGCGTGCTCCGCCGCGTCGGCGCGGCACCCGACGTTCGCCTGGCGTGCCAGCTCCGACCCGCGCACGGCGTGGCGGTCGTGCCCCTCCTGGCGGCCCGCGACGCGCTCGCCGCGGTCCTCGGCCAGGAGCGACAGGGCGTCGAGCAAGAAATCGTCGTCGTCTTCGCCGACCTTCGCGGATTCACCCGGATGGCCGAGAAGCGGCTGCCGTACGACGTGGTATACCTGCTCAACCGCTACTTCGAGGCCGTGGGCTCGGCGATCGAGCGCGCGGGCGGCATCGCCAACCAGTTCACCGGCGACGGCGTCATGGCGCTCTTCGGGGTCGAGAGCGGACCCGAGGCCGGGTGCCGCCAGGCGCTCGCGGCGGCCCGGGGCATGATCGCGGGCGTCGACTCGCTGAGCCGCGAGCTGGGCGGCGATCTCCCGCAGCCGCTGCGCCTGGGCATCGGCATTCACGTCGGCCACGCTGTCGTCGGGCGCATGGGCTACGGCGACAGCACCTACTTCACCGCGGTGGGCGACACCGTCCACGTCGCCGCCAGACTCGAGCAAGCGACGAAGGACTATGCCTGCGAGCTGGTCATCTCCGACGACGTCGTCACACGCGCCGGGCTGGACGCCGCCGCCTTCCCCCGCCACGAAGTGGCGCTCCGCAACCGCGCCGCCCCCGTCGTCGTGCGCGTCATCGACCAGGTCGCGAGCCTGCCCGCCGTCGAGGGTTCCGGGGGAGTGCGGTAGGGTCGAAAGGACCCGTTCCCTCCAAGCGCGCGACGGGCGTCGCGCGCCCGGATGGAGCCCAGCCGTCACGGGGAAACGGGAGCGTGCCGCGTGGTCCGTCGACCCTACCGCACTCCCCCGGAACCCTCGACGGCCGGTCAGGTGGAGAGAATACGGTCGTAGCGGCCGTAGTCGCGCGCCGCGTCCATCATCCACTTGACGCAGTCGGGGTTCGCCCGCGGCGGCAGCTCGCACGAGGTCGACAGGACGAAGCGCGAGCGCTTGCCCACCGTGTCGATGCAGCGGCGCACCTCGGCCTCGATCTCCGGCTTCGTCGCCCGCTCGAAGATCGTCACGTCCACGTTGCCGATGGCCACCACACCGCGCTGGTTGCCGAGCGTCACCAGCTTGTCGAGCTGGTCGACCTTCAGCCCGGGATCGGCCTGCTGATCGAGATCGATGGTGATCGCGACGAATCCCACGTCGACCAGGTCCTCGTGGATCTGGTGCGTCGTCCCGCAGATGTGGATCGTGGTCCCGACCTTCTTCGCGCGGAAGTACTCCACCAGTTCCTGGTGGTACGGCTTGATGAACTCACGATAGGTGTCGGGCCCCACCAGCGAGCAGGACGCGGTCGGGTCGGTGTAGCTGAGGCCGATCTTCGTCGCGAGCACCGCGTCGCCGAACCGCTTGGCGTACTCGGTGGCGAAGCGCATCAGCGCGTGGACGAAGGGCGGATCGTCGATCGTGTCGAGGCACATCAGCTCGGGGTTGCGCAGGAGCATGGCGATCGTCCACGGCCCGACCAGGACGGCGCCGAGGCCGCTCGGGAGCCGGGCCGCCGAGAGCGCCTCGCACTGCTCGAGGAACGCCGGCAGGCGCCCGTCCCGGCGCGGATCGGGAATCTCGAGCTTCGCGAGGCGCCCCTTGTCGTCCTGGAGCACGTGCCGGTCGACGGACGGCACGACGTAGTCCGAGTACTTCACGTGGCAACCGACCGCTTCCGCCTCCTTGGCGAGGTCGTTGAAGGCGATCATGATGTCCGGCTGGTACCGTTCGTAGTAGTTGAGCATCGCCCGCACGGCCCTGGTCGGATTCGTGCAGTACTCCTCGATCGAGAGCCCGTCGAGGCAGCCGGCGAACGAGCCCGCGATCGGGTACGCGGGCACGCGGTCCGCGTAGCCACCCTTGTACGCCGCAACGACCCGCTCCCGCCCGGTCACCTGCTCCATGCGATCCTCCTCACGGGCTCTCGCGCGATTCTAGCATCGGCGTGAAGGCCCCCCGCGCGCCTCCCTGTACGCGGCGGAGAAAACTGTGTTAACTGTTCACTGTTTTGAGGAGCGCTTCATGATCAAATCGTGCGTGGCGCTGGCCGCTCTCCTCTGCGCGGCCATGCCCGCCGTGGCCCACGGCCAGGTCTTCCTCGCCTCCAGGCCGCACCCGGAGTTCCTGGTCGGTCCCCTGTTCGTGGTCGCCAACGTGAGCCCGGGGCTCGGCCCCGTCACGGTGAACCTCTCGTGGAGTCTCACGGCCAGGCCCACGCGTCGGCCGGTCGACATCCAGCAAGACCTCTACCTCCTCTGGCCGGCGGAGGTCACCGAGAGCACCGTGCCCGGTCCGGCCGAACCCGCCCTCCTGCGGGAGATCGAGGGCCGTCGCCTCATCGTCGCGGGGAGCGGGCGGCTCATCCTCAGGAGACGCGACCGGATGCAGCTCGGCACAGCCGCGCTCGGAGAGCCGACCGATGTCGTCGCCTCGTACGTCAACTTCACGCGTCCCGGGGGCCAAACCGGCGCGGTGACCTACATCAAGATCCCGTGGACGCCGATGCTGGCGGACCCCCTCTCGATCGTGACGCTCGTGATCCCGTTCCGGGGGCTCATCGTCCCGAAGGCCGGAACGTGGCTCGAGGACCTCTTCTGGGGCCGGCGCCAGGTCCTCACCATTGGCTTCGGCGATCTCGGGCCGCCGGCGCTCGGCCTCTTCGCCCTCTACTACGAGCGGCGCGACCGCATCGTGCACCTGGCCCGCGACTACTCGCTGGTCATCGCGAACTTCGGAGATTCCGATCATCTCAAGATCGAGGAGATCTCGCCGGCCACCGCCGTGCGACGCCAGAGCCGCGTGCGCGCCGGAGGCGAAGTCGTGGCGCTCACGCTGTTGCCGTCCCAGGACATCACCACCCAGAGCCTGCGGGTGCAGTTCCACTACTTCACCGGCCGCATCAACTGGCGCCCGATCGTCGTCTCCGCCGTGATTCTGCTCGTGACGAACTTCGCGGGCGTGCTCATGCTGAGCACGGACGTGAGCCGCCGGATCCGACGGCGGCGGCGCGCCCGGCGCCGGTTCGCGATGGCCGCCGCCGCGCCGAACGGCGGCGTGCCCTCGCGCGAGGCGCTCGCCACCCTGATCCCGGCCGGCACACGCTACGACGAGGTCGTCGCGCGATTCGGCCGTCCCGACGAGGAGCACGAGCGCGTGACGCCGCCGGGACGGCGCACGCTGCTCTATCGCGGGACCAACGGCACGGAGCATCACGAGGTCGCGATCGAGCTGTACGACGACCGCGTCCGGGAGGTCACGTGCGTCACCAGCCACTGAGCCGTCGCAGCGGTCGGCGCGACCATGGACGAAGGAGCGAGCGAATGATCAAACCGTACACCGCCGTCGGGCTCGTCCCCACCGTGCGCGGCATCCGGAAGCGGAGGGACATCAAGATCAACCTGGAGCACCTCTCGCACCTTGTGAAGGCGGCGTCGTGGCTGTCCAGTCTCGATATTCCCGTGAGATTGATCGCGTTTCCGGAGGGAGCCCTTCAAGCATTCAACGACGAAGTTCTCGACCTCGACCACGCGACCTTCGCGCGGGAGTGCGCGATCGATATCCCAGGCGAGGAGACCGAGTTCCTCGGCAAGATCGCGAAGGAGTACAACGCCTTCGTCATGGCGCAGGCGAAGGCCAAGCACCCCGACCTCAAGGACCGCTTCTTCAACGTCGGCTTCATCATCAACCCGCGCGGTCGGGTGATCCTGAAGCACTACAAGGTCTCCCCGCTCTTCCCGGTCGAGCACTCCGTGTGCCCGCACGACGTCTACGACTGGTGGATCGAGAAGTACGGCAAGACCCTCGACGCGTTCTGGCCCGTCGTCGACACCGAGATCGGCCGGCTCGGCATCATGATGGCGAACGAGGGCTCGTATCCCGAGAACGCGCGCGCGCTCGCCTTGAACGGCGCCGAGGTCGTCTACCGCGCATCCTACCCGCACCCGGCGACCGGCAACGAGATCTTCGAGATCCAGAGCCGCGCCCGCGCGCTCGACAACAACATGTACATCGTCGCGCCGAACATGGGGACCTACTACCTGTTTCCGGAAGAGACGACGCCGATCGACACGTTCGGCGGGCGGTCCTTCATCATCGACTACAAGGGGCGGATCGTCGGCCGGCAGGACTACGGGGCGGGCTCGACGTACGTGGGCGGCGTCATCGACGTCGAGGCGCTCCGCGACCACCGGGCGCGAGCGCAGTGGGACAACTGGATGAAGGACCTCCGGACCGAGCTCTACCAGATTCTCTACGAGCGGCCGATCTACCCGAAGAACCTCTATCTGAAGCGGGCGCCGATGAAACACGCCGAGTACCGCGACAAGGTGATCAAGCGGTAGATCAGGCTCATGCACGACCGCGACATCTGGAAGAGGCCCGACCGGTGACAGCGCGGCGCCCCCGAGGTATCGGGCACATTACCAGGTGCTTCCGGAAGCCTGCCCGTTTGCTGTGGAGCTCCCGACACACTAACCAGGTGATTCAGCGCACTTCCCTCCCAGGGCACGACTCCTGCTATACAGCGTTCTCCAGAAGTAAAGGATCGAACGAGGAGCCGCGAGGCGCCCGGAGGTGACGCGATGCACATTGAAGACCTCTGGTTCGACCTG
>QHSR01000023.1 GCA_003221635.1 Candidatus Rokuibacteriota bacterium | reverse complement strand
TGCCGCCGCCGACCAGCACCAGGGATGCCGCGATCACCGGGACTGGACCCGAGCCGATCGTGAGGAACAGGCCCACGAATCCCGACGCCGTGAGAAGCGGGCCGAGCGCGATCGCCCGATGGACGCGGGCGGTAGGGACGCGCGCGCTCAGCAGCGTGGCGGCCGTCCAGGAGAGCGACTGCGATGCGTAGAGATAGCCGGCGGCCGCGGGGGAAATGCCGTGCAGCACCTGCACGAAGAGCGGGACGTAGATGCCGCCCGGTGTCGTCGACATCCCCAGGAGGAAGATCATCCAGAATCCCGTTCCGATCCGGTTCCTGAGCGAGAGCATGCCCGACGGAAAGAGCCGCGAGGGCGCCGCGCCGTCGAGCCGGAGCATGAGGGCGATGGCGCTGACCGCGGCGGCAAGGAGGGCGAGGCGCGCGGCCGTCGCCTGGGTGTTCGCGATCGCGCCGATGCTGAGGACGCTCGCGCAGATGAGCGCGAGGCGCCCCAGCGGCACCTTCGTCGCATGGGCATCGTGGCGCACGACCGTCCGCAAGATGCGCCAGGTCAGCGCGGCGGCGACGACGGTGATCGGCGTGATCGCCCAGAACGCCATCCGCCACAGGCCGAGCCCGGCCAGCACGCCGCCCAGCGCAGGACCGCCGAGCGCCGCGATGCCCCAGGCCAGGGAGATCGTGGCGAGCATGTGAGACCACAGGGCCTCGGGAAAGACCTCGCGGACCATCGTGTGAGCGGCGGCGATCAGCATGCCGCCGCCGAGACCCTGAAGCCCACGGCCCGCGACGAGCACCGGCATGGTGGGCGCGGCGCCGCAGACACCCGCGCCCATGACGAAGGCGGCAGCGGCCAGGACGAAGGCGCGGCGCATTCCCGACCGGCGGACCACGACGGAGCTCCCGGCGCTCCCGAGGATCGAGCTGACCGCATAGGCCGTGGAGGCCCACGCGTAGATCGCGACGCCGCCGATCTCGCCGATGGCCGACGGGAGGACCGTGGCTGTGATGAACGTGCTGAACGCGGGCGCCAGGATGCCGAGGACGACGACCATGGCGGAGAGACGGTGCGGTCGCTCGAGCAGCGCCGCCCAGGCGCTCGGGTGCACGGCCGAGGCATACGCCCGTTCGCGCTGGCCTGTCAACGCTCAGCGTGACGGCAAAGCTACAGACCCAGCAGCATTTCCAGGTTTTGCCAGAGGATCCGGTTCTTTTCCTCCGCGGTCAGGCTCCGGAGCCCCTGCACCCAGGCCACGGGCGAGGGGTTCCACCCGACGAAGGGCCAGTCACTGCCGAGCACGACGTGGTCGGCGCCGACGTGGTCGAGCAGAAAGCGGAGCCCCGCCTCGCTGTCGGTCACGCAGTCGTAGTAGAGACGGCCCAGGTAGGCGCTGGGGGGCTTACGAATGTGCTGGCGAGCTTCGGAGCGGACCTGCCAGCCGTGATCCATGCGCCCCAGACCAAAGCAGGCCGGACCGCCACCGTGGGCGATGCACGCCTTGAGGCCGGGGCAGGCGTCGAGAATCCCGCCGAAGATGAGGGTGGCCACGATCAGCGCGTCTTCCACGATGACTCCGACGCTGTTGGCCAGGGCGTAGCGGTCCGGAGCTTTGAACAGCAGATTGTGCTGCGGCTGGGGATGAAAGAACAGCACGGCGCCCATGGCCTCGACGGCCTTGAAGAGCGGCCGGAACCGTGGCTCGTCCCAGCTGGCGCCGTTCACCGCCGTGTCGAGCTCCGCGCCCTTGAGGCCGAGGACCGTCACCGCGCGCTCCAGCTCGTCGATCGCCGCCGTGACGTCCTGCACGGGGAGCGTCGCGAGGCCGGCGAATCGGCGAGGCCACTGGCGAGTCATGGCGGCGATCTCGTCGTTGACGTCGCGGGCCAATTGCCGTCCCTGGGCGGGCTCCAGGTGATAGCCGAAGAGCGGTGTGTGAATGGAGACCACTTGCACGTCGATGCCCTGGGCGTCCATGTCGCGAAGTCGCTCCTCCGGCGTGAAGCGCACCTTGGGCGTCGCGACACGGCTCTTCCGGCCGTTGGTCACGGTGGCGCCGAGTCCCTCGCCGGGCTCGAAGCGTGTCCCGTACCACTCGCGCCCGGCGTCGACGGTCCGCCACAGGCACTGCGGCATCAGATGAGCGTGGATGTCGATGCTGCGCACGGTATCCTCCCTTTTGCCTTGACACCTTCACGACCGCGCTGCTAGACGTGGGCCACCGCCGCCGGCCGCCACCATAGCAGAGGAGGGACTCATGAGGACGCTGGCAACGAGGCTCGCCGTCCTGGTCGCGCTGCTCACCGTCGCCGTCGTGCCGGCACTCGGGCCTGCGGCCGCCGCGGGCAAGTTGAGCCTCTGGCGGCTCAAGACCTACATCCCACCGGCGGACAAGATTCTCGACGCCAACGCCCAGGACTGCGCGAAGAAGGCGGGCGTCGAGCTCGCCATCCAGACCTACACCTTCGACGACATGTGGACGAAGTTCACGGCGGCCATCGAGTCGAAGACACTGCCGGACATCGCGGAGCTCGACGCCGTCGGGCCCGCGCGCCTCGCGAACCTCGGACGGCTCGCCGACGTGTCGGACGTGGTGGCGGCCGCGACCAAAGAGCTCGGGCCGATCCTCGCCAATGCCGACGGGGCGGTGAAGTTCGGCGGCAAGTATTACGCGGTGCCCCACTACGCGATTCCACTGGTCCTCTTCTACCGGCCGGACATTCTCGCCAAGGTCGGAGCGGAGCCGCCCGACACCTGGGAGGACATCCAGCGCGTCTCCGAAAAGGTGAAGAAGGCCGGCGCGCAGGAATTTCCCAACGGCTTTCCGTGGAACCGTACCGGCGACGGCTACGATCCAGCCATGAGCCTGCTCTGGAGCTACGGCGCGGCGTGGGTCGACAAGAGCGGAAAATTCACGGGCATCCCGAAGGCGCAGGGCCTGGAGGCGCTCAAGGTCGTGACGCGAGCTTATCTCGCGGACAAGACGTCCGCGTTCGACTATCTGTCCTGGTCCGGCGCGACCAACAACGAGGCGTTCATGGCCGGCAAGATCACGTTCACGCCGAACGGGCCGAGCATCCTCTTCCAGGAGGAGTCGACCCAGCACCCGCTCCTCAAGGACACGGCCATCAAGCTGATGCCGAGGGGACCGGCCGGCCGCAACCTCGCGACTCATCGCATGCGTGATGGCCCGCGAGAATTTCGTGAAGTACATGACGGGATCGTTCCGCCAGATGGTGCCGCTCTTCGCCAAGCCGCAGGACGATCCCTACTGGAATACGCCCACCGGGAAGATCATCGTCGACACGGTCAAGCAGGGTCATCCGGTCGGCTGGCCAGGCCCGACGACACCGGCGGCGGCCGAGGTCGTCTCGGGCAACGTGCTCACGGACATGATCACACGCGTGATCGTCGACAAGGTGACGCCCGAGGCGGCGATCGACGAGGCCAACAAGCGGATCAAGGAGATCTACGATCGGCTCCCGGTAAAGTGAATGCGCTGACCGATCGCCACCGGGAGCGGCTGCTGGGCTACGCCCTCATCGCCCCGGTGGCGATCTTCCTCGGCGGCCTCGTCGGCTATCCCTTTCTCTCCGCGATCTATCTGAGCCTCACCGAGAAGACCGTGGGCTACCCGGCCCACTTCGTGGGGCTGCGGAACTACGGCGCGCTCCTCGAGAGCGGGCGCTTCCGTATCGTGGCGTGGAACAGCGCCGCCTTCACCGTCGGCTCGATCGTGGTGAAGCTCGTCATCGGCATGGCCATGGCGCTCGCCCTGCACAACGTCGTGCGCGGCAACCAGTTCATCCGCGGCATCCTCCTCTTGCCGTGGGTGATCCCCACCGTGGTCATCGCGCTCACGTGGAAGTGGCTCATGGATCTCTTTCGTGGGCTCATCAACGTGGCGCTGATCGACGTCGGGGCGGTGAAGGGCGGCGTGCACTGGCTGGGCGATCCGACCCTGGCCATGGTGTCGGTCATCATGGCCAACGTCTGGCGGGGCTTTCCCTTCTTCGGCGTCTCGTTCCTGGCCGCGATGCAGACGGTGCCCCAGGATCTGTACGACGCCGCCGCGGTGGACGGAGCCGGCGGCTGGCACAAGTTCTGGCGCATCACGCTGCCCAGCATCAAGGGGGTGGTCGCGGTGGTGACCCTGCTCAGCACCATCGTCACGTTGAACGACTTCAACATCGTCTACATCATGACGCGCGGCGGCCCCGGCGCGGCCACCCACATCTTCGCCACGTACAGCTACGAGCTGGGCATCATGTCGCAGCGCTGGGGCCTGGCGATGGCCGCGTCGATGGCCTCGCTGCCGCTGGTGGCGCTGCTCATCGTCGGGGTCGTGCGCTACCTGCACCGGGAGGAGGAGTGACGATGCGTGGCGCCACGCTCGCGCGCTGGATCGTGCTCGCGCTGATTCTGGCCATCGTCTTCGTGCCCATGTACTGGATCGTCGTGACCTCGTTCAAGACGGGACGCCAGATTCTCCTCTCGCAGAGCGTCTACGTGCCTCGGCCGTTCACCCTGGACAACTACGTCTACCTCTTCGAGGAAAGCCGCTTCGCCTTGTGGATCCGCAACAGCGCCATCACCGCCAGCGCCAGCACGCTGCTCTCGCTCCTCATCGGCACCGCCGGCGCCTACTCGCTCACGCGCCTGTCGTTTCCGGGGCGCCGGACCTTCGGCGGCATCGTGCTCGTCACCTATCTCGTGCCGCCCGGGCTCATGTTCATCCCGCTCTACCGGACCTTCATCGGCCTCGGCTACACGAATTCGCTCGGCACCCTGATCCTCGCGTACCCGACCTTCCTGGTCCCGTTCGTGACGTGGCTTCTCATGGGGTTCTTCCGCTCCATCCCGCGCGAGCTCGAGGAGGCCGCGCTGGTCGACGGCGCCACGCGCGTCCAGGCGATGGTGCGGGTCGTGCTGCCGCTGGCCGCGCCGGGCCTGCTGGCGGCGGGCCTCTTCTGCTTCACGCTGTCCTGGAACGAGTTCCTCTACGCGTTGATCTTCATCGCGGACGACAGCCTGAAGACGCTGCCCGTCGGACTCTCGGAGTTCGTCGTCTCCGACTTCGCGTTCTGGGGCCAGCTGATGGCGGCGGCCGCGCTGGCCTCGCTGCCGGTCATCGTGGTCTATATTTACCTGCACAAGTACATGGTGCAGGGGCTGACGGCAGGCGCGGTGAAGGGCTGAGCGGTCCCGGCCCGCCGACGAGGGAGCCTTTCATGACGACGGCGCCATCGCTTAGGTCTCGCGTGATGTTGGTGGTATAAGTAGTCGAGATCGGAATGACGATTCGCTCACGCTTCGGACGTCTCGCGTCGAATCGGAACATCGCCTGGCGTCGTGTCGCAGCGGGTATCCTGGTGCCGCTCCTCGCGCTCCTCGTGCTCCAAGTGCGCTACTACGCGGCTCAGCACGTCGAGGACGTCGACGTCGCGACGTCGGTGGAAGAGCCGCCCGCCATCGTCGTCGGACCACCGGCCTCGATCGCGCCGCCCCAACCCGGTGCCGATCGCCCCGGCGGCGCCTCCTTCTCCGTTCTCGACGTGCGACCGCTCCGTCCCTTTCAGGAACGCGCTCCTCCCACTCCCTCGCTCTAGGTTCACGGTCGCTCCACCGCGGTAGGAACTGACCGACGCTGTCGTGTTCTCGACAGCGGGGCCGTGCGGAAGCACGGTCGGCCGGGAGCCCAGCCCCACGCCGATCGATCTCACACAGGGGGGGAGGTGATGACATGGTGCGGACGATCACTGTGCTCTTGGCCCTGACCTGCCTTGCGTGGCTCTCGGCTCCTGCGATGGCTCAGCAGTCGATGAGCGACTGCGACAAGTGGATCGCCAAGATCAACACCGAAGTTGGCGTTCGTGCGGATGAAGCCAGCCACGCCGCCCGGATGAAGGTCGAAGAGATCACGAAGATGTGCAAGGATGGCAAGACCGCCGAAGCGGAGAAGGCCGCCAAGGAGACGATGGCGACGCTCGGCATCAAACCCTAGCCCGCCCGCCGGGCGCGCTCTCCGAGCGCGTCCGGCATCTCCGCCCCTCCGTGGTGTCTCGATCGCCCCGAGACACGACCGATGGTTCTCACACTCGGCCGCGGGCGCCCTTAGAATGGGACGTGGACCACATGCGCTGCGCCGTGCTTTTCATGGGCGAGCGGGGAACGGCCGGCCACGCGATCGAGATCACGAGGGTCGAGTGGACCGACTCGAGCCTCGCGATTCACTATCGGACCCGGGGTCCCGATCCCGGCGCGCTGCTCGCCCAGGCCCTGACCCAGCCCTTTCACGTGATCAGGCTCCCCAGGGTCGACGGCCCCGTGATGTTCGTCGAGAGTCCGTCGCGATGACGATCGCCGGACCGACGCGACGGCGTGCGATCGCGCGGAGCGGGCTCTGGCTGGTCCTCTGGTTGCTGCTCCTCCCCGTCCCCGGTGTTGTCGCGCAATCGACGTCCCGGCATGCGCCGGACACCATTCTGGTGAGGTTCAGGTCGACCGCGCTGCCGGGGGAGCGGGCGCAGGCGCACGCGCTGGCGGGCGCGAACGTCCGCAAGCGCTTCACCATCGTCGAAGGGCTTCAGGTCGTGCGAGTCCCGCTCGGCATGACCGTCAAAGACGCCATCGCGTTCTACCAGCGCCTTCCCGCAGTTCTCTACGCAGAGCCCAACTGGATCGTGGAACGCCAGGTGACTCCCAACGATCCGCGCTTCGGTGAGCTGTGGGCGCTCAATAACTCGGGCCAGAGCGGCGGGGTCCCGGATGCGGACATCGATGTCCTCGAGGCGTGGAACCTGACGACCGGAAGCAGCGCGGTCGTCGTCGCGGTGATCGACTCGGGTGTCGACTGGAACCACCCGGACCTGTCCGCGAACATGTTCCGTAACGCGCCGGACTGCAACAGCAACGGAGTCGACGACGACGGCAACGGCCAGGTCGACGACTGCTTCGGCATCGACACCGCCAACAATACCTCGAATCCCATGGACGACAACAACCACGGCACCCACGTCGCCGGGACGATCGGGGCGGTCGGCAACGACGGCGTCGGGGTCGTCGGTGTCAACTGGACGGTCCGGATCATGGCCTGCAAGTTTCTGGCGGCCACCGGCAGCGGCACCACCGCCGACGCGATCGATTGTCTGGAATACGTCAAGCTCATGAAGGATCGCGGTATCGATGTCGTGGCGACCAACAACAGCTGGGGCGGCGGCGGATTCTCCCAATCCCTGTTCGACGCCATCGAGGCGCTTCTGCAGCGCGGGATCCTCTTCGTCGCCGCCGCGGGGAACAACGGCACGAACAACGACACGACGCCGTTCTACCCGGCCGGCTACAATCTCCCGAACGTCATTTCGGTGGCGGCCACGACGCGCACCGACGCCCTGGCGTCGTTCTCGAACTTCGGCCGCCAGACGGTCGACCTCGGCGCTCCGGGCGCGGCGATTCTCAGTACGACGCCGGGCAATACCTATAGCGTGTTCAGCGGGACGTCGATGGCCACGCCCCACGTCACCGGGGTCGCGGCCCTCCTGAAGGCTCAGGACCCCTCGCGCGATTGGCGCGCCATCAAGAATCTGATTCTGGCCGGCGGCGACACTATTCCGGCGCTGGGGAACACGGTCACGCGGAAGAGGCTCAATGCCCGTGGGGCCCTCAGCTGTTCCAACTCTCCTGTTCTCTCCCGACTGCTTCCGCTCGGCTCCAGTATCACGGGCGCGGTCGGGACGTCCATCGACCTCGCCGTCCTGAACATCAACTGCGCCAGCCCGAATGGAAACCTCGTCGTCGGAGTGGAGCCGGGAGGGCAGAGCGTCACCCTGGTCGACGACGGTCTCGGACCCGATCGGGCGGGGGGAGACGGCGTCTATTCCGGCCGCTGGACGCCCTCGACGGCCGGGACCTATTCCCTCGCGTTTCCGACGGGCGAGGTGGTGCAGGTGCAGGTGCTCGGCGACTATCGGCCGTCGCAGACGACGTTCAGCTATCGGACCATCGCCGGCGCGAGCCTGAATCTGGATGACGACGGAGGCGCCTTTGTCGCCTCGCCCTTCGAGATCTTCTTCGGCGGCGGTCGGTTCACCGGCGCGTATGTCAGCGCCAACGGCAACGTGAATTTCTCGAGCCCGTTCGCGACGTCGGCCAACGCGTCCATTCCCACGTCCCAGGTCGCCACCCTGGTGGCTCCGTGGTGGGACGATCTCGTTCCCGTGCCCGGAACCCCTCAGAACGTCTTCTGGGACGTGATCGGCTCGGCGCCGAACCGGGAGCTGGTGGTCGAGTGGCGGGACGTTCGGCTCGCCGCCTGCCGGTCGAGCGCCGCCGCGACGATCAAGTTCCAGGTCGTGTTCTTCGAGGGCAGCAACAACTTCCGGTTCAACTATGCGGATACCGTCTTCGGCGGTCTGTGTGCGTCCGCCGATCGCGGCGGCTCCGCCACGGTCGGAGTGCAGACGAGCACGCAGCGTGGCGCCCAGTACAGCTTCAATACCCAGAGTCTGAGTGACGGCCTCTCGCTCCTGTGGAGCACGATGCCGCCGGCGACAATGGGCGTCAATCCGAGCTCCCGGAACTTCGGCAGTGTCCCGGTGGGCAGCACGGAGGACCGGACCTTCACCGTGCAGAACGTCGGCGGCGGCGTCCTGTCCGGATTCGCGACCACGAGCCTTCCGTTCTCGATCGTGTCGGGAGGCTCGTGGTCCCTGTCGACGGGGCAGAGCCAGCTCGTGACGGTGCGGTTCAGTCCGCTCGCGGCGGGAACCTCCAGCGGCGCCGTGACGTTCAGCGGAGCCGGGGGAATCACCCGCGGGGTGATCGGGGGCGGCATCTCGGTGTCTCCGGCCACGGCGCCGACCGGCCTGGCGGCGAGGGCGGCTTCGCCGAGCCAGATCGATCTGACGTGGCACGACGCCAACGGAAACGAGACGCAATCCCGAATCGAGCGGAAGAGGGGGGCCGGGGGGACGTTCGCCCAGATCACCACGACCGGCGCGAACGTCGTCACGTCCTCGGACACGGGACTGAGCCCGAGCACCACGTTCGTCTATCGCGTACGCGCGTGCAACGCCGTGGGCTGCTCTCCCTATTCCAACGAGGCGACAGCGATCACGCCGGCGATTCCCGCGCCGATCGCGCTCTCCGTGATCGTCCGGGGATCCGCCGCGGGCACCGTCACCAGCAGCCCGACCGGGATCGGCTGCGCGCCGACCTGCTCGGGGAGCTTCACCGCCGGGACCGTCGTGACGCTGACGGCGGCGCCGGGCGCCACGGCGCGCTTCAAGGGCTGGAGCGGAGCCTGCAGCGGGACCGCGACGGCGTGCATGCTGACCCTGACCGACGCTCGATCGGTGACGGCCACGTTCTCGATGATCTTCACCGACGCGACGTCCTCGGATCTGTTGCCGGATGCGACCCCGATCAAGGCGGTCCATCTCCGGGAGCTCCTCGACGCGATCAATCTGGCTCAGCCCGGAACGAACCTGAGCTGGCCGAGTCCCGCGCCGGCCGTGGGCGTTCCGGTGCTGGCCGTCCACATGCAGGCACTCCGCGGGGCCATCAGCCTCACCACCGTGACGTCCGGCACCGTGATCCGGGCGCAGCACGTCAACGAGATCCGTCTGAAGATTCGCTCGCTCGAATGACCCCGCCGAGCTTCTGATAGACTACGACCCGCTCGCGAGCGCCGAGCTCTTCGGCTCCGGGGAGGACGCGATGAAATTCGGACTGCATTCCGTCAATCTCCACACCTGCGGTTATCCCGACGCCGCCGCGCGCGTCGGCCGGGCGGCCGAGGCCGCCGGCTTCGAGTCCCTCTGGGTCGCCGACCACGTGGTGCTGCCCGACCCGCCGGTGCCCGGCCGCCCGATGGCGCCGGATCAGCGGCTGCTCGATCCGATCGTCGCGCTGACGTTCCTGGCCGCGCACACGACGCGCATCCGGCTCGCGACCGGCGTGATCATCCTGCCGCAGCGGCAGGCGCTGGTGCTCGCCAAGCAGCTCGCGTCGCTCGACGTGCTGTCGAACGGCCGGCTCATCTTCGGGCTCGGCGTCGGCTGGTGCGAACCGGAAATGCGCTCGGTCGGCGCGCCGTTCGCCGAGCGCGGTCGCGTCGCCGACGACTACCTCGCGGCCATGCGCGCCGTGTGGACTCAGCCGAAGCCGTCGTATCGCGGCCCCTACGTGTCGTTCGACGGCGTCCAGGCGATGCCCCGTCCGATGCAGACGCCGACGCCTCCCATCGTCGTGGGCGGACGGACGCCACCGGCCTTCCGCCGCGCGGTGACCCAGGGCCACGGCTGGTACGGATTCGGGCTGGATCTCGACGAGACGCAGAAGCTCGTGGCGGCCTTGCGCGACGCCGGCCAGAAGCACTCGCGGCCGGCCCACCTCGGCCCCCTCGAGATCAGCGTGACGCCGCCCGGCTACGACGTCCCGGACAAGGCGATGCGCGAGGCCTACGCGGCGGCCGGAGTCGACCGGCTCATCCTGAGACCACGCCCCGAGATGGACGCGGCGGCGCTCGAGCGCTTCGCCGCCGAGACCGGCCGCGCGCTCGGCCTCACGGCGGCCTGAGACCATGAGGATCGCGCGGGTCGAAGCGCTCCACTGCGACGGCGGCTGGCGGCCGTGGACGTTCGTGCGCATCGAGACCGACAACGGTCTGGTCGGCTGGGGCGAGTGCAGCGACAATCGAAGCCCGCACGGGATCGCCGGTTGCGTTCGTGACCTCGCCGACCTCCTGGTCGGGCAGGACCCGCGGCCCGTCGAGCGCCTGTACTGGGACATGCTGCGCCGCGTACGCCAGAACAGCGGCGGCGTCTCCCACAAGGCGATGGCTGGCATCGAGCTCGCGTTGTGGGACATCAAGGCCAAGGCGCTCGGCGTGCCGGTCTATGAGCTTTTCGGCGGTCCGCTGCGCGACCGCATGCGTCTCTACTGGTCGCACTGCGGGACGACGCGGGCGCGCATGGGGACGTTCCTCGGGACACCGCCGCTCAAGACCTACGACGACATCGCGGCGCTCGGCCGCGAGGTGGTGGCGCGGGGCTTCACCGCGCTCAAGACCAACATGGTCATTCCGGGGGAGCCCGCCACCGTGTACTTCCCCGGGTTCGCGAGCGGCATCAACACGACCGACGGCGCGCCGACGGTCGAGATCCTGGACGCCATCGACCGACTGATCGGCACGTTTCGCGCCGCGGTGGGGCCGAAGGTCGGCCTGTGTCTCGACCTCAACTACAACTTCCGCACCGAGGGCGTGCTCCGCATCGCCAAGCTCCTCGAGCGCTACGACATGCAATGGGTCGAGTACGACAACTGGGACCCGGACGCGCTGCTCCAGATCAAGCAGTCCACGTCCACGCGCCTGGCGTCGTGCGAGAGCCTGGTGACGCTGCGCCAGTACCGGCCCTTCCTGGAGCGCCACGCGGTGGACGTGGCGATCATCGACGTGCCATGGAACGGCTTCTCGCAGGCCGTGCAGATCGGCCGGCTGGCCGAGGCGTGCGAGATCAACGTCGCGCCGCACAACTACTACAGCCACCTGGCCGACCTGCACTCGCTGCATCTCTGCGCCGTGCTGCCGAACGTGCGGATCATGGAGATCGACATCGACGACGTGCCGTGGAAGGGGCCGCTGGTCACGAAGCCGCCGCTCATCCGCGACGGCCACATCTGGCTCAGCGACGCGCCGGGCTGGGGAGCGGACATCGATGAGCGCGTGCTGCGCGAGCATCCCTGGCCGCGACCCGGCGAGGGCGGCGCCCCGCTCTTCTACGGCATGGACCCGGGGCACATGACCGCACGCCCGCGATAATTTCGGCCGTCAGACACTCGATGACGTACCGCGGAAGCCGCCTCGCCTTTCGCGTCGGCATGGCGCTCGTCGGGGCCGCCGACTGTATGCACCCCGGCGCGGACGTGCCGTACGTGCAGACCCCGAACGAAGTCGTGATCGAGATGTTGCGCCTAGCCCGCGTGGAGGGGAGCGACATCGTCTACGACCTGGGCTCGGGTGACGGACGACTCGTCATTGCGGCGGCGCGCGACTTCGGCGCGCGCGGTGTGGGCATCGAGATCGACCCGCGCCTGGTCGCCCAGAGCGCCGAGTCGGCGCGGCGCGCCGGGGTGGGTGAGCGCGTGACTTTTCGTGAAGGGGATCTCTCCGGACGATCCGGGTCGAGACCAGGGATCGCCCGGCTCAGGTCTATCTCTGGATCGTGCCGAGATCCTGAAGGAGGGTCCTTCCCAATTCTGAGATTCAAGCGTAGACGCGCTCGATCCGGCTGCCGACGCGGCAGACGATCTCCCAGGGAATCGACCCGATGGTGTCGGCCATCTCACGGGCGTCGATTGTGTCGCTGCCCTGGCGCCCAATGATGACGACCTCGTCACCGGGCGACGCGTCCAGACCGGTCACGTCCGCCATGAGCATGTCCATGCAGACCGATCCGACGATCGGCGCCCGGCGGCCTCGGATGAGCACGGCGCCGCGGCCCGCCAGCCGCAGGTCGAGCCCGTCGGCGTAGCCCGCCGGCACGATCGCGATCGTCGTCGGGCGCGTGGCGGCAAAGCGGGCGCCATAGCCGGTGACCTCGCCCGCCCGCATGCCCTTGACGGCGGTCACGCGGCTGGCGAGCGTCATGACCGGGGCGAGCGCGATCGTCGACGTGAGGGGCGGGGGCACCATCCCGTAGAGCAAGAGGCCCGGCCGCACGCGATCGAACCAGACGCGCGGGTCGCGCACGAGTGCGGCGCTGTTGGCCGCATGCCGGTAGCGCGGCCGCGCGCCCAGCACGTTCAGATCTGCGAGCGCCTGGTCGAAGCGCCGGCGCTGCTCGTCGAAGAGCGATGACGCGGGATCGTCGGCCGTCGCGAAGTGCGTGAAGACCGCGTCGAGATCGAGGTTCTCGCTCCGGAGTAGCTCGGGCAGCGTGCGCCGCAGGTTGTCGAAGCGGAAACCGAGTCGGTTCATGCCGGTGTCGATCTTCAGATGGTAGCGGAGACGCTGCGTGCGCCGCGCCGCGGCCGCCTGCACGGCCCGGGCGGCGCCCGGCGACGAGATCGTCGGCGTAAGCCGACAGTCGAACAGCCCATCGAGGTCGCTGACGCTGAGCGCACCGAAGATCAGGATCTCGGCGCGCACGCCCGCCGCCCGTAGCGCCGCGCCTTCCTCGATGTCGGCGCATGCCAGGAGGTCGGCGCCAGCGTCCTCGAGCGCCCGCCCAACCTGCGCGGCGCCGTGACCGTAGGCATTCGCCTTGACGACCGCGATCACTCCAGGCATTCCCACCGGCCGCTCGCGGCTGAGATGGTCGACGATCGCACGGTAATTCGACTTGAGCGCGCCGAGATCGACGCGCGCAACGGTCGGCCGAATGCGCTCAGCCACTATGTCCCATCTCCAAAACCATGTTAGCGCTCAGGAGGCGACCGGCGGCCAGGCGTGTGCGGGAGCGGCGACCGGACCCGTTCCCAAAACGCGGCGACGGGCGCGGAGCGCCCGGATGGAGCCCGGCAACCCCGGAGCAGCGCACGCGTGCCGCGTGGTGCGGCCCCTGCCGTACACGCCTGGCCGCCGGTCGCCCCAGTTCGCGGACGGGACCCTGCGTTAGATCGATCCGTCAGCGGCGAGGGCGTCGATGTCAGCCTCGCTGTATCCCAGCTCGGCGAGGATCTCGCGGCGGTGCTGGCCGAGCAGGGGGGCGGTCGAGATCTTCGTCGGTGAGGCGGAGAGCTTGACCGGGTTACCCGCGGTGATGTAGCGCCCTCGCACCGGGTGCTCGACCTCGACGATCATGTCGCCGGCCAGGATCTTCATGACCTCGTGCTTCGAGCGTTCCATGGTCCACGCCTCGACCATGGTGTTGACCTCGTCGCGGTTGCGCCAGCGCGCATCGCCGGCCTCGTAACGCGCGTCGCCGATGAGGTCCTCGCGGCCCATGGCGCGGAGGAAGGGATGCCACATCTGCTGCTGCGTGAAGATGAACACGTAGTCGTTGGGTCCGCCGGGATGGCAGCGATACGTGTTGCCGGGCACCGCCGTGCCGAGCTGATTTCCGTTTCGCTCCGGCGGCTTGCCCATCCGCTGGTGATCACGCAGGCTCACGCGGCAGAGGTTCACCACCGCGTCCTGCATCGACACCTCGACCTGCTGACCCTCGCCGGTCGCGTGGCGTTGCATGAGCGCGGCCAGGATCCCGATCACGCAGTGCATGCCCGTCCCCGAATCGCCGATGGACGGCCAGACGTAGGTCGGCGGGCTGTCGGGGAACCCGGTGACGCTCATGGCCCCGCCCATCGCCTGCGCGATCGGCTCGTAGCTCTTGTAGTCGCGATACGGCCCGTACGACCCGAATCCCTTGATGCTCGCGTACACGAGCCGCGGGTTGAGCGCCCGGACTTCGGGATAGCCGAAGCCGAGACGCTCGAGGACGCCCGGGCCGAAGTTCTCCAGGAGCACATCGGCAGTCCGGAGCAGCGTACGAAACACATCCTTGGCGCGAGAGTTCTTGAGGTTGAGCGTCAGGCTGCGCTTGTTCGCGTTGAAGGACAGGTAGAACAGGCTGTCCGCGTCCGGCCTATCCTTCAACATCGATCGGGCGGGGTCGCCCTTGATCGGCTCCTCGACCTTGATCACGTCGGCCCCGAGCCAGGCCAGCATCTGGCCACACGAGGGACCGGCCTGATTGTTCGTGATGTCGACGACGCGGATTCCCGACAGCGCTCCGTTCATTGATCGAGTCCTCGACGGGGCCTCCCGCGTGTCATCTGCGAACACAATCGCGCTCCGCCGCGGCGTAGTCAAGCGCAGGGGATGCCGGTCGGCATAGAATCGTCTCGCGATGAGGCGCCCCCACGGGCTCAACGTGCTGGCGCTCGGGATGGCTGCCGCGATCCTGAGCGGTTGCGGCGGAGCGATCTCCGGTCCGTCGATCACGACGACCGCGCCCGGCGGAGTCTCGGAGCAGATCCCGGTCACCCTGTCGAAGCCGGACGGCGCGGGCCCGTTCCCCGCCGTCGTGATCGTGCACGACTGCAGCGGTCTCGGCCCTCGCTCGAGCGGCGCGCCCGCCCGCTGGGCGCGGGAGCTTCTGGGGCGAGGCTATGTCGTGCTCATCCCCGACAGCTTCACGACCCGCGGCTTCGCCGACGGCGTGTGCACCGTCGCATCGACGCGCGGGATCGACGTCAGCCCCGAGCGCCGCGCGCGCGACGCCTACGCGGCGCTCGCCCATCTCCGGGCGCTGTCGTACGTCGACGGATCACGCGTCGGCCTCATGGGCGGCTCGCACGGCGGGTCGACGACGCTGGCCTCGATGATCGCGCCCCAAAGCGACGGCGAGCCGCTGGCCCGTGACAAGCGGGCGGGGTTCGCCGCCGCCGTCGCGCTCTATCCACGATGCACGACGCGAGGGGGTGCGTTGCGCGGCGACGCTTCGGGTGTGTATCGGCCGGTCGCACCCTTGCTGATCCTCATCGGGGAGAAGGACGACTGGACCCCGGCGGAATCCTGCCGGAAGCTGACCGAGGTGGCGCAGCGGGCCGCATATCCGGTGACGATCAAGATTTATCCTGGCGCGCACCACTCGTTCGACAGCGACAGGCCCGTGCGCTACGTCGAGGCACGCATCAACCCCAGCTCGCCCAACGGGCGCGGCGCCACGACGGGCGGCGACCCCGCGGCCTGGGCCGACAGCATTCGGGAGGTCGTCGAGTTCTTCGGCCGGCACCTCAAGTAGGCGCCGGCAGGACGGGAGAGACATATGGCAGCGACCGTGCGTGGAGCGATCCGCGAGCTCATCGAACAGACGATGGTCACCATGGGCGCGCTCCTGGAGGCGTCGGACCCCGAGCTTTCTGTCCCGTCCTCTCACGGGTGCGCGCAAGGGAAGGACGTCTGGACGCTCATCACCAATGACATCGACCACGAGAAGATCCACACGGGACAGGTGCTCGAAGGACGCTATGAGTCTCGGATCACCGCCTCACCGATGGAGCGGCTGGTGGCCGAGTGGCTCGTCGAGCGGGCGCGCTTCATCGGCTCTCTCGTGGGGCTCACCGACGCGCAGTTCAACACGGAAACCGGACCGGGGCAGTGGACCTATCGGGCGATCGCAAAGCACGTCCTGACGGTGGAGCAGGACTCACTGAAGACGATGGCGGCGGACCAGGCGGCGCGGAGCGTCGTTCTGAGGGCCAACACAGGCTCCCCCTCGTCGCCCACGTCACCGTAGCGGTCCGAGTCGTCGGAGTACGGGTGATCGAGCCGCAGCGTCCGGCGGGTCGCCCACCGTTACCGCCCGCCGGAGCGTCGCCGCCGCCGCCTCCGCATCGGCTGGAGACCGCGCGTGGACCACGGCGATCGGCCGGTCCCGACTCACCGTGTCCCCAACGCCACGCACCTCGGCGAGACCGACGGCAGGGTCGATGGCGTCCTCGACGCGCTGGCGGCCACCGCCGAGCTCGACCACCAGGAGCCCGACCGCACGCGCATCGACACGTGTGACGACACCGGCGACGTCGGGAACGACGGCGAGCTCGACCGGCGCCCGTGCGAGGTGTCGGTCGGGGCGGTCGACCAGATCCGGCGGGCCGCCGAGCGCGGTGACCATGCGCGCGAGGCGCTCGGCCGCGGCTCCGGACCCGAGAGCTTTCTCCACTGCCGCGGAAGCTTCGTCGTTGTCCTGAGCCAGGCCTCCGAGAACCAGCAGGTCGCTCGCCAGCGCGGCCGTCACCGTGTGGAGCCGCGCCTCTCGCCGCTTCCCCGTGAGGAAGTCGATCGCCTCGCGGACCTCGAGCGCGTTTCCCACGTGGTGGCCGAGGGCCTGGTCCATGTCGGTCAGCAACGCGACGGCCCGGAGCCCGGCGTCCTGGGCGACCGCCAGGAGGCTCTCGGCGAGCCGGTTGCCGGTCTCGAGCGACGGGGCAAAGGCGCCGGAGCCGACCTTGATGTCCATGACGAGAGCGTCGAGCCCGGCCGCCAGCTTCTTCGAGAGGATCGAGGCCGTGATCAGCGGGATCGATTCGACCGTCGCCGTGACGTCGCGGATCGCGTAGAGCCGCCGGTCGGCGGGGACCAGATCCGCGCTCTGGCCGACAATGGCGCAGCCGGCCGTGCGCACGGTCGCCCGGAGGCGGCCCACGTCGGGGGTCGTGTCGTATCCGGGAATGCTGCTGAGCTTGTCCAGCGTGCCGCCGGTGTGGCCGAGACCGCGGCCGGAGATCATCGGCACGAAGCCGCCCGAGGCCGCGACGACCGGGGCCAGGATGAGGCTGACTTTGTCGCCGACGCCGCCGGTCGAGTGCTTGTCGAGGATCGGGCCGCCGAGGTCGGGCCAGTCGAGGACGGCGCCCGAGCGCGTCATCGCTCGCGTGAGCGACGCGCACTCCTCGCGCGTCATGCCGCGGAAGAACACCGCCATCGCGAAGGCGGCGATCTGGCCGTCGCTCACCGAGCCGTCGGCGATTCCCGCGACCAGCCGCGCGATCTCATCCTCGCTCAGGGTCCCGCCGTCGCGTTTGGCCCGGATCAGCTCTGCCGTCGTCGCGCGAGCCGTCACACGCCCTCGAACACGTCGGCCCACTCCTCCAGCATCTCGGGATATCCGTGGCGCACGGTGAGTCCGACGTGGTCGAATCCGGCCCGCGCCAGCTCGCGGAGCCGCTCTCGCAGCTCGGCCTTGGGCCCGGTGAAGGTGGTCGCGCGAATCAGCTCGGCGGTGCAGATCGCGTGCTCTTCCGGCCGCAGGAACATCAGATGCCCGCGATGGTTACTCAGGTAGCGAGCATCCGCGGGCTCGTACGTGAGATAGATCTGGCGATACTGCTCGATCAGCGGCGCGAGCTCTGGCGGGATCGGGCGCCCCAGATCGCCGAACTCGTCGCGCTCGACCAGACTGTGCAGCGCGATGGTGGCGGTCGGACCTGCGTGGGCCTTCGCCCGGGGGCTGTCGCTGGCCTCGCCGTCCCCGAGGACGCAGCCGGCGATGGCCGCCGTCGCGTGCAGCCGGGCCTGGTCCCGGCCGGCGTCTCGCCAGGCGGTCTGCATGTCGGCGATCGCGGCCTTGGCGTGGGCCACGTTGGCCGTGGCGTGGATCCAGCCGGCGCCGAGCTTCGCCGTGAGCCGACGGGCGCGTGGCCCCAGGGCGGAGATGTGCACCGGAATCGGATCCTTGATGTTGACGGCCCCGATCTCGGGGTTGAGGAATCGGATCTTCCGGCGCTTGGCCTCGAACGTCCACTCCAGCGTCTCGCCCGCGAGCAGGCTACACACGACCCGGACGTATTCCTCCATGTCCCC
Organism: Candidatus Rokuibacteriota bacterium; assembly: GCA_003221635.1. Taxonomy (GTDB): domain Bacteria; phylum Methylomirabilota; class Methylomirabilia; order Rokubacteriales; family CSP1-6; genus AR31. The sequence continues at coordinate 35,193 of QHSR01000023.1, read as the reverse complement.
GAGCTTCACGGGGCGCAGCCCCATCGTGCGGCGGGCCGTGAAGCCGGTGGAGACGCCGAAGTCGATCCGGCCGGGCGCGAGAGCATTCAGGCTTGCCAGCCCGCTCGCGGCCACGGGCGCGATGCGATTCGACGGGATCAGCACGCCGGTGCCGAGGCGGATCCTGGATGTCTGCATGGCGGCGGCCGCCATCGAGACGAACACCTCCGCGTTGAGGAGCTGCGTGTCGTAGAACCAGGCGCGGTGGAAGCCCAGCGCCTCCGCGCGCTTCACGACCTTCCAGGAATCCGCGGCGGGCGCCAGAAAGATGTCGAGCTCCATCACGTCTCTCCCGGGGTGATTCGCCGGATCGTTCCGAAGGCCATCGGTAAGAGCTCGCCCAGGGTGGCCGTGACGCGAACTCCCTCCGGCCCGCAGAGATGGATGCGCGCGTCCAGAGGGGCGAACTCGGCGAGCTGCTGCCGGCAACGGCCGCAGGGAGGACACGGCTCGGCGCCCTCGGTCACGATCACGGCCTCGACGATCTGACGGTCACCCGCGGCGACCATCGCCCCGATGGCGGTGGCCTCGGCGCACTGGGTGACCGGGTACGACGCGTTCTCCACGTTGCATCCCGCGTACAGGCGGCCGCTCGCGGCTCGAACGCATGCGCCGATCTTGAAACGCGAGTAAGGCGCGTGGGCGTTCGCCAGCGCCCGACGCGCGAGCTCGAGCATTGTTTCGACGTGGAGGGGAGCGCTCGCCGCGCCTCCCTCGGGCCTCCCCATCGGGTCGACGCCGCTCATCGTTCTTTGAGGTACGGAACGCCGATGGCGCGAGGCGCCACCGCGCGTCCGACGAAGCCGGCGAGCAGGCACACCGTCAGGATGTACGGAATCGCCTGGATGAGCTGGACCGGCACCACGCCGACAAGGGGCAGCGGCGTCCCCTGAAGGCGGGCCTGGATTACGTCGGCGAACGCGAAGAGGAGGCACGCGCCGAGCGTCGGCCATGGACGCCACTGCCCGAAGATGAGGGCGGCCAGGGCGAGATAGCCCTTGCCCGCCGACATGTCCCGGATGAACGACGCGTGGTGGGCGATCGACAGGTACGCCCCCGACACGCCGCACAGCACGCCGCTCATGGCGAGCGCGCGGTACCGTGTGGCGGACACGGAGATGCCCGCGGTGTCGACCGCGTCGGGGTTCTCGCCCACGGCGCGCAAGCGCAGACCGAAACGCGTCCGGTACACGATCCAGGCCACCATCGGGACGGCAGCCGCCGCGACGTAGACGAGCAGGTTATGGCCGCTCACGACCTCTCGGTACACCGTGCCCACTGCCGGCACGCCCGCGAGCGTGACGGCGCCCGGAAGCTCGATCGGCGCGAAGCGCGCGCCGGGGCCGAGAAGCGGGGTCTGGCCGCCCTCGTGGAACCACGCTGAACCCAGCATCGCGGTCAATCCCGAGAGCGTGATGTTGAGCGCCATGCCCGATACAACCTGGTTGCCCGCGTGCGTGATGCAGGCGAAGCCGTGCACGAGGCTCACCAGCACGGACGCCGCGACACCGGCGCCGAGGCCGGCCCAGGCGGAACCCGTCGTCGCCGCCGTCGCCGCCGCCATGAAGGCCGAGGCCAGCATCTTGCCCTCGAGGCCGATGTCGACGATGCCCGATCGCTCGGCGAAGAGGCCGCCGAGCGCCGCCAGCGCGAGCGGCGCGGCCCCGCGCGCTGTCGCGGCAGCGAGCAGCGCGACCAGTAACCAGGTTTCGCTCATCGGACGAAAGCCTCCAGGGGCCGGCGGAGCGCGTGCTCGAGGGCGCCGCAGACGAGAATGATCAGCCCCTGGATGACCACGACCATGTCGCGCGTGAGGGTCGGCATGTCGAACGACAGCTCGGATCCGCCCTGGTACAGGGCGCCGAGCAGGATCGCCGCCAGCACGATTCCCAGTGGATGATTGCGTCCCATCAACGCCACGGCGATACCGACGTACCCGGCGCCGCCGGGGAAGTTGAGGAGCAAACGATGCTGCACCCCCATGACCTCGTTGAGGCTCATCAGCCCGGCGAGCGCCCCGGAGATCGACATCGCCACGATCACCGTCGTCGCGGGCCGAATGCCGCCGTACACGGCGGCCGTCTCGTTGTAGCCGAGGGCCCGCAGCTCGTAGCCCCAGCGCGTGTGCCAGAGATAGATCCAGACCACGGCGCCGGCCGCCAGGGCGACGACCAACGAGAGATTGAGCGGCGAGCGGCCGATCTCCCAGCCCAGCGAGCGCGCCACGTCGTGGAGCTGGGGCAGCCACGTGCTCGGATCGAACTCACGCGTCTCCGGCGATTGCTGACCCGGCTTGATCAGGACGTTGACGAGCAGATGTGACATCAGCGCCGAGGCGATGAAGTTGAACATGATCGTCGTGATGACGACGTGGCTGCCGCGTCGGGCCTGGAGCCAGGCGGGCACGAACGCCCAGGCCGCGCCGCCGGCCGCCGCCAGGACGGCGGCGGCTAGGACGACCAGCGCCGTCGGCCAGCCGCCGGCCCCGAGGCAGAGCAACCCCACGCCGAGACCGCCGAGGTACGCCTGGCCCTCCGCGCCGATGTTGAACAGCCCCCCATGAAAGGCGACGGCGACGGCCAGACCCGTGAAGACGAAGTTGGTCGCGTAGTAGAGCGTGTAGCCGACGGCCTCGGCGCTGCCGAACGCGCCGCTCGCGAGAAGCCAGAGGGCCCGCGCGGGACTCTCGCCGATCAGGCGGACCACGGCCGCGGAGAGCAGCAACGCCAGGACGAGGTTGATCACCGGCAACAGCGCCGGAGCGACCCAGCGGAGCCGGGTGCGACTCGAAACCGACGCTCTCACCCCGCGGATTATCGCGCTCTCCATCGTCGAAGTCGACGCGCAGTAACCGTGGGCCGCGGGTCAGGTCGACGGGTGCGTTGGGGGTCGAGAGGACCACGCGGCACGCGTTCGCTGCTCCGGTGCGGCTGGGCTCCATCCGGGCGCTCCACTCCCGTCGCCGCGTGCCGGGAACGGGTCCCTTCGACCCCCAGCGCACCCGTCAACCTGACCCGCGGCCCACGGCCACTACGCGTCACTCTTCGAAGTGGCGTATGCGGCGCAGCTCGGGGAAGAGCAGCATCCAGAGCGCCGCCACGGCGATCGTTCCGAGCCCACCCAGCAGCACGGCCGGCACCGTGCCGAAGAGGGCGGCGGCCAGGCCCGACTCGAACGCGCCGAGCTGGTTCGAGGTCCCGGTGAACAACGAGTGTATGGCGCTCACTCGGCCCCGCATCCGGTCGGGCGTTCGGATCTGCACGAGCGAGGCTCGGATGACGACGCTGACGACATCCGACGCGCCCAGGACGCAGAGCGCGGCGAGCGAGAGCGCGAAGTTCTTGGAGACGCCGAATGCCACGGTGGCGGCGCCGAAGACCATGACGGCGCGGAACAGCGTCGGTCCGATCCGCCGCCGCAGGGGCTGACGCGCGAGGAATATCGACGTGGCCAGGGCGCCGACGGCTGGCGCCGAGCGCAAGACGCCGAGCCCGCGCGGGCCGGTGCCCAGGATGTCCCGGGCGTAGATGGGCAGGAGCGCCGTGGCGCCTCCGAGCAGGATGGCGAACAGATCGAGCGACATCGTGCCGAGCAGGACACGGCGGCTCCGGATGAAGGCGACCCCGGAGAATACGCTTTCCATGGTCAGGGGCTCGGTGGCGCGCGCCGCATGCCGGCTCCGGACGACGACGGCGCACAGGCTGGCGAGGGCGAACAGCGCGGACGCGCTGCGGTAGGCCGCGTCCGCGCCGAGCGCGTACAGGAACCCGCCCAGCGCCGGTCCGACGATCTGCGCCGTCTGGTTCGCCGAGACCAGCCATGCCATGGCGCGAGCGATGCGCGGCCGGGGCACGACGTCGGATACCAGCGCGGTCGTGGCGGGACTCTCGAACGCCCGCGCGGCGCCGACGAGCGACACGAGGCCAAGGATGCTCGTGTTGCTATGCCAGCCGCCGAGGGTGCCCATCATGAGCGTAGCGGCGGCCGCCGCCTCGGTGAGCTGGCAGAGGGCCGCGATGAGGCGACGATCGTAGCGGTCGGCGACCTGTCCAACGATCAGCGTCAGGAGCACCATCGGCACGAACTGCGCAAGGCCGACCAGGCCCAGGTCCAGGGCACTGCCGGTCAGCGCGTAGAGTTGCCAGCCCACCGCGACGCCCAGCATGTTGAATCCCATGTTGGCGAGTACCCGTGAGCACAGCAGGAAGGCGAAGGAGGGGTGACCGAGCACCAGCGCGATCCTAGCAGAATGTGCGCCTGGGGGCGCGGCGCCTGGTCTTCACGTGATACTGTCGGCCCCACGGAGGGCACGATGAGACAGGGCTTTCGCGTGATCGATTCGGACACTCACGTGAATCCGTCGCTGGACGTGTTGCTGCGCTACGCCGACAAGGATCTCGAGCGGCGGATCGACGATCTCCAGCCGTACCGGCGGACGGTCAAGACGGTCCCCGGCCGGGGCGACGCCGAAGACGTGGGCTCGTCCACGATCCTGTCGGTCAAGCCCGTTCGCCTGCAGCGGGTGGCGGGCCAAAAGTCGGCGCCGGCGACGCACGCCGACGGTGATCGCGGCTTCCTGTCCGGACGCACGCAGATGGCCACGCGACAACCCATCACCTCGCGTGTGGCGGAGGACAACGCCCGGGGCCGGCTGCGGGACATGGACCTCGAAGGCCGCGACATCGACTTCATTATTCCGGGCCCATGGGCCTACGGCGCGCCCGCGCTCGCGCCGCATCTGGCGCGGGGCCTGTACCGCGCCTATCACCGCTACATGGCGGACTACTGCGCGGCGGATTCGCGCCGCCTGAAGAGCATGATTCTGGCGCTCGCGACCGACCCGGCCTGGAGCGCGCAGGTGATCAAGGAGCACGCCCGGGAGAACTGGGTGGCGGCCGTGTGGCCCCTGCTACCCGAAGGTATGCCGGTGGACGATCCCGACCTCGAGCCCATCTGGGCGGCCGCCGACGAAGCCGACCTGCCGATCATGTACCACGCGTTCACGATCGAAACGCCGTACTTTCCGGGCTACCGCGACATCTGGGACAACCCGGCGATGGGCCGCTGCGCCGGCCAGACCTGGGGCGGTCAGCGCTTCCTCTCCTTCATGCTCATGGGAGGGATGCTGGACCGCTACCCACGTCTTCGCATCGGCGCGCTGGAGAGCGGCCACGGCTGGCTGCCCCACTGGCTCGTGCGCTTGACCCGACAGATCGACTACGTTCGAGGCTCGGTGTCGCCCGCTCTCAAGCACACGCCCCTCGAGTACGCGCAGATGGGGCGCGTGTTCGTCAGCATCGATCTGTCGGAAGGAGTGGCGCTGACGAAGGCAGCGATCGACGTGCTGCGCGATCATGCGTTCATGTTCGCCTCCGACTACCCGCACCCGGAGACGATTTTCCCGGACCACGCGGACACGGTGATCGGCTGGCGCCAAACGCTGGGTGAGACGGCGACGCGCAAGCTGATGTGGGAAAACGCGAGCCGCTTCTATCGCCTGACGTCCACCCCGTGGAGTGCCCCTTAGCGGTGTAGTACATCTGCCCCGACGCGGGGTCGGTGACTCGGTCGTAGGTGGTGCACCAGCTCAGGCGCTCGCGGCCGACGACCTCCATGGGATCACGCGCTTTTGCAGCTCGCCCTCGTCGAGCTCGAGCCCGAGGCCCGGCGCGTCGGACAGGGTGAACCTGCCGTGCTTCGGCCGCACCGGTGTCTTGAACACCACGTCCTGGACCTCGTACGGCCCGTTGTACTCCGCCGGGTGATGCGAGTGGGTGAGCGACGCCACGAAGTGGAGGTTCGCGGTGTGTCCGATCGAGGGCTGGGTCTGGTGCGGCACGAGATCGACGCCGTAGGCGCGGGCCAGCGCCGCCATATCGCCGAGGCCGGTGAAGCCGCCGGTCTTCACGATGTCGGGCTGGACGATGTCGACGCCCGCCTCGATGAGCCGCGTGATCCCCTGCAGCGTGTACTCTTGCTCGCCGGCGGAGACCGCGATATCGAGGGCGGCGGCGACCTTGGCGAAGCTCTCGACGTGATAGTGCTGCACCGGCTCCTCGAACCACACGTAACCGAGCTCCTCGAGCGCGCGGCCGACGCGGATCGCCCCCGGCACGGAATAGCCGTTGTTGGAATCGAAGGCGAGCGGGAAGCCGTCACCCACCAGCGTGCGCACGGCCCGCGCCTTGGCGATGTCGCCGGCGAGATCCACGTCGCGCGTGGTCTTGTCGGCGTCGAACCGAATCTTCACCTGAGCGGGCCCGAGCTCGAGCCACTTCTCGACCACGCGACACACCTCGTCCACGCTCCGCTGGCCGTTGCCGCCGATCGACGCGTAGAAGGGGAGCTCGCGCCGCCACGCCCCGCCGAGGAGCTTCCACACGGGCTGGCCGAGCACCTTGCCCTTGAGATCCCACAGCGCGATGTCAACGGCGGCCAGCGCGCCCGCGTAGGCGCCTTCCGGCCCGACCTTGATGTGCTGGTGAAACAGTCGATCCTGGATCACGCGCGCCTCCAGCGGGTCCGCGCCCAGCAGGTCGGGCGTGAAGGCGCTGGCGATGATCTCGAGCGAGGCATTGCCGTGCACCATCGGGCTCGCCTCGCCGAGGCCGTAGACGCCGGCGTCGGTCCAGATCCGCACCCAGGCGCTGCGGCTCCGGCCGGCGCCCCAGTTCACGTGAAACGCCTCCACGCGCGTGATCTTCACGGTCTCCTCCTCGGCCCCGCGACCGTGGCCACGGTCCGGAACGACAGCATAGCCCGCGCGAGCATCTCGTTGACGAGTTTCGCTCCGCCATACATAGTGCTGATCTGAAGCCGGGTAGTCGAGAGGAGGGCGGAGATGGCCAAACGACGCGTCGTGATCACCGGAGCCGCCGGTTACGTGGGCCAGCGGATGTTCAAGGAGCTCGCGGAGCGGTGGGATCTGGTGCCGATCGACGTCACCCCCACGGCCCGGGGCGGCGAGAAGGTGCCCGGGCTGGTGGTCGCCGACTTGACCCGGCCGGATCGCAATGAGTACCGGCAGCACTTTCGCGGCGCCGACGCGGTGATCCACCTGGGCTACGTGCGCGCGCCCGGGATGGACGCCACGACGTGGCAGGCGAACAACGACGCCAAGTTCTGGGCCGAGCACCAGAACGTCGCCCTCGCGTACAACGTCTATCGCGTCGCCCTCGAGGAGGGCGTGCGCCGCGTAGTCGTGGCCAGCTCCAACCACGCCGCGGACTACTACGAGCGTCTGGTCTGGGACGGGCGGGTCGACATGGTCACGCCCGAGATGCCGCCGCGCTCGGACAACTGGTACGGCTGGGCCAAGGCGGCCTATGAGCTGCTCGGCTTCGTCTTCGCCACCGGGAAGGTCGACGGCCGCACGCTCGAGGTGGTGCAGTGGCGCATCGGCGGGCCCCGCGACGATGACATCGAGCACGTGAAGCCGGGGGACATCCAGGTGATGCACCGGGCGCTCGGCGCCTATCTCTCGCGGCGCGACCAGGTCCAGCAGGCCATCCGCATGGTGGAGACCGAGGACATCCGAGACGAGCACGGCGTGCCGTTCCTGATCGTCTACGGCATCAGCGGCAACACGCATCGGTTCTGGAGCCTGGCCAGCGCCAAGACGAAAATCGGCTACGAGCCCCAGGACGACAGCCAGGTGAACTTCGCCGACGCCATCGCCGCGATCGCGCGCAAAGCCCCGAAGACGTGACAGTCGTCGCGGGCGGCGCACTCGGCGCAATCGACGAGGTCAGCGGGACCGGCGCGTGAGGCATTGGCGCGCGTTCATCGGCCTTGAAGTGCCGAACCTCTACGCGCAGCGCCGGCCGGAGAACGTGCGCGAAAAAGGCAGCGACGCCGTGCGCACGAACTTCGCCGCGCACATGTACAGCGCCCCGTTCGCCCGGCTGGCGCGGCACCCGCGCATGATCGACCCGGTCGTCCAGATCTTCGGCGAGCCGGTCTACATGCACCAGTTCAAGATCAACGGCAAGATGGCCTTCGACGGCGACGTCTGGCAGTGGCACCAGGACTTCGGCACCTGGTTCAACGACGATCAGATGCCCGAGGCGCGCGCCATGAACGTGGCGATCTTCCTGAACGAGGTGAACGAGTTCAACGGCCCGCTGATGTTCATCCCCGGCAGCCACACGCTGGGCGTGCTCGAGGCCGGGCACGACACCACGACGACCAGCTATCCCCTCTGGACCATCGACCACGACACGATCACCCGGCTCGTGGCCCGCGGCGGTCTCGTGGCGCCCAAGGGGCCGGTGGGCTCGATGATCATTTTCCACTCGTGCCTGGTCCACGCCTCGACCTCGAACCTCTCGCCGTGGAACCGGGTGAGCGTGTACCTGAGCCTCTGCGCGGTGTCGAACCACATCCGGCGGTTCAAGCGGCCCGAGTACATCTGGACGATCGCCGCCAGGTTCTCGTTGATGGCGCGGGCGGTCTTGCGGCCGAGCTCCGGGTCGAGCGAGTACATGAACTGAAACGGCGAGCACGAGATCGCCTGGACGTCGACGCCCATCTTGTCCATGTCGCGGAGCCGCTGCTCGACGGACGTGAGGCAGACGAGCACGTTCTCCGCCTGCTTCTTGTTCGTCTCGCGCGACAGGTCGTTCGTGAACCGCATCGCCGGCTCGGCGTCGCGCCGGAAGGCGTTCTGCACCATCTCGTCCGCGGGCGGATAGTGGACGTGGCAGTGGACGTCGATGCAGACGTGCCGGCGGCGGCCTCTGGTCGTCCGTGAATCACCGCCGCGCGCTGCGGGGCCGGGACATGTGAAGAGCACGGTCATTCTCCCCCTGTGTCGGGCGAGGGAGGCTCCGGGTGCGCGGCCGGCGCACACCCTGCGCCCCCCTCGGGACTTCCCCGGGTTTCGGTCACGCCGGCCATCATAAGCCCGAGCACCCCTTCCGTCGCCGCCGCGCCCGGGACGTCCCCGGCGATCCGCCCATCATGCATGACCAGAATGCGATCGGACAGCGCCAGGATCTCGTCCAGCTCGACCGAGATCAGCAGGAGCGCCTTGCCGGCGTCGCGTAGCGCCACCAGGCGGCGATGGATGAACTCGATCGCGCCGATGTCGACGCCACGAGTCGGTTGCCCGATCAGGAGGAGATCGGGGTTCCGGTCGAGCTCGCGGGCCAGCACGATCTTCTGCTGGTTGCCGCCCGAGAACGCCGACGTGGGCAGCGCGCCGTCGCCGGGCCGGATATCGTACTCGGTGACTTGCCGATCGAAGCTCGACGCGACCGCGGCTCGGCGGAGGCGGATCACGCCGTTGTAGGCGCTGTCGTCGTGATAGCCGAGGATGGCGCTTTCGCGCGCCGTGAACGACATGATGAGCCCCACGCGCTGGCGGTCCTCCGGCACGTGGGCGAGGCCGAGCTTTCGCAGGTGTCGCGGCGAGCGCGCCGCCGCCCCGGTGAGGTCGTCGGTTCTCAGGCGAATGTGCCCCGACTTCACCGACCGGATGCCCGCGAGCGCCTCGAGCAGCTCCGACTGACCGTTGCCGGCGACGCCCGCCACTCCCACGATCTCGCCACGCCGCACCGTGAAGCTGACGCCTTTGACGCGCTCCACCCCGAGCGAGTCCTCGACCACGAGCCCGGTCACCTCGAGCACCGGGTCGCCCGGCCGAGCGGGACGCCGGTCGACGTGCAGGCGCACCGTGCGGCCCACCATCAGCTCGGCGAGTTGCTCGGGCGTCGTCCCGGCGGTGGGAAGCGTGGCGACGACTCGCCCCTGCCGCATCACGGTGACGACGTCGGTGACCTCGCGGATCTCGCGCAGCTTGTGGGTGCTGAGCAAGACGGTCTTCCCCTCGCTGCGCAGGGACGCGAGGATCCGGAAGAGATGGTCGGCCTCCTGGGGCGTCAGCACCGCGGTCGGCTCGTCGAGGACGAGAAGCTCGGCGCCCCGATAGAGCGCCTTGAGGATCTCGACGCGCTGGCGCTGGCCCACGGAGAGATCCGCGACCCGCGCATCGGGATCGACCTCCAGGTGGTACTCGCGCCCGAGCCGCTGCAGCTCGGCGCGCGCCCGCGCCAGACCCGCCCCGAGGCGAAAGCCGCCCTCCATTCCGAGGACGACGTTTTCCAGGACCGTGAACGGCTCGACCAGCATGAAATGCTGGTGGACCATCCCGATCCCGGCGGCGAGCGCGCCCTGGGCGCTGCGGATGGCCGCGGGCCGGCCGCGCACGAGGATCTCGCCGCGGTCGGGCTGGTAGTAGCCGTACACGATGCCCATGAGGGTCGACTTGCCGGCGCCGTTCTCGCCGACGAGGCCGTGGATCGTGCCTCGGCGCACGACGAGCGACACGTCGCGGTTGGCGTGAACGTCGCCGAACCGCTTGTCGATGCTCCGCAGCTCGATCGCCGGCGGGGCCACGGCACTCACGCTGTTCGGCTCCTGGACGAGGTCCTCAAGGCTCCTGAATCCTCAGGCCGGAAGAGGAGGTGATGAGCTCGGCTCAACCGATCGGCCTCGCCGGCGGCAAGGTAGTACTCGCGCATCGCGGCAGGCAGGCCGATTCGAAGCCTCTCTTCGGTCGCACGGATCCGCTGCTCAGGCGTCCCATCGCTGGGAAGCAGATCACGCCCGAGGATGGCTCTCGCAACTCGTCCAAATCTCGCAGCTCTGTTACTCATTGCGTGAATTTGGCGACAGCCTTCTCGTCCCACGCGATGCCTTGGCCCGGCCTGTCCGGAACCGTGAGGTGACCGTTCGCGAGTCTGAACGGCTCGGACAGTATCGGGTAGGCCCAATCCTGCCACTCGAGCCAGTGCGCGGTATCGGTGACACGCATCAGATGCGCGGCGATCTCCGGGTAGAGATGCGTGGACATGGGAATACCCGCCGCGCTGGTGATCGCGGCCGCCCGTAGCCACCCGGTCACACCGCCGATCCGCATGAGGTCGGGCATAACGTAGTCGCTCGCACCGGCAAGCACCGCCTGATACAGCAGGCGAGGCCCGTAAAAGTTCTCCCCCAGTTGAACGGGAGTCTTCAGCTCACGCGCAAGCTGGGCGTGGCCCGGAATGTTGTCGTAGGTGGTAGGTTCCTCGAACCAATAAAGCCCCTGATCGTCGAGCGCATGGCATCGCACGAGCGCGTCCCCCAACGCCAACCCCTGATTGAAATCGCACATGAGCTTGATGGTGGCGCCGGCCGCTTCGCGCACGGCAGCGATGGCCGCGAGATCATCGGCTACCTGTTCTCGTCCCAGTCGGAGCTTGAGCCCGGTGAATCCTCCTTCGGCGACGAGCGCAGCCGCCTCGGAGGCTAATTCATCGACCGGCGTCAACCAGAGCCCGTTGCTGTTGTAGGCGGGCACCGGTCCAACGGTCCCGCCGAGGAAAACGGCGAGCGGCATGTCGGCCGCCTTGGCCAAGGCATCCCAGGCGGCCATATCGAGACCGGACACGGCGATCAGGGATACGCCTTCCCGGCCAACGAGATGGAGCGAGCCGATGCCTCGACGGTACCCGTCGAATGGCGCCACCGGCTGGCCCTTCGCCGCGTCGGCAAGATCCTCGATCGCCGCGATGATGTAACGCATCGACTGCTTGAGATAGGGCTCGAGGTAGCTGTGACCGACCACGCCTTCGCTGGTGTACAGGTCGATCAGGATCATGGGCCAGTCTCGGAATAGGCCGACTTTCGAGACCACGGGCCGCTTCAAGGGCACGACCACAGGCCGCGCTCGAACGCTCTTCAACGTCAGCTGGACACGTGTCATCATTGGCCTCGTTGCGCGATGCTATCCAGCGTAGGCGCGCTTTAGCGCTTGAATGTCGATCTTCTTCATTTTCAGCATGGCCTCCATGGCTCTTTGGGATTTCTGGGAATCGGGGTCCTGAATCATCTCGAGCAAAACTCGGGGAACAACTTGCCACGAAACGCCGTATTTGTCCTTGAGCCAGCCGCACTGCTGTGCCTGTTTATCCCCGCCTTCCGATAGTTTGTCCCAGTAATAGTCCACGTCCGCCTGCGTCTCGCAATTGACTTGGAACGAGATGGCCTCGTTGAATTTGAACATCGGGCCACCGTTGAGTGCGGTGAACGCCTGCCCATCAAGCTCGAATGCCACGGTCATTACCGTGCCCGCTGGTTTTCCGTGGACCTCACGTCCAGCTTCCCCGTACCGGGCAACGTTTACGACCTTTGAATTTCTGAAGATCGCGGCATAGAACTTTACGGCCTCTTCAGCTTGGTCATCGAACCACAAACACGGGGTGATCCTTTGAGCAGCTTGCATGGTGTTTTCTCCTCGTTCGAGTCTAGTCATGACCATCGCGGTGAACGTGTTCTTGGTGAACCCCTCGGCAAGTTGCGGGCGGCGTGAGACGGCTTGATCGGCGAGGCGTTCCCGCCCTTGAGCCATCTCAGTGAGCGATGAAGTCCCGGATCACTGCCATGGCGCGCTCGGGTGCGTCGACGAGCACAGTGTGGCCACAGCCTGGAAAGCGCTCGAAACGAACCAGATGTGCCGGCAGAGCCGCCGCGATATCCTCCTGACACTCGATGGGAGTCATCGGGTCTTCCTCCCCGCCTAACACGAGGGTCGGACATTGAATCTGAGGAAGGGTCTGGAAGAAGTCGAACGTGTGACCCTCGCCACCGGGTCGTGTGAACCAGCGCGTGACCTCAGGATGGCGGATGACGCGTCGGATCACGTCAGGATCGCGTGGCGTCCGACTGTAGAGAGGGAAGGCCAAGCGGATCCAGGCTTCGAGCGTCGCTGCGTCCGTATGCCCGTCGAGGAACCGACGGCGGGCCAGCGCGCCGACCTCCGGTCCGCCGAAGCGCTCGAACAGCGCAACTCGACGCTCTCGATACGTCCCGCCGGCGGCTTCAGTGTTCCCGAGAATCAGCTTGGCGGGGTGGGCCGGATGGCGCGTGGCGTACGCCAGGGCAACCGTCCCACCAAACGACATGCCCAGAACGATCGGCCGCACGATTCCGAGCTCCTCGCAGAAGGCACGCACGTCGTCGCCCCACTGGGCCAAGGTCCAACTCTCCTGGGGGCCAGGATCGCTGCGGCCGTTCCCGCGCTGGTCGACAAACACCACCTGGGCGATATCGGCTAAGGAGGAGAGCGACGGTTTATAGATCGAGTGGTCAAATCCTGGACCACCGTGGAGGAGAACGATCGTCGGCCTCTCCCGCATCGCGGGACCGTCGGACACCAGGCTCGGGCCCTCGACATCAAAGAAGAGCCGCACACCATTGACGCGCACCCACATGTCACTACCTCATGGCCTTTCCGATGGAGCGACTCTCAAAACGCGTAAAGGCGTTCACTCAGACCGATCAGCATTGGCGACGATCGGTCAGCTACTTGGCCATGTAGTCCGTGACCTTGATCTTGCCGGCGACGATGTCGGCTCGCGCCTGCTGGAGCCGCTTCTCCATCTCCGGGGTGATCAAGCCCCGATTGTGCTGATCGAGCGAGAAGCTGACCCCGCCCTCGGCGACGCCCAGCGAGCGCACGCCCGCTCTCCACGTTCCGTCCTTCGCGGCCTTGAAGGTCTCGAAGACGGCCAGGTCGACCCGCTTGATCATCGAGGTCAGGACAGACCCGGGATGGATGTGGTTCTGATTCGAGTCGACGCCGATGGCGAGTCGCCCCTTGTCTTTGGCCGCCTGGAGCACGCCGAGCCCGGTGGCGCCGGCGGCCGCATAGATGATATCGGCCCCGCGATCGAACTGGCTCCGCGCCAGCTCGCCGCCGCGGGTCGGGTCGTTCCAGGCCGCGGGCGTCGTCCCCGTCATGTTCTGGTAGATCTCGATCCTCGGGTTGACGTGCTTCGCCCCTTCCTCGTACCCGAGGGCGAAGCGGCGGATCAACGGGATGTCCATCCCGCCGACGAAGCCGATCTTGCCGGTCTTCGACGCCATCGCCGCCGCCATGCCCACCAGGAACGAGCCCTCGTGCTCCTTGAAGACGACCGACTGGACGTTGGGCAGGCTCACGATCGCGTCGATGATGACGAACTTGAGCGCAGGGAATTCCCGGGCCACCTTCTCGACGCCGCTGGCCTGACCGAAGCCGATCCCCACGACCACCTGGGAGCCGCGTCGCGCCATGTTGCGCAGCGCCTGCTCGCGCTGCGCCTCGTTCGTCACCTCGAACTCGCGATACGCGATTCCCGTCTCCTTCTTGAAGCGTTCGGCGCCGGTGTACGCGGCCTCGTTGAAGGACTTGTCGAACTTCCCGCCCATGTCGAACACGATCGCCGGGACGAACTCCTGGGCCAGGACGTGGCCGGTCAGCGCCGTCGCGGTAACGATCACGACGGCGAGCGTCCTCAGGGTGCGCATGGCCCGATGATATAGCATCGACTGGCGAGGTCGCTGGCCGTCGGCTATTCTCGGAGCCTCGTGGATGCCACGCCGCGGATCTACATGGCCGGGCCGCTGGGCTTCTCGGAGGCGGGGCGCCACTTCTACCACGCGGTCCTCGTTCCCTTCGTGACGAGTCTCGGATACGAGGTCCTCGACCCCTGGGCCCTGACCGATTCGCGGAAGATCGAGACGGTTCAGCGGTTGCCCTACGGACCGGAAAAGCGCGAGGCGTGGCGGAAGCTCAATCGGGAGATGGGCGCCACCAATCGGGCCGCGATCGATCGGGCGCACGGCGTGGTCGCCATTCTCGACGGCACCGACGTGGACAGCGGCACCGCGGCGGAGATCGGCTACGCGTTCGCGCGCGGAAAGCTCATCGTCGGCTACCGGGGCGACGTCCGGCTGAGCGCCGACAACGAGGGCTCCACCGTCAACCTTCAGGTCGAGTTCTTCATTCGCGAGAGCGGCGGTACTATCGTGAGTCGCTACGAGGATCTGGGGCCGAGCCTGCGCCACCTGCGCGCGACGGCGCCCTGAGGGAGAGCCGACATGATCGCTGCGCACGACAGACGCCGACAGGGCGGGTGGCTGGCGATCCTGGCTCTGATCGCCGCGCTCGGATCGAGCGCGCCGGCCCTGGCCCAGCAGGCCCCGGATCCGCCCGCCAGCGACCTCCTCAACGCCGTCCTGTGGATGCAGCGGTCCGTCGAGTTCAAGGCCAGCGCCCTCACGGCCTTCGCGCTGGCACGGATCCGTCTCGACCAGGCGCTGGCGGACCCGAGCTGGACCGGCGCCCCGAAGGAGCAAGCCGGCGCTTACCAGTCGTTTCCCACCGCCGTGATCCTCGACATCGACGAGACGATTCTCGACAACTCCGGATATCAGGCGTGGATGGCGCTCAAGGGCACGACGTTCGACGCGAAAACCTGGAATGCGTACGTCAACACCGTGGCGTCGCCTCCGATTCCCGGCGCGCTCGAGTTCGCCCGGTACGCGGACGCGAAGGGGGTGAAGGTGTTCTACATCTCCAACCGCACCGCCGAGGAAGAGCCAGCGACGCGTAAGAACCTCGAGAGGTTCGGCTTCCCGATGGGCGGCAAGGTCGACACCATGCTCATGGCCCGCAAGCAGCCCCACTGGGGCTCGGCGAAGGGAACCCGCCGCGCCCACGTTGCCAGGAGCTACCGCGTCCTTCTCAACGTCGGCGACAACTTCGGCGACTTCGTCGACGAGTACCGCGGCACCGAGGCGGAGCGCCTGAAGGTGCTGGAGCAGCACAAGGATCGCTGGGGTCGCGAGTGGATCATGATCGCGAACCCGGCCTACGGCTCCTTCGAGTCGGCGCCCTTCGGCCACGATTTCAAGCTGTCCGACGGCGAGCGACGCAGGTTGAAGCGCGGCGTGCTGGACGCCTGGCCCGGCCCCTGAGCGCCCCGGACGATCTGCCCCTGGTCGGCGTCACCATCCTGGATCTGACCCGGGTCCTGGCGGGTCCGCCAGCCCGTATCACGTCGATGGCGAGTCCCTGGGACCGCGCGGCCCCGCGGCGTATCGCGTCGGCGAGCACACGCGCGCGGTGCTCGGTGGCCTCCTCGGCTATCCCGCCGAGCGCATCGCCGAGCTACTTCGGACGCGCGTCATCGACGCGCCGTAACGCGGGCAAGACCTGCGCTCCGAACAGCTCGACCGTTCCGACTGGGTCGGCGGCGAGGCTCACCGTGAGCATGAGCCGTTTCACACCGGCCGCCTTCGCCTCCAGCGCCTGGCGCAGGCAATCCTCCGGATCTCCCCAGAGCGCCAGTCGTCTGGCCAGATACTCGAAGAGGCCGAGCTCCTCGACCAGGCGCGCGTCCGCGTCACCCGGCCGCGTGCTGTACCGACGCCGCAGCTCGCGTAGCGGCTCGACGAAGGGGGCCGGCACCCCGCGGGCGGCGAGGTCGTCGCCGCCGCCGATCACGTAGCTCGACACGAACGCCAGGATCGCGCCCAGCGTTCGTCGCGCCACGTCACGCTCGAGGTGACAGTCCAGGCATGCGATCTGCCAGACCTCGAGATCGTCGGCGGGCCGACCGACCGACTCCGCGCCCCGAGCGACGTGTCCGGCCGATACCCGCAGGCTGACCGCATCGAGCCCGTAGTTGATGAACACACCGTCGGCCGCCGCGCCCGCCGCGGCGAGCGACTTTGGCACGGACGCCGCCTGGAAGACCCGGGGTGCGTGCGTCACCCAGGGTAGGTGGGCGGTGCCTCCGCGGTAGTCGGCGGGCTGGCCGGTGAGGAGTTGCTTGATGACGGTCACGCCCTCGGCCAGCGCGGCCGCCGACGAGCCCTTCACCCCGAGATTCTTGGTGCCGCTGTGGCCCGCGCCCACGCCCAGGACCGCGCGACCGCGGGAGAGCAGGTCGAGCGACGCGATGGCGGCCGCCGTCACCGCCGGGTGGCGAGTCACGAGATTCGTGACACACACCGCGACCTTCGGCCGTCTCGTGTGCTCGGCGACGAGCGTGGCCGCGACCCAGGGGTCCATGGCGTTGCCGGGGGTGTCGGCGACCCCGATCATGTCCCACCCGAATCGTTCGGCCGCCGCCGCCATGCGCAGCGTCAGATCGACCGTGAACGGCCAGAAGAAGAACCCGATCTCCACCGCTGCCGTACTTATCACACCGGGGATGGGGGAGCCATCGGCCTCCGGGCTCGAGGTTGGGCACGGTATGGTAGGCTACGGCGCAGTCGCGCCTCATGTGCGAGGGAGGGAGTCATGGCCACCGACATTCCGAACACGGACGTCGAGAAGATGCAGGCGGCCCTCAAAGCCGCCAAGCAGAACGGAGTCGCCTGATGAGGTTCGGGATCTTCGGAAGCGCGCAGGCGAAGCGGGGCGGCCCCGACGTCGACAGCGGAGCCGGATTCAGGGAGTTCGTCGAGAACAACGTCAAGGCCGAGGCGCTCGGCTACGTGAGCTCCTTCGTCGTCGAGCACCATTTCACCGGCTTCGGCCAGATCTCGGCGACTTTGAATCTGCTGACGTGGGTCGCAGCGCGCACGACGACGCTACGGCTCGGCACCGCCGTGATCACGCTGCCCTGGCACAACCCGGTGCTGCTGGCCGAGCAGGTCGCGACGATCGACCTGCTGTCGGGCGGCCGCGTCGACTTCGGCATCGGCCAGGGCTATCGCCACAACGAGTTCGCCGGGTTCTGCATTCCTATGGAGGAGGCGGACGAGCGGTTCGACGAATCCCTGGAAGTCCTGCTCAAGGCGTGGACCTCGGACACGCCGTGGTCCCATCGCGGCAAGTACTGGCAATTCGACAACGTCGTCGTCGAGCCCCCGACCGCCCAGAAGCCCCATCCGCCGCTCTGGATGGGCGCGGGGCGGCCGGCGTCGATCAAGAAGGTCGCGGATCTCGGCTACCGTCTGCTCCTGGACCAGTTCGCGCCGATCGAGCAGATCGGCGAGCGGATCGCCCTCTTCAAGGCGGAGGTGCAGGCGCGTGGTCGTCGCTTCGACCCGATGAGCGTCGCGGTCACGCGCTCGATCAACGTGGCGATGACGGCCGCCGAGCGTCAGAAGGCGCTCGAGACACGCATGGCGGCGCGGCGACGCGTCCACGACCTCGCGCAGCGTCCGGACGGACAGAACAAGTCGACGATCATGACCTACGCGAATACGCTCGAGGCCGCCGAAGCGGGCGCGCTCTATGGCACGCCCGACGAGATCGTCACCAAGCTCCAGACGCTTCGCGACGTGGGCGCCGAATACGTGCTGCTCAACAGCACGGGAGGGATCGAGACGCTGCGCCGCTTCGCGAAGGAGATCATGCCCGCGTTTGCCGGCGAGCCGTCGCGTCGCTAGGATCGCGCCGTCGCTCAGCATGCGCAGTAACGCCAGCGTCGCGCCGCGCCGCGATTCGGGGTCGTCGTCGTGCGAGGATAATGACGCCGCCGCTCGGCGCGCTCCGCGCGCACCCGAAACATCAACGTACTGCTGAGGAGGCAGACGATGCGCCGTCTTCGACTTGCCGTGGGGGTCCTGAGTGCCCTGCTCGCCGTCGTCCCGGTCGCTGCCGCCGCCCCCGAGGGCCAGCTGACGTGGGGCGTGCACATCTCGCTCGCGCCGACATGGTTCGACCCGGCCGAGACGCTCGGCATCATCACGCCCTTCATGGTCATGTACGCGCTGCACGACGCGCTGGCCAAGGCCATGCCCGGCAACCCGACCGCGCCGAGCCTGGCCGAGTCGTGGCAGGTATCGCCGGACGGGCGCGTGTACGACTTCACGCTCCGCAAGGGCGTGAAGTTCCACAACGGCGCCGCGCTCACGGCCGAGGACGTGAAGTTCTCGTTCGAGCGCTACAAGGGCGCTTCCGCCAAGGCCATCCATGAGCGCGTCGCCGCCGTCGAGACGCCGGGCCCCTTGCAGGTGAGGTTCCGCCTGAAGAACCCCTGGCCCGACTTCATGACGTTCTACACCGCGGCCAGCGGCGCGGGCTGGATCGTGCCGAAGAAGTATGTCGAAAAGGTCGGCGACGACGCGTTCAAGAAGGCGCCGGTCGGCGCCGGACCCTACAAGTTCGTCTCGTTCAACCCCGGCGTCGAGCTGGTCATGGAGGCCTTCGAGGGGTACTGGCGGAAGACGCCGAGCGTGAAGCGGCTGGTCTTCAAGGTCATCACCGACGAGTCGACCCGCCTCGCCGCGTTGAAACGCGCCGAGGTGGACATCGTGTACTCGATCCGCGGGGAGCTCGCCGAAGAGCTCCTGCGGACTCCCGGGCTCGCGCTGAAGCCGACGGTGATCCAGGCTCCCCAGTGGGTCAGCATGCTGGACCAGTGGGACCCCAAGTCTCCCTGGCACGACAAGCGGGTGCGCCTGGCGGCCAACCTGGCGATCGACCGCAAGGCGATCAACCAGGCGATCACGCTCGGCCACTCGAGGCTGACCTATAGCATCATTCCGAGCACCTTCGATTTCTACTGGCAGCCGCCCGCTTATGAGTTCGATCCGGCCCAGGCCAAGAAGCTCCTCGCCGAGGCGGGCTTCCCGAACGGCTTCGACGCGGGCGACTACTATCTGGATATCTCGTACGCGAACGTGCAGGAGGCGATCGCCAGCTACCTCCAGCAGGTCGGCATCCGCACCAAGCTGGTGTCGCGCGAGCGGGCATCGCACTGGAGCACCTACGCGGACAAGAAGTACAAGAACCTCGCGTACACCGCGAGCGGGGCGTTCGGCAACGCGGCGACGCGGATCGAGTCCTTCGTCGTCAACGGCGGGACCTATGTCTACGGCAGCTACGGGGACATCGACTCGCTCTTCAAGGACCAGGCGGCCGAGCTCGATCGCAAGAAGCGTGAGGCGCTCCTGCACAAGATCCAGCAGCTCATGCGCGACAAGGTGATGCACATCCCGATCTGGGAGCTTGCCTTCATCAACGGCCACGGCCCGCGGGTGCAGGAGTCGGGGCTCGGCCTCATCCCCGGTCACGCCTACTCGGCGCCCTACGAGGACCTGAAGCTCAAAGCCAGGTGACCTCCTGATCGCCTTCATGGACGCGCGCGCCACCAACGCCTACTGGGGACGTACCGGACTGGAGCGCTTGATCCTCGAGGCGCTGGCCGCCGCCGGGAAGCACGTCGACGCGCTGACGATCGACGATCTGGCGCCGGCCGACCAGTTCCACAGCGGTGGAAAGAACGCGACCCAGCGGCTGGCGCGCCTCGCCAACCTGCGCCCGGGCATGCGCGTCCTCGACGTGGGCGGCGGGCTGGGTGGCCCCGCGCGCACGCTGGCCGTCGAGTTCGGCTGTGACGTCACCGTGGTCGATCTCACCGAATCGTACGTGCAGACCGGCGAGGCGCTCACGGCACGGTTGCGCCTCGCCGATCGCGTCCGGCATCGCGTCGGCGACGCGCTGGCGCTGGACGTGGGCGCCGGCACGTTCGACGTGGTGTGGACGCAGAACAGCGGCATGAACATCGCCGACAAGGAGCGGCTCTATGCCGGTTTCGCGCGGGTGCTGCGCCCGGGCGGATTGCTGGCGCTCCAGGAGCCGATGGCGGGCCCGGTCCAGCCGGTGGTGTTCCCGGTCATGTGGGCGCGGGACGCGGCGGCGAGCTTCCTTCGCCCGCCGGGCGAGATGCGCGGCGTGATCGCGGCGACCGGGTTCCAGGTCCGCGCCTGGGACGACGTCACCGCGGAAGCGGTGGGACCGAGCACCGGCGCCTCCGGTCCGGCCCACGGCGTCCAGCGCATCGTCATGGGCGAGGCCCTCGACGCGATCGTTCGGGCCGGGCAGCGCAACCGCGAAGAGGGACGGATCCTCATGATCCAGGCGGTGGCGGAGCGGCGCTCCCCTCCCGCTTCGGCTCCACCACCTCGAACATCCCCCATGAGGTGACCGGCATGCCGGACTCCGAGACCCACGCCACGCGCGACGTCATCAATCGGTTCAACGACGCGTTCAATCGCCACGACGTGGACGGCGTGATGGCGCTGATGACGGCGGACTGCGTGTTCGAGAACACGTTGCCGGCGCCGGACGGCGAGCGGTTCGAAGGGGCCACTGCGGTGCGGACCTTCTGGCAGCGCTTCTTCCTGTCCACACCCGGCGCGTGCTTCGAGACCGAGGAGATCTTCGCCGTCGCCGACCGCGGGGTCGTCCGGTGGGTGTTCCGCTGGGATGACCGGGGAGGACACGTGCGGGGAGTCGATGTGATACGGGTACGCGACGGCAAGGTGGCCGAGAAGCTCGCCTACGTGAAGGGATGATCGGACGGCCGCCCGCCGTGCTCTAATCCTCTGACAGGAGAGACAGGCCATGACCTACCGGAAGCCGACCGATGTCGAGGTGAAGGCGAAGCTCACCCCGGCGCAGTATGACGTCACCCAGTGCAGCGCGACCGAGCCACCGTTCCGGAACGAGTTCTGGGACCACCACGAGCCCGGGATCTACGTGGACGTCGTTTCGGGCGAGCCGCTGTTCTCGTCGACCGACAAGTTCGACTCCGGCACTGGCTGGCCCAGCTTCGTACGACCGATCGAGAAGGACAACGTGACAGAGCTCTCCGACACGACGCACGGGATGCGCCGCGTCGAAGTGCGGTCGGCGAACGCCGATTCGCATCTCGGTCACGTCTTTCCCGACGGCCCGGGCCCGCACGGCCTCCGCTACTGCATCAACTCGGCCTCGCTGCGGTTCATTCCGCTCGCGAAGCTCGAGGAGGCCGGGTACGGCAAGTACCGGGCGCTCTTCGAGAAGGTGAAGCCGGCTCGGTAGGGGAGCCGATTTCCGCCCGCGGATTGCGTCAGCGTTCGGCGCCGAGCTTCGTCGCTCCGCTGTTCGTCTTCAGATGCGTCAGGCTCCCCAGCTCCTGGAGCGCGGTCAGCATCTCCAGGGGAATCGGCTGCGAGCTCAGCGAGCCGTCTTCGTTGATCCGGGCGTACACCCGGGTGGCCTTGCCCTCGCTGACCGGTGCCCCGGTGACGGCGTTCTTCGCCTTGCAGTTCCAGTGCAGGGTGCGGGCGCCGACCTCGGCGAGGGTGATGGTGTTCACGATGCGGTCGCCGTAGGCCGCCGGACCGATGAAGCGGAAGTGGATCTCGCCCATCACGAAGGTCGTGCGGTCGTTCTTGATCATCTGCTCGATCGGGTAGCCGATGACGCGGAACAGCTCGTGCTCGGTGTCGTTGAACCAGGCGACGATCCGGGGATAGTACACGAGCCCGAAGGGGTCCGACTCGCCCCAGTTGACCGTGATCTCCTTCCAGTACATGGCCATGATGCTCTCCCTCCGTTCGCGCACCGCTCGTCAGGCCCGTATACGGGATTTGAGGACCCGACGTCAAGTCGGCGGCCCGGCCGGGCAGTAGGTCAGGTCGACGGACGCGGCGGGGGTCGAGACGACCACGCGGCACGCGTCCGTTGCTCCGGTGCGGCTGGGCTCCATCCGGGCGCGCAACTCCCGTCGTCGCGTGCCGGGGACGGGTCGCTTCGACCCCCGCCGCATCCGTCGACCCGACCTACTGCCCTGGTCGGACGAGGCGCCTTGACCCCGGGCCGGGCTCAGGGCGTGGGGGGGGTCGGATCGAGGAGCCAGGTCGTCAGATCGGCGAAGGAGGAGAAACGGCGATCGACGTCGCGACAGACGCCGAAGCCGTAGTCGACGTACAGGAAGGGCACGCCGCACTCGCGCGCCGCTGCTTGGTCACCGGGGGTATCACCGACGAAGAGCGGGTGACGAATCCGGTTGCGCTCGACCAACGCGCGGAGGTTGCCCGCCTTGGTGAAGCCGGTGTTGCCCCAGCACTCGAAGTCCCGGAAGCACGCCCGGAGCCCGGACCATTGGATGAAGGCCTCGATGTAGCCGGCCTGGCAATTGCTCACGATGAAGAGCGGATACCGCGCGGCGAGCCGTCTCAGGCCAGCCTCGACGTGCGGGAAGAGCTCGCCGCCGAGCTGGGCGACCAGTTTGTTGTCCTCGAGCTGAGTTTCGGCCATGAGCGTGAGAACGTGCGCCTCGGGAAGCCCGGCGAAGACCTCGCGGATGCATGCATCGTGCGGCTGGCCGGTGACCCGCCTGACGTCGTGCTCGGTGATCGGCCGGAAGGCAATGCCGTGCCGGTCGAGCACGCGGTTCCATCCGATGGCGCACGTCGCCGACGTGTCCCACAGCGTGCCATCGAGGTCGAAGACGACCGAGTCGATCACCAGCGCGCCGGCGCCGACACGCCCGATCGCGAGCTGACTCGAGCCCTCGGCCGTCAGCCGTCACCGCCCCCTAGTGACCGCTCGCCGCAGGCCTGACCCAGCCGCCGTGGACCGGATGGTGCGAGCAGATGAATTCCAGGAACGCCGGCCGGCCTTTGGCGTTCTCGTCGAAGGCGCGCTTGAGCGCCGGAATCACCTCTGACGGCGCCGTCACGTCCTCGGCGTGGAAGCCGACGGCCTTCGCCATGTTGGCCATGCACGCCGAAGAGTGATCCGACACCTTCCACGTGTAGGGATCGTGCCCGCCGCCCCAGAAGCCCGGGCCGTAGCCGGAGTAACCGCCGTTGTTGATGTGCAGCGTCGTGATCCCGATCTTGTAGCGCGCGACCGCCTCGAAGTTGCCCATCATATAGCACACGCCCGCGTCGCCGGTGACGTGGACGCACTGCCGGTCGGGATACGCGAGCTTGGCCCCGACGGCTCCGGCCAGGCTGAAGCCGAGCGTGGACACGTTGCCCCAGCCCAGATGACCCCGCGGGATCTGCGCCTCGTACACCGTGCTGGTCTGATCGCGCGTGTTCCCCGAATCCGCGGTGACGAACGAGTTCTTCGGGTCGAGCACCTTCATGAGGTCGCCCAGCACCCGGTACGGGTTGATCGGCGTCTCGCTCGACTCCATCCACGGGCGGAACTTCGCGAGGAACGCCTCTTTGCCCTTCCGGATCTCCTCGACGAGCCCGGGCTTCTTGCGTGCGCCACGGGCCGACACCTCGCTGATGAGCGCCTGCAGCGTGAGCTTGGCGTCGCCGATCACGGCATAGCGCGTCTCGTAGCTGCGGTTGATGTCGAGGGTGTCGACCGTGCACTGGATGATCGTCTTCTTGTCCGCGCTGGGGATGGAGTGGCTGAACCGGTTGGGGAAGAGGCTCGAGCCGATCGAGAACAAGAGGTCGCACTTGTGGAGGAAATGATCGGCGAGCGCGCCGCGGACGCCGACCGACAACGGATGGTTCTCCGGGAAGGCGCCCTTGGCTTTGAGCGTCGTCAGCACCGGCACCTGGGCGAGCTCGGCGAATTTCAGGAGCTCGCTGGTGGCGTCGGCGTAATAGACGCCCTCGCCCACGTAGAGCAGCGGATCCTTCGCGGCGAGCAGCGCCTTGACGGCCGTCTTCACGTCGTCGGGGTCGGGCCCCGACCGCCAGCCCTTCACGGGCGAGTAGGGATGCTCGTCTTCCTCGTATTCGCCGAGGTCGCGCGGAATGATGAGCAGCACGGGCCCCGGCCGGCCCGACCGGAGGTGCGTGAACGCCCGCCGCACGTAGTCCGGCACGAGCTCGGCGCGGTCGACCTTCCCCACCCACTTGGTGACCGACTTGAGCGCATCGGCCATGTCGAAGTGCGTGTGCCGGCTCCCCCCCTGGCCCACGCCTTCCGTGATGACCAGGAGCGGCGACGAATCCTCCCAGGCCTGGCCGATGGCGCCGAACGCCATCTGGATCCCGGCGGCGTTCAGATTCGCCATGATGGTGCACACGCCGATCTGCTTGCCACAGGTGACGCGCGAAAAGGCATCGGCGACGGCGACGGCGAAGCGCTCCTCCCCCATCATGAGGATGGGCACGCCCTCTTCCCCGAGCGCGTTGTTCACGTGGTTGGTTGGGTAGCAGCTCACCCAGGGAATGCCCTCGGCCTTGAGGGCTCGCGCGAAGCCGTTCGCCGCTTTGACTTTCATGGATGTTCTCCTCCCCGCCACGTCCTAGCGCGGCGAGGCAGTCCTGTCAAGAACCACCGTGGTAAGCTTACGCGACCCTGACCGGCTTCCTTCTCAACGCGGAGAGGAGACGGCCCATGAAGGCTCGGCGCCTGATGACGATCCCGGTCCTCGCCCTGACCCTGCTCGCGAGTTTCGTTCCCGCTCCTGCAGCCGCGCAGGGGCGCTCGGACGCGCCCGCGGCGCAAATGACGTGGGCGGTGCATGTCTCGCTCTCTCCCGTCTGGTTCGACCCTGCCGAGCACACGGGGATCATCACCCTCATGATGGTGCTCTACGCAGTGCACGACGCGATGGTGAAGCCGATGCCGGGCAACCCGATGGCCCCGTCGCTGGCCGAATCGTGGACGGTGGCCAAGGACGGTCTCAGCTACGAGTTCGTCGTGCGCAGGGGCGTCGTCTTCCACAACGGCGACGCCCTGACCGCCGAGGACGTGAAGTTCTCCTTCGAACGGTACAAGGGCGCCGCCGCGAAGCTGCTCAAGGAGAAAGTCCTCGCGGTCGAGGTCGTCGATCCGTTTCGCGTCCGCTTCCGGCTGAAAGAGCCGTGGCCGGACTTCATGACGTTTTACGCGACGCCGGCCAGCGGCGCCGGCTGGATCGTTCCCAAGAAGTACGTCGAGAAGGTCGGCGACGAGGGCTTCAAGAAGGCGCCCATCGGCGCCGGCCCCTACAAGCTGACGTCGTTCAACCCGGGGGTGGAGCTCGTCCTCGACGCGCACGACCGTTACTGGCGCAAGACGCCCGCCGTCAAGCGGCTGGTGTGGCGGGTCGTAATCGAGGATCTGACGAGGCTGGCCATGCTCAAGCGCGGCGAGGTGGACGTCGCGTACTCGCTGCGCGGTCTGCTCGGCGAGGAGGTGAAGCGCACGGCCGGGCTCCGGCTGACCCCCACAGTAATCGCCGGCACCCAGTGGCTCAGCTTCGGCCAGCTGCAGTGGGACCCTAAATCCCCCTGGCACGACCGGCGAGTGCGCCTGGCGGCGGCGCTCGCCTTCGACAAGAACGCCATCAATCAGGCGGAGACCCTGGGACACTCCAAGCCGACCGGCGGCATCATCCCGTCTGCCTTCGAGTACGCCCTGGCCATCCCGCCCTATCCGTACGATCCGGCGCAAGCGAAGAAGCTCCTGGCCGAGGCCGGCTATCCGAACGGTTTCGACGCCGGCGAGTACGCCTGCGACAGTTCCTACTCGAGCGTCGCCGAAGCCATCGCCAACTACCTGGCCGCGGTGGGCATCCGCACCAAATTGCGGCCGATGGAGCGCGCGGCCTTCCTCGGCAACTGGAAGGACAAGAAGATCACCGGAATCTTACAGTCCGGCGCCGGCGGGCTCGGCAACGCGGCGACCCGGGTCCAGAACTACTTCGTCAAGGATGGCCTCTACGCGTGGGGTGGTTATCCCGACATGGACGACCTGTTCATCCAGCAAGCGCGCGAGCTCGACCCCAGGCGCCGCGAGGCCCTGCTGCACCAGATCCAGCGGCTGGCCCACGAGCGGGTCATGCACGCGCCTTTGTGGGAGCTGGGGTTTCTGAACGCCGTCGGACCGCGCGTGGAGGAGTCGGGGCTCGGTCTCATCGCTCTGCACCCGTACTCGTCGCCCTACGAGGACCTCAAGCTCAAGAAGTGACCCAAGACACCGGAGGAAACTAGCGAGCCGGTGGAACCAGCGCCTGGGCACTGCCCCCGTTTGCCGTTCGGACAGACCATTGGCGGGGCGCGGACCGCGCTCGCGCGCGGCCTCGTGGCGGGGAGCGGGCTGGCGGTCCTGGCCGCGTGCGCGCCGACCGCGGCCCCGCTCTACTCGGACACGACGACGCCTGTGGTGCTGACGACGCTCGCGGAGGCAGGGATCGCCGATCTCCGCGGGCGCTACCGAGCCGCCCTCTGCCGCCGCCTACCGGCGGGCGGCCCGCGCTGCGACGACGTGCTCCTTCGCCTGCCCGGCGAGATCGCGCCGCCGTCGGACATTCCACCGCCCGACGCGTTGCGCCGCTATCGTGTGGCGTTCGTTCCCGGCCTGTTCGCCGAGTGCCTTCGGGCGCTGGCCCGCCCCTTCTCCGATGTCATCGACGGCCTTTCACGGGCCGGAGTCGACGCGCATTACTTCAGCGTCTCCGGGCGGGGGAGCACCGCTGCGAATGCGGAGCGCCTGGCGACACAGATCGCCGCGCTCCCCGACGATCCTCGCCCGCTCATCGTGTTCGCGTACTCCAAGGGCCTCCCGGATCTTCTGGAGCTCGTCCTGCGCCGCCCGGAGTCAGCGGCACGGATCGCGGCAATCGTCAGCGTGGCGGGCGCCGCCAACGGCAGCCTCCTGGCCGATCGACACTTGACCGCGTATCGCCAGTGGCTGAGCGCCCTGCCCCTGGCCAGCTGCGGCGCGACGTTCGTCTCGAATGGTGGCGGCGCCACCGTGCCGCCGTGTCAGTGCCGATCTTCTCGCTCGTGACGACACCTCGTCCGGACCGGCTCTCGCCGGTGTTGACCGCGGTGTATCGCGAGCTGGCTCGGGCGGAGCCGCGCAACGACGGCATGCTCTTCTGGTACGACCAGCTCGTGTCTCGCGGTAGCCTCCTGGGCTACGTCAACGCCGATCACTGGGCGGTTGCCACGCCCCTCACTCGAGAGCTGCGGGCGATGGGCTTTTTGTTCCACGATACCGTCCCCCGCACCCTGCTGGTCGAGGCGGCGATCGAGGTGGTCGACGAGGCCCTCGGTGCGCGTCCCCGGTGACGACCACCGTGATACAGTCGGGACCTCACACGCAAAGCCTCACAGAGGGAGGACGACCATGAATCGACGCGTGCCCCTCGGGATCCTCGCCATCGCCCTGGGCGCCTTCCTGACCCCCGCGGCGCCGGCCGTCGGGCAGACCTCGGGCAAGGATGCCACGCAAAAGGTCACTGAGGCGGTGGACGCGATCAAGAGCTACACCGTGGACAAGAGGAACGCCGCCGTCGCGCACGCGAAGAAGCTCATGAGCGACCTCGACCCCAAGATCAAGGACCTGGAGGCTCAGGTCTCGCGCGACACGAGCGCCGCCAAAGCAGATTTGGAGCGGCAGCTCAAAGAGCTGAAGGTCACGCGGGACAAGACCGCGAAAAAAGCCGACGAGCTCCGCCGTGCGTCCGCGGAGTCCTGGGAGAGCGTGAAGCACGGCTTTGCCAACTCGTACAAAGACCTCCAGAGCGCCTACGACAAGATCGCCGCACGCCTACGCAAGTAGGCGCGACCGCGATGTCGACCATCGACCGTCGTCACGTCATGCTGTCCCTGGGGCTCGGCCTCGCGTTACTGGCCGGCTGCGAGCAGAAAGGCCCGGCGCAGAAGGCCTACCGGTTCTCGCTCGGCCGACCTCGGCGGGCGATGAACTCGGGAAAGGCCGCCTCGGCCTTGGCGCCCCGGACCACGTTCGTCGTGTAGTCGCGCTCGTTCGCCCACTGCTCTTCCAGATCGCGGCCCAGGTCGCGGAGCAGGAGAGCCTTCACGCCCATGACGGCCTCGCGCCGGTTCTTGGCGATCATCGTCGCCAGCCACAGCGTCTTGGTGCGCAGCTCCGCGCAGGGCACGAGGTGGTTGAGCAGCCCGATGCGATGGGCTTCCTCCGCCTCGACGACCCGGGCGGAGAACAGGAGCTCCTTGGCGACGGGCCAGCCGACCTGGTTCGGCAGGGTCCAGGTGCTGTTGATGCGGCCGTAGGCCGCGGCCAGGAAGCGGAAGCTCGAATGCTCGCACCCGATGCGCATATCCAGAGATGACGCGAGCACCGCGGCGCCACCGTACGCCAGGCCGTTCATCATCCCGATGGTGGGCTTCGGACACGCGCTGATCTCGTAGCTGCCGCGCGCGCGGATGGCACCGCGAGCGTCGAGCTCGGCCTGGGTGTACTTGCGGTCGTCCTCGCGTTGCTCGTGGATGTCCCCGCCAGCGGAGAAGGCGCGGTTCCCGGCGCCCGTGATGACGATGCACCCGACCTCGGCGTCTTCGCTCATGCGCTGGACCGTCTCGTGCAG
Organism: Candidatus Rokuibacteriota bacterium; assembly: GCA_003221635.1. Classification (GTDB taxonomy): domain Bacteria; phylum Methylomirabilota; class Methylomirabilia; order Rokubacteriales; family CSP1-6; genus AR31. Next base: position 6,298 of record QHSR01000023.1, on the reverse strand, counting down.
CTCGGTGCTGAGCTGATAGCTCATCGCGTTGAGCTGCTCCGGGCGATTCATGGTGACGATCGCGACCCCTTGAGTTTTTTCGACGAGAATGCAGTCCGCCATTCATTTCCTCCCGCGAGTGGCTCACGCGCAACCGTGCCGTGTAGCATACACCGCGGGAGGCGTCGCCGTGCTGACCCGTATCGACCACTGACCGTGGCCCAGCCCGCCGAGCCTGGCCCCGCCGCCGAGGCGCTCGCTCCGCGTGGGTCCGGCGCGAGGTTCACGATGCCGTCGCATCCGCCCGAGCGGAGCCTCTACGACGGCCACCAGTGGGATCTCCAGCAGCTTCGCTGGGCGGACGAGCTCGGCTTCAGCGAGGCGTGGATCGGCGAGCACCACACGGCGCCCTGGGAGCCGCATCCGTCGCCCGACCTGCTCGTGGCCCAGGCGCTCATGCAGACCAGCCGCATGCGCATCGGCCCGGGGGGGTTCCTCATGCCGTACCACCACCCCGCCGAGCTCGCCAACCGCGTGGCGATGCTCGATCATCTCGCGCAGGGGCGGCTCAACTTCGGTGTGGCGGCGAGCGGGTTGCCGAGCGACTGGGCCATGTTCAACGTCGACGGCAATGCGGGTCAGCACCGGGAGATGACGCGCGAGGCACTCGACATCATCCTGCGCCTCTGGAGCGACGAGCCGGAGTTCGACCACAAGGGCAAGTACTGGCACGTCACCAAGACGGCCACGATGCTCGACACGCTGCGGCCGCACATCAAGCCCCTCCAGAAGCCGCATCCACCGATCGGCGTCGCCGGAGTGAGCAAGGGCTCCGACACGCTGAAGCTCGCCGGCGAGCGCGGCTTCTGGCCGATGAGCTTGAACCTGAGCCCCGCCTACGTCGGCAGCCACTGGGAGGCCGTGGAGCAGGGGGCCGCGCGGAGCGGCCGGACGCCGAAGCGCGCCGAGTGGCGCCTGGTCCGCGAGGTCTTCATCGCCGATAGCGACGCCGAGGCGATGCGGCTCTCCGCCGGGGGCATGATGGGCCGCATGATGCGGGAGTACTTCCTGCCGCTCCTCGCGTCCTTCCAGTTCACCGAGTTCCTGAAGCACACGCCCGACGTGCCCGACTCCGACGTCACGCCCGAGTACTGTGCCCGGCACAACTGGCTGGTGGGTTCACCGGCCACGGTGACCGAGAAGCTCCACGCGATCTACGAGCAAGTCGGCGGCTTCGGCACGCTCCTGCTCTTCTGCTTCGATTACGCGGAGAACCCCGGGGCGTGGCGCCACTCGGTCGAGCTGCTGGCGAACGAGGTCATGCCGCGCTTCAAGGGGCTGGTGCCGAAGTGACCTCGCGAATCCGCTCGGGCGTGTAATCCAGCAGCGCTCCGAGCACGGCGTCGTTGTCCGACCCGGGACGGCGCGACCAGTCGGTCAGCCGGCCCGGCGTTCTCGAGAGCAAGGGCACGATTCCCTGTGTGACGCTCTCGCCCATTTCGGGATCGGAGCGCCGGACGAGATCGCCCCGGCTCCAGAGGTGGGGTTCTCGGGCCAGATCGGCCACCGAGTTGACGGTGCTCGCGGCGAGCCCGGCCCCGCGCAGGGCGCGCACCGCCTCGTCGGCCGCGAGCGTGCCGACCAGCCTCGCCATGTCTTCGCGCAGGCGCACCGGGTCGTCAGTCCGCGGGCGCCCCAACCGCTCGAGCGCGTCGGAGAAGTCGTCCCAGCATGAGCTCGACGCCGCGACGAAGCGGCCGTCGAGGGCCGCGACGGTGAGGCTGCTCGGATAGACCGGCCAGTCGCCACCGGCGCGCTCGCGACGGATGCCCAGGGCGCTCCGCACGGCGAGCACATCGCCGGTGAGGCGCAGGGCGCACTCGAACATGGCCGTGTCGACGACCTGCCCCTCGCCGTCGAGGTCGCGCCGCAGCAGCGCGGCGACGATGCCGAGCACGTTGAAGAGCGCCGTCGAATAGTCGCCCGCCGTCACGCCGTCGCGCAGCGGCGGCCGATCCGGAGAGCCGTTGAGATACGTCATGCCGCCGAAGGCGAGGCCCACCGGGTTGAACGCCGCGCGCGCCGCGTACGGTCCGCTCTGCCCGAACCCGGACGATCTCAGGAGCACGAGGCGGGGATTGACGGCGTGGAGCGCCGCGGGTCCGAGGTTCCACCGCTCGAGCGTCCCCGGACGGAAATTCTCGACGATCACGTCGCTCAGCCGCACCAGCTCCAGGAACACGTCGCGCCCGCGCGCGGAACGCACGTCGAGCGTGATGCTGCGCTTGTTCCGGTTGGTCACCGGAAATCCTGGCCCGCGGCTCCCCGGACCGTCCGTCGGCGCCGCGCCGGTCGCGGGCAGCTCCACCATGATCACCTCGGCGCCGAAGTCGCCGAGCAGCGCCGCGGCCGCCGGGCCCGCGAGCCACTGCGACAGGTCGAGCACGCGCACGCCGGCCAGAGCTCCGGCGCCGCGCGCGTCCGCCGATCTCACGTCCGGCCGCGTGCGCGCCGCGATCCGCTCGACGCTCGCGCGCACCGCCGCGGTGTGCTCGCCGAGCCGCGGGGCGCTCACGGGGTCGTGAGCGCTCGTCCGCGAGAACCTCGGCGCCGGGGCGGGAGCGAGGAAGTCACGCCCGGACGAAGACGTCAGACGCAACACCGACCGGCGCGCCTGCACGTGAGCGTCGGCGATGATCTCGTCCACCGAGCGGACCGCGGTGCCCGCCACGCCCGCGTCGATGAAGCGCGCCTCCACGTCGGCGAGGTCGTGCTTGACGATCCAGGATCTGACCAGCTCGTCGGCGGCGGCGCGATTCGCGAGGCGCGCGGCGCTGGTGGCGAACCGCGGATCCCGGACGGCCTCGGGCGCCTCGATCGCCTCGCACAGGCGAGCGAACGGCTGGTCGCCGGCCCCGGAGAGCGCCATCCAGCCGCCGTCTCGAGTCGGATAGACGTTTGCCGGGACGACCGTCGGAGATTCGGTGCCCATGCGCGTCGCCACGGCGCCCGTCCGGTGATGGCGGATGACCGCCTCTTCCTGCATGCGCAGGCCCGCCTGGTAGAGGCCGATGTCGACGACCTGTCCATGGCCGCTCCGCCGTGCGTGAAAGATCGCCATCAGGAGGGCGCTCGCGCCGAGGATGGCTGACCAGGCATCGGCGAGCGGCACCGTCACGGGAATCGGCGGGCGATCGGGGAATCCCGTGGCGAACTGCATGCCCGAGAACGCCTGCGCGATGCGGTCGTCGCCGCGCGCGCCGGCGAGTGGTCCCGTCTGGCCGAACGGTGAGATGCGCAAGACGGCGAGGCGAGCGTTCGTCGCGAGGAGCGCGTCCGGCGAGAGTCCAACGGACTCGAGGCGCCCGGGACCGAGATCTTCGACGACGGCGTCGGCGGCCGCGAGCAGGGTCGCGAGCCAGGGCTCCCGCGCAAGGTCGGCCAGCTCGGCGAGCACCGAATACTTCCCGCGGTTCTCCGACTGGAAGTAGAGCGAGTCTTCGCCGGCGATGCCCGGGCCGCGTCGCCGGAGCGGCGATCCCTCGCGGGGCTCGACCTTGAGGACGGTGGCGCCCAGATCGGCGAGTAGCCCACCCGCGAACTCGCCGGCCAGGCTCTGGGCCAGCTCGACGACCACGACGCCCTCGAGCGCGCCGCCGCGGTCCGAGCCCGGCAATCCGGCGAGATCCGCGGCCATGATCGGCTCGTCAGTCCAGCCCGAACACTCGCGCGGCGTTCCGGTAGAGCCACTTCTCCTTGACGGCGTCCTTCAGCGGCAGGTCCATGTACTCGCCGATCAGGGTCTCGTACGATTGACCGACCAGCCCCGCCGAGAGACCCACGAGCACCTTGTCCTGGATCAGCGTGTTACCGAACTGCATCAGCATCTCCCAGCCGGAACCGGGCTGACCGAGGTATTTCGCGCGGTGCGCGGAGGTGTCCATGTGGAGGTTCGGATGCCGGCGCACGAGCGCGACCATCTCGTTGACCCAGGGCCAGCCGCCCAGACCGCCGATGATCCGGAGCTCCGGGAAATCCATCGCGACCTGGTCGAGGTGCCGCGGATGGCCGAGATCGTACGGCCGATCGTTCGCGTAGTTCATCGACGAATAGATCCGCACGGGGATGCCGAGCTCCGCCGCCTTCGTGTAGAGCGGGTAGTAGCGCCGGTCGCTGGCGGGAATGCAGTCGACGAGCGCCGAGACGCCGAGCGCCTTGAAGCCCTCCTCGCGGACCAGCCGCTCGAGCTCGCGGACACCGGTCATACCCTTGAAGGCGTTGATGCTGATGCGCGCCAGCCCGATGAAGCGGTCGGGGTAGCGGCGCAGGAGCGACGTCTCCTCCTCGTTCGTGATGCCGAAAGGCACCGAGCGCACGATTCCGAGCTTGCCGAGCTTGTCGACGTACGCGTCCAGGCCCACGTCGGGGCGGTGGTCGGCGCCTTCGCGGCGAGAGCGGAAGATCCGGCTATAGTTCGCCATGCCGTACCCGGCCGGCTGACCCGTGCTCGTCGGCTGGTCATGACCCGGCTCCGGCTGACTCGTCTCGGTGCGCGGAATACTGCATTCCATGTCGATGATTCGTACCATCACGGTCTCCCTCGGTCGTTCGACACGCGCGTCATCGGTGCTTCGGATCGAGAACGTCGCGCAGTCCGTCCCCGGGGCACGTTGAGGGCCAGGATCCGCGTGCACTATGTCAGGGACTCCTGTGCTCAGGGTACGGGTTCCGTGGCTGTCGACGGTGGTGGCGGCGCCGCCGGAGTGCGCATCATAGCAAGCGCCGCCTGAGCTTGTCACCCGGGCTGGCACTGGGCGGCCGACGGCGCCTGGTGTGCAGGCTTCTTGACTCTGTGCGCGCGGCGGAGCAGCATCCCATGCGAACCGCGGAAGCCCCGAAGATGGGGACATGACGCGAGCGATCGGCGGGCGAAGGAATGAGAACGTGAGTGAATTCGACGCGGCGTTGATCGGGTGCGCGGCGCTCGACGAGGAGGCGCTGGCGCGCCCGTGGACGTGGCGTGGCCGTCAGACGGACGTCCGGTACGCGCTGTACCGGACGCTCGAGGACGCGCAGGAGGCGCACGTGCGCGCGTCGGCGGGCGAGCATCCCGAATCGCGTCGCATCCTCGCGCTGGCGCAGCACGCGTTCGGCGCCCTTCGCGGGCTCGTGGCCGGCCTGCCCGGAGCGCTGCTCGACAAGACGCCGCGCGCGGGTGAGTGGCCACTCCGGGAGACGCTCAGTCACATGCTGGCGGTCGAGCAACGGTACGCATTGCAGACGCGGTATGCGGTCGATCGGGCGGATGGAGAGCCTATTCGTATTCCCGAGGACCGGCTCCCGCCGACGGCGCCGACGAACGTCGGCGGCGAGATCGAAGCGATCCTCGCACGGCTCACCGAGGCGCGGGCGGAAACGAACCGCTGGCTGGGCGACGTGGCGCCGGCGGCGATGACCCGACCGGCCGTGTGGGCGGGCTACGACGTCGACGTGCGGTTCCGCCTCCACCGCTTCGCCGCCCACGTCGTGGAGCACACGATTCAGTGCGAGAAGACGCTGCTCGCGCTGGGATGGCGCCAGACCGAGGGGCGGCGGATCGCGCGACGCCTCGCCGCGGTCATCGGCGAGGTCGAGGGGCTCGGCGCGGTCGCGGACGCCCGCGAGGTCGAGGCGCGTCTGGCCGAGCGCCTGGCGTCGGTGAGACTGTGAGCGCTCACCGCCGGGGCATGGTCCCCGAGGACTTGACGCGCATCGTGTTCGTGACCGATCCGCAGCTGTCGCCCGATGGCCGGCGAATCGCGTTCGTCGCGACGGCCTTGTCCGAGGAGCGTGATGAATATCTCTCCAACATCTGGATCGTCGACGCGGCCGGCGGCGAGCCTCGTCGCTTCACCGCCGGGCCGCGGCGCGACACCGAGCCCCGGTGGTCGCCCGACGGCACGCAGCTCGCATTCCTGTCCGAGCGTGCGCCCAGGGAAAAGCTCCAGCTCTACGTGATGCCGGCCGACGGCGGCGAGCCGGCGAGGCTGACGACTCTGGAGAACGGCGTGGCGAGCGTGACGTGGTCGCCGGACGGTCGCCGCCTCGCCTTCGTATCCCCGGTCGGCGGCCAGCGCGAGCCGGAGAGCGAGGAAGACAAGCGGAAGTCGCGGCCCGCGCGGGTCATCACCTCCGTCAAGTACCGCTTCAACGGCGAGGGCTTCATCTACGATCGGCGCCCGCACGTCTTCGTCGTCTCGACCGACGGTGCGGCGCCGATCCAGCTCACCGACGGCGATTTTTCCGACGCGGATCCGGCGTGGGCGCCCGACAGCGGATC
>QHSR01000100.1 GCA_003221635.1 Candidatus Rokuibacteriota bacterium | reverse complement strand
GCCGGAGGACGTTGTGGATGCTCTCCTGAGGGATGGGTTCGAGGAATGCAAACGCGAGACGACAACGAGCCGGCGGGATCTCCGGCCGGCCGGGGGCGTGTGGCAGGGCGTCAACACGGTCACCGGATCCGTGGCGTCCGCGATCTGGGTGAGTCGGCCGGCGCGGACGCGAGCCACCGTGTTCATCGCGATCGACGGGACGGCGTTCAGGGACCACGCGTTCAGCAGCATCGAGCGTGACCCGTACAAGGACGACGGCGGTGAGGGATGAGCGTGAGAGATGATCCGATGAACGGGAATGAGTACCGGAGCGATGACTCGCAGCGGGCCGGGACCATCAGCCAGGCGCCGGCGAAGTTCATCCAAATCTGTGCATCGCAAGACGACCTCTTCGCCCTCGACGAGGTCGGGAACATCCACCAGTACAACTTCAACGCGAAGACATGGGTAAAGCTCATCGCGAGTCGCTCCCACGAGGGACGCGCCTGAACCGTCAGCGGCCACGCGCAGCGCAGAAAGGCAACCGCGGGTTGCTGACCTCTCTCTTTCGCTGATCAGACCTCAAATCGCAGAAGGGCAGGCACGCGTCATGTTGGCGGAGGCGCTGCGCTCGTGATCGTCGCTCAGCGGAGGTTCTGGCGTTCCGCCCAATTCGGAACATGAGCCTACCGTGCCGTGCCGCGCGAAGGGCGTGAGGCAATCGAGTCCGATTTGGTGCGTAAGGGAGGACATCCGATGGCGAGGTGCGGAACTTGCGGCGCAGAACTTCAAGGCGCCTCCCAGCGATTTTGCGGCGGCGACAGGTGTCGCCTTGTATTCATGAGACACCCCGAACAAGGCCCGCCGGGAGCGCGGCCCGCGTCACAACGTGCGGGATGAGGTGGCTCATGGAGTTCTACAACGAGAGGCGAGGGCTCTTGGTGCGCGCTGGCCATCGAAACGCCGTTGCCAGCGGCGGCGGTGCGCCTAGGCCGGAACGCCGTTCTCGCGCAATATCCATCGCCTCGCGCGAGAAGGAAGCTGAGTTTGTTCGAGTGGGCCGAGCGCGCTGGGGGACACGACGGCAGCGGGTGGGTCCTCTACCGGATCGTGAGGGACGACGGGCGAGGATCACCTGGTGTTGGTCAGGAGGAATGCGATGTTCACAATCCGCTCTGAAAAGCCGAGGCGAGCCACGGGTCAGCCTCTGAATGAAACCCAGCGAGCGCTCGTCGAAAAGAAGCTCGAGATCCTGCGCGGGGCGAGCGTCGGCTTTACTCAAGACCGACTCTTGCACATTCAAGAGAAGGATCTGAAAAGCTGGACGGATGCGTGCGTGGACGAGCTGCGTAGGGAAATCACGGCGGCCGCACCGTCGCACATAAAGATTGCGCTGATCGATTTTCGCAAGCTCGGGTGCGTTTCTCTCCAGTGTTTTCCTCTATAGATGCACGCTAGATGCACGCTGACGTCTAGAGGCACGCCGACGCAGCTCGCTGAGAGGATAGTCTCAGGCCGGCAACGGGCGCCAGCCCGTGCGGCTGATGGAGATGCCGCCACGCCCTATTGACGCAGCGCAGCCTTCACGTCGGGCGAGAGATCATCGTGGCGCTGCTGCGCGAGCATGATGGGCTTGGCGGGCAGCCCGGTCTCCCGCTGGGCGCACTCGTAAGGGCGCGCCAGGCCTCGAGGTGAAACTTCTCGGGGAAATGTATCGCCAGCAGTCCGATGGCCTTCAACAGGGCCGCTGTCGTGACGGTCAGCTCGACCGACGCCAGTTCGTTCATCGAGGTCAGCGCCGCTCGAGTATGTCGCGTAGGCACCTCTCGCGCAATGACCGCCCACCGCTAACCAGAGACGATGGCTAGGCCGCGGCCCGAGAAGAAACGCAAGCGCGCGCAGCCCGCCACGCGCCGGGTCTTGCCGATGGAGCTTCGGATCGGCGACCGCCTCATAGACGAGAGTGGGGAGTGGGAGGTCATAGGCCCGCTGTACAGATCACTAGACGGTAAGAACGCCGGCGCTCGCGTGCGGAACGTCGGCCAGCCTGACGTCACCGCGATACGGACCTGGGGCGCCCATGAGCGCATCGTGGTGAAGCGGGCGTGAGCGAGACCGACGCCTGGGAGCACTCACCGAAAGTCAGCCTCATGCGTCGGCGACTCCGGACGAGTGAGATCGGTCTCATGATCCTCTTGGCGGCGCTTCTCTGGGTTCTTTGCTCCTACTTGCTTCGGGCATTGCGATGACCTGGCGCGGTCCCTTCCTCGACCTCGGCACTTGCCTCTTCGTCCCGCGCCTCGTCACCTGGGATCCGGAGACCGAGTTCACGCACGTCGAGGGGCCGGAGGGGTTCGCGACGTGGCAGGAGGCGGAGGAGGCGGGAAGGTTTCTGCGAGTATGAACCGCCACCCAAAGGGAGGATCTCATGGCAATTACGTTCAAGGTTAACAGCACGACCGGCGAAGGAACGTTCATCCGGGTCCTTCGCGACGGGCGCCATTCGGGAAGATCCTCGACGCCGCTGGTCTCTACCGGTTCTACGAAGGTGACCACGAAAAGCTGGGCGGCGCGGAGCTCCAAGACGCGGATCTCGAGCGGCTCAAGACGAAGATCCAATCGACGTACGAAGGACGAGGACGATGATCGCCGCCATCTACGCCCGCAAGTCGACCGAAGGAGAACCGTGATGAGAGGGAGCCTCGTCCAACGCTTACAAGGGCAGCTGGAGCATTGTCCTCGATCTCAGCTACCAGGTGGATCCGGCCACGGGTACCCGGAGGCGGAAACAGCAGTGGATCACGATCCGCGGGACCCGGCGCGCCGCCGAGAACAAGCTCGGCGATCTCCTCCGCGACGCCCAGCGCGGCGAGCTCGTCAGGCCCCACAAGCAGACCTTCGGCGAGTGGCTGGACGAGTGGCTCGGGAAGGCGATCAAGCCGCCAGCGCGGACGCCCCGGGCCTACGAGACATAGAAGAGCGTCATCGACCGCCACCTGAAGCCGAAGGTCGGCATGATCCCGCTCCAGCAGCTCAAGGCGGTCGACCTGAAGCGGTACCACGACGAGCACGCCCAGGGCGACGACGCCCTCGCGTCGGCGACGCTCGAGCAGCATCACACAATCGCCCACAGCGCCCTGCAGGCGGCCGTCCTCGAGGGCCTGGTCCAGCGCAACGTTGCGAAGCTCGTCGTGGGCAAGCCGCACGCCTCCAGGGACCGCCAGGACGTCCTGGAGCACTGCTGGGAGGCCCACGACCTTCCTGACGACCGCGAAGGCGCCCCGGCCAGGGGCCCAGCCTGCCGCCTTCTAGGCGCTCGCGCTCTCACGAGCTGGCGCCGGATCGTCATCCGCCCGCCGGCCAGGTCGAGGTCCGTCCACCTGAGCCCGGACAGCTCGCCCTCGCGGGCGCCGCTGTCGAAGCCCGGGTCCGAGCCGGTCTTCGGGCCGGTGAAGAACAAGACGCCACGGACGATCGAGCTGTCTGCGGAGACGATCGCACTGCTACGCCGGCACCCCGGCCACCAGGTCGAGCTCAAGCTCCGGAACGGCGAGCGGTACCACGACCACAGCCTGGTCTTCGCGAAGCAGTGGGAGGACCTCCAGCGCAGCCGGGACACGCTCGGGGATCCGCTCCAGGCGAACAACCTCGGCCAGCGGGAATTCCGGAAACTTCTGAAGGCCGCTGAGGTCCGCCGATCAAGTTCCACGGCCTCCGGCATAATCCGACTGTCCCAGCTATTCGGCACGCGCGTGCTCACGAGCCAGAACTCATCGGCGGCGACCACGTGCCGTCCCCAGACCGCGTGGGGCAACGGCAGGCCGAGGCTATCTATGTCGGCAGACGAACTGCCGGGAGGCGCTGACCGTTGACGATTACCGCCTCCGGCCCGAACTCCACCTACGTCGCCGGCGAGGGCGACGACGGGCTTGATGACCGCCTGCACGCCACCTGCGCCGGGCCCGAGATAGCCTCGAGCACGTCCGAGCGCCGCCGCCCCGGGACTCACGGAGGCGCCACCCACGCCCCCCGAGTGGGGGTTCCCGTGACGGCGCGGTACAGCCCGCGCGGCGCGCTCGGGGAGAGATTCACGTGCAGGCCGAGGCCAAGGATCGCGGTAAGCAATGCGCCCGCGAGCGCCACGCCGACGACAGCCCGTTCGCATGCGCGACGGCACGCGCGGATACACCGAGCCTGCGCCGCGACGGGGCGAAGACTACGAAGTATCCCACAGGGGCCGTGCTTCATGACTTCGCCCGATGTGACGAGGACTTCCGTCGCGTGTGAGGTGAAGCTTTATCTTGCCGTACCCTCCCCACTCTTCTTTCCTCCTCTCTTCCCCCGGTCTGATCGCTGCCTCGTCGCCGGTCCGGCACCGGGCCTGCTTTCGATCCGGCGCTGTGGCGCCGGGGCGCGCCGGCGTCTTCACGAACCACTCGCACATCAGCACGGTCAGAGAGGGCTCATGGATCGCGTGGTCGGTGATGTCGGGGTGGTGAGCCTGTCGGCCGTCAGCCGGCGTGAAGCTCAGGCGGCACGTTTGCCGTGAGCATTGTCACAGGATAGATCAGGATTCCTTCGAGCCTCGTTGCGCCTGAGGGGATCTCGCGGTACGGTGCGGACGCCCTAATGCCGCGACGGATCAGCTTGGCCCTGGTCCGGCCCTGTGGCGGCCCAAGAACGCTGCCGGCGCTGGGCCCCGCGAGGACCACGGCGATAATGATCCCGGCCTCCACTTCGTAAAGGCTCCCTAGGCCGCGCCGGACTCCGAGACGGACTTCCGGGCGCTCCGTCGGTCCTGCGGCCGGCGTGATTCCAGCAAATCGCCGGGAGGACCGCTGCGGGGGATCTCGGGATCACCGGCGTGGTGTCGTTCGCCCTGCCGCGCCTCGGCGGTGGTCCGGCCGGTTGTCCAAACAACTGCTGATCGACCGGAGGCGAACGGCGTGAGAGCCGCGCCGTCGGGACGCGAATGCCGAGCTGGCGGCTCACCACAGTCGAGTTCATCTCGGAGGCTTGGCCCCCGCGGCCGCCGGTTTAATCGCCATGCCGTCCTGCCGTCGGACCACGCCGCTGATGAACGCCGTCGCAGTGCCGAGGCGACCGACGACGCTGTACCGAAGTCGAACCTAGAACAGCACGTCATCACCACCCATTGCTCACGACGGGGGTCGGGAGACGCTGAAGCCGGCCCCACCGTGGACCCTGCCGATGGCCGACCGCGTCGATGATGCTCCCGCCCGGCCGCGCACATGGCACGCGCGGGACCTCGACGTCATCGCGTTCGACCGCAGGCCTTCCGGATTTAGCCCGGGTCAACGACCGGCAGCGTCGGGTGCGGACTGCGCACCTGCGCGGGCGCTCGTGGGCGTCGTGACCATTGCCGCAGGTTGCAGCAGTCCGTGGAATCTCGCAGCGCCGGGCCCGGCCCGATCAGCCCGTCGTCGCGACCAACATTCGCTCCCAGCACACTCGATTCGGTGAGGGCTTGAGCGTCGGCGAGCTGCGCTCGACCAGAGGGTGGCATGCGACTCGCTCTCTTGGGCCGCGGAGTCTGACTCGCTGACTGCAGCGCCGCATGGCCAAGGACGTTCGTGGACGCGAGCGCAACCCTGGGGCCGCGATGACACGTCGGAGACCGACACTGGAACAGGGCCCTGGCCTCCCCGCATCGGTTCCGCGTGGTTGCCGACCCTGAGGGCTTTCCTATCATCCTCGGACGCTACGGCCAGATCGAGTGGTACTGCGATGGCGTGCGGTGCTGGTCGTGTGCACTGCGGGGCCAGTTCGCGCTGGCCGTCTATACCGATCGTCCCCGCCTCTTCGAGAAGCTGTGGGCCATCCCCGGTGTGAAGCGCCACCAGACGGGCGCCACGGCGATGCGCGCCGTGTTCCCGCCGGAAGCCCTGGAGCAGGTCGCTGCCGCGATCAAGGCCCGCCACAAGCGCGCCCTGTCAAAGGACGAGGCCCGTCGGCGGGGGTTCAAACCACACCCAGGGCGACTTCCGGACGCTAGGTCCCGCGAGCCATGAACGGCGAGGGTCCTGAGCCAGGTGAGTCGATTCCCGCGAGGCCAAGGCCTCGGAACGCGAAGCCCACGCCCAGCTCCAGTCTCGCGAGCGGCGAGGTGGCCGGCTCTCTCGCCGACCCCTTTCTCGACCTCCGTGCCCTCACCCACTACTCGAACCTGAGCGTGCGAACCCTTACGCGCCATCTTCAGGATCTCGAGCGCCCTCTGCCCCACTACAAGGTCCGAGGCAAGATCCTCGTTCGCCGTTCGGAGTTCGACCGCTGGATGGAGGGTTTTCGGCGTCGTCCGCAGCAGGACCTGCCACGCCTGGTGGACGAAGTGCTGGCGAAGTTCCGGGGTTGACAGAGGGGAGTATGGGGCTGCCAAGCTCAGCGCTGCAGTCGCGAACCTTCGTGAGACGGAGGCCGGAGATGGGCGTAAAGGTCGTGGACTTCAAGGGCGACGGGAACGCGTGGATCGTCGTCCATGACCAGCGCCTTTCCAGGGGTCGGCTCCGGAAGTATGTGGGCCGAGACTGGAAGGCCGCGAAGCTGGCTGCAAGCCACATCCGCGTCAAGCTCGCCGCCAACGATCTCTCGTTCGTCAACGGCGACCGGCCGCAGGCCGAACCCCTGACACTCCAGCAAGGGGTCGAAACCTATCTCCGCGAGCGCACCGCGTTCGGAACGATGGACGAGGCCACGCGTCGAAACTACGAACGCCTGTTGGTTCGACACGTGTACCCCACCCTCGGCGTGAAGCCCGTGACGTCGATTCGGCGGGACGATCTTGTGAGGCTGTTCGAGGGGTTGCTGAGCGGCTCAGCCGACCCCGGAGGCCGCAAGCGTGGCAAGGCGACATGTCGGAACCTGCTGGCTCCGATCCACCAGGCCTATGAGTGGCTAATCGTCGAGCGCAGGATGGCTGGTCTCACGAATCCCGCACTTCGCCTCGGAAAGTTGCTCCGTGAGACAGTGGACAAGAAGAAACGCGTCCAGCCACTCCTGCCGACGGAGCAGGCCGCCCTGCTTGACGCAACACGACGCAGTTCGCCGCGGTATCACCTCCTCTTCTTGATCGCGCTGCGAACCGGGCTCCGGCTGAGCGAGTGTTTCGGCGTGCAATGGGCCGACTTCGATCTTGAAGCCCGGACCGTCACGGTCCAGC
>QHSR01000022.1:19845-28509 GCA_003221635.1 Candidatus Rokuibacteriota bacterium | reverse complement strand
AAGAGCCGCGAGACGCGGATACCGACGACCCGGGCCATCGCCGGATCGTCGACGCCGGCGCGGATCATCGCGCCGAGTCGCGTCCGCTCGAGGAGGGCCCACAGCGCGACGGCGAAGATCACCGCGATGAGGCTGACGGCCAGGCGATAGGTGGGGAACCCGACGCCCAGCACCGAGGTGACGCCACGCAGCGCGCTCGGGGTCGCGATCCGGATGGGGTCGCCGGTCCAGACCATGAGGCACACGTCGGCGACCATGAACGACAGACCGAGGGTCACCAGCACCTGCGCGAGCTCAGCCCCGCCGAGCCGGCGCAGGATGAGGCGCTCGACGATGCCGCCGAAGGCGGCCACCAGGAGCCCGCCCACCACCGCGGCCGTCCAGAAGTCGAACCCGCGCGCGATCAGGCTCGTCGAGAGATACGCGCCGAGCATGAAGAACGAGCCGTGGGTCAGGTTCGGAATCTTCATGAGTCCGAAGATCAGCGAGAACCCGGCGGAGAGAAGGAAGAGGAGACCGCCCAGCGTGATGCTGTTGACCGCCAGCACAACCCACAGGCTCATGGGGTCCCGTTCCGAGCGGAGGTCGTCCCTACGTCTTGAGCGGCGGATAGTCGCGCGAGTACACCGGCTGCGACAAGAACCACTTCTCGTCGTAGGTCCAGAACTGGCTGACCTTGGGATAGGTCTTGATCGTCGTGTTGACGAGCTTGTCGCCCTTCCTCTCGCATCGCCGGACGTAGAAGCTCCCCACCACGTTGCCGAAGCGGTCGAACGAAAACGGCCCGCGGGGCGTGTCGGTGAGCGACACGGCGCGCAGGGCTCGGTTCAGCGCGTCCTTGTCGTCGGTCTTTCCGCCGGTCTTCTCCAGCGCGGCCTCGGCGACCATCCCGTTGATGTAGAGTCCGGCCGCATAGAGCCCGGGGATGTTGCCGTAGTCGCGCACCATCCCGTCGACGAGCCGTTTGTTACTCGGCGTATCGAGATCGGCCGTGTAGGCCGAGCACGAGATCAGGCCGACCGCCTCGTCGCCGAACGACTTCAGCAGGGCGTCGTCGCAGGACGGGCCACCACCCAGCACCGGAAGCTTGAGTCCCTGGTCCTGGTACTGCTTCATGAACTTCAGGGGGTTCGATCCGGCGAATCCCTGGACGACCGCGTCGACGCCGCCGATCTGCGCCAGGTACGGCGCGTAGTCGGGGGTCACGAGCGGCGGCCACAGCTTCTTCACCACCCGGCCGCCCGCGTCCTCGAACACGCGCTGGAACCCGGCCATCTGCTCGTGGCCGAAGGCGAAGTCGTCGGCGATCGTGATGACGCGCTTGAGCTTCAGCTCCTTCGCCGCGTAGTCGGCCAGGGGATGCATGGTCTGCGACGAGGTAGCGGAGGCCCGCACGAAGTACGGATTGGGCCGGCGCTGCGTCATGTCCTCGGCCGCGGCCAGGCTCAGGATCGGGATCTTCGCCTGCGCGGTGTAGTCGGTGATGGCGAGGAGCTCGAACGCCGCGAGCGGCCCCAGGATCATGTCCACGTTGTCGCGCTCGACGAGCTCTTGCGTCTTGGTCTTGGTGCCGGCGGGGTTGCCGCCCGTGTCGGCGACGACGAGCTCGACCTTGCGCCCGGCGAGCGTATAGTTCCGGTCCTTGAGGAAGCGAATCGTGCCCTGCTCCATCTGGATCCCGCCCTGAGCGAGCGGCCCCGTCTTCACCGTCAGCAGGCCGATGCGGACCGGCTTCGACTGCGCCACGGCCGGGAACGGCAGCCCCGCCGCCAGCGCCGCGCCCGCGGTGCCTGCCAGGAACGTCCGTCGATCGAGCCCGACCGCCATGTCAGTTCCTCCTGGGACGGCTCAGTAGCTCTTGGGGAGCCCGAGCACGTGCTCCGACAGGTAGTTCAGCACCATCTGCTGCGAGACCGGCGCGATCTTGTAGAGGCGCACCTCGCGCCAGAGCCGCTCGACGTAGAACTCCTTCGCGTAGCCGTAGCCGCCGTGGGTCTGCAGCGCCACGTCGCACGCCTCGAAGCCCGCCTCGGCCGCCATCAGCTTGGCCGTGTTCGATTCGGCGCCGCACGGCCGGCCGTTGTCGAAGAGCCACGCCGCCTTCAGGCACATCAGCCCGGCCGTCTCGAGCTTCGCCCAGGCGAGCGCGAGCGGGTGGGCGATCGCCTGGTTCTGGCCGATGGGCCGGTCGAACACCACGCGCTCCTTCGCGTACTGCACGGCCCGGTCGAGGGCCGCGCGCCCGATGCCGACCGCCTCGATGCCGGTGAAGATGCGCTCGGGGTTGAGCGAGTCGAGGAGGTGGTAGAAGCCCCGGCCCACCTCGCCGACGACGTTCGCGGCCGGGATCTCGAGGCCGTCGATGAAGATCTCGTTCGAGTCGACCGCCGCCCGGCCGAGCTTCTCGATCTCGCGCACCGTGATCTTCGCGCGGTCGAATTCCGTGAAGAAGAGCGTCATGTCCGCGAAGGGCCTGGCCGCGTCGCGGGGTGCGGTGCGCGCCAGCAGGAGGATGTGGGTCGCATGCTGAGCGTTGGTGTTCCACACCTTCCGGCCGTTGACGACATAGCCGTCGCCGCGGCGCTCGGCCCCCGTCTGGATGCGGGATGTGTCCGTCCCGGCGTTGGGCTCGGTCACGCCGAACGACATGACGATCTCGCCCGCTGCGATGCGCGGCAGGTAACGCCGCTTGAGATCCTCCGAGCCGTGCTTGATCACGGGCATCGGAGGAAAGAGATAGAAGTGGATCGGGGACGCGCCCGTCGTCCCGGCGCCGGAGGCGCAGATCTCGTACAGCATGACCGTCGCCTCGGTCACGCCCAGGCCCGAGCCGCCGTATTCCTCCGGGATGATCATCCCGAGCCAGCCGGCCTGCGCGAAGGCCCGGATCCAGTCCGCCGGGTACTCCGCCTTTCGGTCCTTCTCCAGCCAGTAGTCGAGCGAGAAGGACCGCGCGAGGGTCGCCACCTCCTTGCGGATCAGCTCCTGCTGCTCCGTCAGCTGAAAGTCCATGCGCGGGATTGTAGCCCAACCCACGTTCACCCCGCGTGGTGCTATCATGCGCGGCATGGCGGTGCAGGCGCTGTACGCGCTGCAGAACGGGTTCATGGGGTTCGAGCGCTCCGGCATCTTCTATGGCGAGTTCTCCGGCAAGCGTGTCCAGATCCCCATCGCCTGCTGGCTCGTCCGCACCTCCGAGGCGATGATTCTGTTCGACACGGGTCTTTCGCCCCGGGCGGTTCCGGGGCTCATGCGGAACGATCCGCTCGCACGCTTCACGGAAGAGGACTTGCTGGTGCATCGGCTCGACCTGGTGGGACTCGAGCCCGATCATGTGGACATCGTCGTGCTCTCCCATCTGCACTACGACCACGCCGGGGGCGCGGTCCTCTTTCCCAAGTCGGAGCTGGTCGTGCAGAAGGACGAGTACTCCTACGCCCACTATCCCGCCTCCGTCTTCGAGTCGTTCTATTACCGGAAGAACTTCGACCTGCCGGGCTACCGCTGGCGCCTGCTGGACGGCGATACCGAGCTGGTCCCGGGCGTGACCGTGCTGCGAACGGACGGCCACACGCCGGGTCACCAGTCCTTGCTGGTCGAGTTGCCCGAGACGGGTCCGGTCATTCTCACCGGCGACGCCTGCTACTGGCAGGAGCACGCGGACAAAGAGCGCGTGCCCGGCGTCGTCTGGAACCCGGTGCTGGCGCTTCACGCCCTCAAGAAGGTGAAGACGATCGCGCGGCTCGTGCACGGTCGCATCTTTCCCGGCCACGACCCGGTCTTCTGGGAAACCGTCAAACAGGCGCCGGATGCCTATCGCTGAGGGCGAGGCGCGCGTGTGAAGGGGAGAGTGCCATGAAGGACGGATTGAGGTTCGTGGACAGCGACATGCACATCATGGAGCCGCCGGATCTCTTCGACCGCTACCTGGACCCGAAGTTCAGGGACCGGATCAGCGTTCCGGTGGGCGCCGACGGCCGTCCCAAGCGCGGCGCCGCCGGCTTGACCGTCATCGACGGCATTCCGACCTCGGACATGGACCTCCAGCAGTACCGAAAGCGCGTCCGGAACAGCGGACCCCAGAGCACGCAGCCGTTGTCCGGGTCACGCCTCTTCGACACCGGCCGGCTCGACTTCGCCGTCGAGCGCGACTACGATCCGGTCGCCCAGGTGATGGGCATGGAGCTGGAAGGGGTCGACATCGCGGTCCTGTACCCCACCGCCGGCCTCGCCCTGCTAGGCCGCGACAACATGGATCCGCAGCTCTCGCTGGCCATCTGCCAGGCGTACAACAACTGGATCCACGAGTTCTGCGCGTACAGCCCCCATCAGCTGAAGTGGGTGGCCATGCTGCCGGTGCACGACGTGCACCTGGCCTGTCAGGAGCTCGTGCGGTGCGTCCGCGAGCTCGGCGCCGTCGGGTCATTCGTCCGGCCGAATCTCGTCAACGGCCACTACTGGCACTCGAACTACTGGGATCCGCTCTACACCGTGCACGAGGAGCTGAACGCCACCTGGGGGTTCCACGAGGGCGTGAGCGCCCTCTACTCCCGCATGATTCCGCTCTACGGCGAGAACCGTTTCTACCGCCACGTCGCCAGCCACTGGATCGAGATGCAGCAGGCCCTGATCGCGATGATCATCGGCGGCGTGTTCGAGTTCCATCCAAAACTTCGGGTCGGCTTCCTGGAGGCTCAGAACTCCTGGGTGCCGGGCCTCCTGTCGCGCATCGAGTGGGACTATCCCCAGTACCGTGACTCGCACGCGCCCTATCTCGCCCTGATGCCGCGCGAGTACTTCCGGCGGAACTGCTGGGCGGCGGTGGAAGGGAGCGAGCCGGAGATCGAGGCGACGGCCGGCCTCATCGGCGCCGACCGGATGTGCATCTCGACCGACTACCCGCACTTCGACTCCAACTTCCCGCACGTGTCGACGAATCTCCTGAAGAACGTCCCGCGCGAGATCGCCGCCCAGATCCTCGGCGGCGGGGCGAATCTGTACGGCTTCACCGCCGCGGACTTCAAGAAGGCCGACGCGGCCGCGTCGAAGGCGAGCGCACGACGGTGATCTGAGGGCGCGCGGGAGCCCTGAGCTCTCCCGTCACCGGGACGGCCGAAGTCTCGGGTCGGCGGCGATCAGGAACAACAGGAGGAACGCGGTGCCGCCCGCAACGCCTCCGAGCACATCGCTGAGCCAGTGGGCCCTCAGGTACAGCCGGCTGGCCGCGATTCCGAGGATCATCAGCACCAGGAACACCGTCCCCGTCCATCGCCAGACCCGGCGCAGCTCGGTCGTCCAGAGGATATAGATCACGCCGCCGAAGACCACGACGGCGCCGAAGGTGTGCGCGCTCGGGAAGCCGTAGGGCGACAGCCGGGGGCGAGGGCGCGCGACGATCCACTTGGTGAGCAAGAAGACGACATACGATCCGATGACCATCGCCGGGATGAACCGCGCGGCGCGATGGCCATGACGCCGCAGGAGAACGAACGTGAGGACGCTCAGAGGCACTAGCGCGTAACCCGAGCCGACGTCACTCAGCGCCCGCATGAGAGACTCGAGGTACGGGTGCCGAGCCGACCGGGCGAGCGCGTCCGCGGAGTGGTCCAGGTCGAGGAACTGCTGGTTGAAGGCGAACGCCACGTCGATCACACGACCACCAGCTTCCCGTCCTCGGCCGTCTCGACCTCCAGGCCGTCGAGCCGCTGGAGCATGTCCTCGCTCATGTGGGTCACGACCAGCCGGCGGCAGTCGAGCTCGGCGCGGTGGCGCAGCAGGGTCGCGAGGTCCAGATGGTACTTGACCGCTTTGTCGAAGAAGAGCGCCTCGGCGATGAACAGGTCGGCGCCGCGCGCGGCATCGATCAGGCTGTCCGTCCACTCCGTGTCCCCGGAGTACGTGACGATCTTCCCGTCGCACGCAACCCGGAGCGCGAAGGGCGGCGCGCCGCTCGCGTGGACCACCCCGAACGCCGTGACCGCGAGGGGGGCGACCGCGACTGTCACGCGGTCCCCCAGCTCGACGAAACGGGTGTCGAATCTCCGCTCGACACGCGCCGCCCCCGGGAAGAACACCTCCATCGCCTCCCGCACACGCGCCTCGACTCCCGGCGGTCCCACCACGACGAGCGGACGCGTGCGCCTCTTGAACTGGCCGTCGAGGATCAGGAACGGAACGCCGCCGAAGTGATCACCGTGTAGATGAGAGAGGATCACCGTATCGATCGTCTGGGGATCGACGCCGAAGCGGCGCATCGCGATCAACGAGGACGCGCCGCAGTCGACGAGGAGCTGGGTCGTGCCCGACTCCAGGTGGATGCAGGTCTGAAACCGCCCGCCGCTGCCGAACGCGTCTCCCGAGCCGAGGAAGCGGACCTTCACGAAGACCTCATCCCGGCACTCATGATACCGTGCCCTCCATGAGTGCCGCCGCCCGTCTGGCCGAGTTCGTCGTGAAGACGTCGCTCGCGGACTGCCCGACGGAGGCCGTCGTCCAGGTCCGGCGGGCCGCGCTCGACACGCTGGGCGTCATGCTGGCCGGGGCCACCGAGCCCGTTGCGAGCATCGTGCGCCGGGTCGTCCGCGCCGAAGGGGCGATCGCGCTCGCGACCGTCGTCGGCACGACGCTCAAGACTTCGCCCGGCTGGGCCGCCCTGGCCAACGGCGCCGCCGGCCACGCCCACGACTTCGACGACACGAACTTCGCCCTGTTGGGGCACCCGAGCGTGCCGCTCCTTTCCACGGCGCTGGCCACCGCCGAAGCCGAGATGGCCGACGGCCGCGCGCTCGTCCTGGGTTACATCGCCGGCTTCGAGGTGGACGTCGCGCTTGGAACGGCGCTGAACCCGGACCACTACACGCGCGGGTGGCACGCCACCTCCTCGATCGGCACGCTCGGCTGCACCGCGGCCGCCGCGCGGATCATGGGGCTCGACGTCGTCCAGACGAAGAACGCGCTCGCGATCGCCGCCTCGCACGCCTCGGGGCTGAAGGAGAACTTCGGCTCGATGACGAAGCCCTACCACGCCGGCCACGCCGCGCGGAACGGGATCCTGGCCGCGCAGCTCGCGCGCGAGGGGCTGACCGCGTCGGACACCGCGCTCGAGGGCCGACAGGGCTACGTGTCGGCCTTCGGCGCCTCCCACGGGCTCGATCAGGCGCTCGAGGGCCTCGGTCGCCGCTGGCACCTGCTCGCGTCGGGGATCGCGGTCAAGCCCTATCCCTCGTGCGCCCTCACCCACTCGGCGATCGACGCGCTCAGAACTGCATGGAGAACTTCCGCACGCGCGGCCGACGACGGCGCTCGAGCGGAAGTTCTCCATGCAGTTCTGCGCCGCCGCCGCGCTCGCAGACGGGCGGGTGGACTTCGGCTCGTTCATGGATGGAGAGATCACGAACCCCGAGGTGCGCGAGCTCATGGGACGGATCGCGATGGTCGTCGACCCCGGCCTGCCCGAGGGAGTCGAGCAGCATGCCTGGAGCCGCGTGACGGTCCGGCTCCGCGACGGGCGGACGCTCTCGACCGAGGCGCGGGGCGCTCGCGGACACCCCGCCACGCCCCTGTCCGACGCCGCGCTGCTCGAGAAGTTCCTGGCCTGCGCGAAGGCCGTCCTGTCCGTGGACGAGGCCGAGGGTGTCGCGGAGCAGATCGGGCATCTCGAGGACATTCCCGACGTCCGCGTGCTGACCTCGCGCCTCGAAGGAGGACTGGACTGATGGCCGTGCTCGACGGGATCAGGATTCTCGAGCTGGCGCGAGTGGCGCCGGCCGAGCTCCCCGCGATGATGCTGGCCGACATGGGGGCCGAGGTTCTCAAGATCGAGACGCCCGAGCCCGGCCGCGCGCTGGGTGACGAGTGGGTGCGGCGGACGATCCACACGTTCGTCAATCGCAACAAGCGCTCGATGACATTGAACATGAAGTCGCCGGAGGGCCAGGCGGTGTTCCGCAAGCTCGCCGCCACGGCCGACGTCCTCGTGGAGGGCTTTCGCCCGGGCGTGATGAAGCGCCTCGGCGCCGACTACGAGACCCTCCACCAGCTCAATCCACGGCTCGTCTACTGCTCGCTCTCGGGCTTCGGACAGGACGGCCCGTACCGGGATTATCCCGCGCACGACATGAACTACCTGTCGCTGGCGGGCGTCCTCAACCTGATCGGCGAGCCGGACCGGAAGCCGGTGATCCCCCTCAACCTCGTCGCCGACTACGCCGGGGCGAGCCTGCACGGCGCGCTCGGCATCATGCTGGCGCTCTTCGCTCGTGAGCGGACCGGCCGCGGCCAGCACGTGGACGTCTCCTACCTCGACACCACCGTCTCGCTCCTCGCGGCGACGCCCAACATGCGCTTCTTCTTCAGCGACGGGCTGGCCCCCCGCCGCGGCGAGGGGTTCCTGGGCGGCTCGTATCCCTACTACGCCATTTACGAGACGCGGGACGACAAGCTCCTCACGATCGGCTGTACCGAGCCGTGGCTCTGGGAGAATTTCTGCAGCGCGATCGGACGGCCCGACTTCAAGCGATTCGCCCGGAGCACCGACCAGTTCGTGCGCGCGGCGAACGCCGAGGAGGAGGCGGCGCGGCGCGAGATCGAGGCGCTCATCAAGACCCGCGATCGTGACGAGTGGTACGAGATCCTCGTGAAAGCCGACGTCTGCGTCGGGAAGGT
>QHSR01000022.1:0-19816 GCA_003221635.1 Candidatus Rokuibacteriota bacterium | reverse complement strand
CGTGGACGTCGAGCATCCGACGCACGGGCGGGTGCGGCAGATCGGTATCGCGATCAAGCTCTCCGACACGCCCGGCGCGATCCGGAGCGCGGCGCCGATGCCCAACGAGCATACCGAGGACGTCCTGAAAGACCTGGGGATGACGGCCGCCGAGATCGCGGGGCTGAAGCGGAAGGGGGTCGTCGAGTAGCCGATGTCACCAAACCGGCTGAGGCACCCCTTGCAGCCGGCGCAGCAGCGGCACACCCTGGCCCTCGAGCCATTCCTTCGTGGACCCGTATCCGTAGCGGAGCGCGGCCCGGCTCGCCTCGAAGCCCATCGACGGTCCGAAGAGAGGGGTGTCCTCTCGTCCGGGCTGGATCAGGTGAAACTCGGTCCTCGGGTGCTTTATCCGTAGCGCCGACAGACCGAGTTGCAGGAGGTTCTGACTGTAGATGCGCCCGGCCTGCTCCATGATCGTGTAGAGACCGCGATTGCGCAGGGGGACGACGCCGCTGTCGGGGCTCGGCACCAGCGGGTTCACGACGAGCACGACGTCCGCGCCCGCCTCGGCTGCGAGGTCCGCGTGGCCGCTGAAGCCCACTCCGCCGTCCACGTAGTCACGCCCGCGCAAGGTGTAGGGCTCGAAAAATCCGGGAATCGCCGAAGACGCCGCGACCGCCTCGCTGATCAGCACGTCCTGGAGCCCGTTGCGACCGAACACGACGCGCTGCGCCCGGTCGAGGTCGATCGCCGGGATCAGGAGCACGCGCTCGAGCGCCGTGAAGGAGTTCTGGAGCCCGAACGCGGCGAACGTCTCGCGCATGTAGCGCTCGAGCGCCCCCAGCGAGAAGAACCCGGCGGGCAAGTCGCGCTCCGCGGCGGCGAGCATGTCGGGAACCGACTCGCGCATGCCGGTCATCGCGTTCTTGCCGACGGCCCAGAGGAGGCGGCCGAACCGGCCTGCCGCGTGACGGAACGAGTTCGAGGCGTAGACGGCGCCCCGCCGAAAGTTCAGCGGGTGCTCGAGGTCCTGGTCGATGACCTGATGGATCTCGGAGGCGCGAACGCCGTTGGCGAGCAACGACGCCACGACGGATCCCGCGCTACAGCCCACGTAGATGTCGAAGCAACCACCGCCGTTGAGGCGTTCCTCGATTGCGGCGATCACGCCGACCTCGTACATGCCTCCGATCACCCCGCCGCCGGCCAGAGCCAAAGCGCACCGTGGCCGTCGCGACCGCCACCGCCCGATCATCCGCTCGAGAATCTTCATGTTCCCGCCTCATTGTAATCCTCTGAGCAATCGACCTGCCAGGCCGGGGAATATCCGGAAACCATTGATTTCACTACGAGACCTCTCACTACCCATTGAGTAACTGGCACAGCAGGTGGCAAGTTCTTTGACACCCGGGCGGACAGTGATCCAGGTCAAGCGATGAAGTCTGCTCCGCCACACGGATAGAATCTAGGCCACACGGTAGAATTTAGGCCACAGCGCCCGCCGCCAGGCGGGATCGCCCAGTGGGCGATCTCAAGAAAGACGCGGAGTTCGGCTCACCCTGCCGCTTGGTATCGCCCTTGCTCCGGAAACTGCACGATGATCTGGGTTGGAGGCCGTCACGCCCGGGTGGTAGCGGCATGAACGCACGGCTTCGCGCCGACCTGCACGTCCACACCCAGGAGGCCGAGCCCTCGATCGCCTATAGCGCCCGTGAGATGATCGCGCGGGCGGCCCGCGAGGGCTACCGCGTGCTCAGCATCACCAACCACGACGCGATCACCTTCAGCGACGACCTGGCCGCCTACGCGCGCGACCACGATATTCTCTTGATCCCCGGCGTGGAGGCCACCGTCGAGGGCCGACACGTGCTCGTCTACAACGCGGACGTCGCAGCGGACAAGCTCCGGACCTTCGCCGACCTTCGCCGCTACCGGACGCCCGAGTGGCTCATCGCCGCGCCGCACCCGTTGTTCCCGGCGTCTTATTGTCTTCGGGAGCGGCTATGGCAGGAGATCGATCTGTTCGACGCGATCGAGTTCAGTCACTTCTATACGCCCCGGCTGGACTTCAACCGCGGGGCGGTCAAGCTGGCCAGGGCCGTGGGCCTGCCCCTGCTCGGAACGTCCGACAGCCACCTCGACGAGCAGTTCGGGACGACGTTCTCCCTCATCGAGGCCGAGCGGTCCGTCGAGTCGGTGCTGACCGCGATCAAGCAGGGCCGACTCAGCGTCGTCAGCCGCCCGTTGAGCCTGGGGCGTTGCCTGAGCATCGTCGCCCGGCAGGCGATGGCCGCCGCCCGGGAATCCGCGAGAACCCGGCTACGGACGAGCCCCCGCTCGCCGGAAACGATCCTCACCCCGCGCTAGCAGATCTACGTCGCCGCATCGTAGCCGAGAGCCAGCGGAATCGCTTGCAGATATACCGCAAGGTTCGCGACGACGTCGATTTCCAGGCGAACCTGTAGGGGGCCGGAGACCTGGCGCGAACCCGTGCTGCGCCCGTCATAGAGAGCGTAAGAGACATAAAGTGCCGTGGCCCGCCCTCTGTCTCTTCGGGCTGATCCTCACCTTCTATCGCGCGGCGTGAGCGTATGGCGCCGCGTGAGCGGCGACTCGCGTGCGCTTGACGGCCCACCCGGGGGTGTGCGAGAACCTTGGGCCCAGGCGATAGGCCAGAGACGCGAACGTTCCGACCGGGGAGAAAGGAAAGGGCAATTGGCACGGATCAAACACATCGCGTTGTCGACCGAGGATCCGGCGAAGACCAGGAGCTGCGCGCGAAGAAGATAGGCCGCGTGTTGGTGAACACCGTCACCGACCGGCCGTGGTCCCAATACTTCTGCTGTATGGTCACCGCAAGCCGGGAGTTCGTACGCACCTCCCCGGTGGCCACGAAGCGCGTCCTCCGGGCGCTCTTGAAGGCTGCCAACAATCTGCGCGATCGAGCCGGAGCGGGTCGCGTGGAGTTGGCTACCGGCAATGGCGGCAATAGAACCCGGAGGAGACGGTCCGCTTCTACGCGCTCCGCTTCCACGAGGTGGGGTTCATCAAGAGGCGTTATTATACGCGCCCGCGCTGCACGCCTCTCGGCAGTCGGTGCCTTCCGCCCAGTTCCCACTCAGGAAGAGACCCCTATGGCGTGGACGTGTATTTCCCCGGGTCTCATCGGGGGGAACACCCGATTTCACACAGACCTGGAGCCCGAGTAGCGTCGGTCCTGCGGAAGAAGCAGGTGAAAGCGCAAATCGCTAAGCACCGCAGCGGGGATGCGCTCGGCGATCCTGATCGCAGTGGCCGACTTCAACGGCGATGGGGTGCAGGATTTGGCGACATGAGATCGCTCCCCCTGTTGATCGTGCCGGTCCTCGTCTGGCTATCTGGCGTTCCGGCGGTCGGCGACGTGGGCGACGCGTGGAGGAGCAACGGGCCAGACGGAGGGAGCGTGTACGCGCTGGCCGTCGATCCCCAGGAATCTGCGGTTGTGTACGCGGGCACCGGGGACGGCGTCTTCAAGAGCGAAAACGGCGGAATCAGTTGGGGCGATGCCAGCAGCGGGTTGACCAATCGCTATGTGTTCGCCCTAGCCATCGATCCGCAACAGCCTGCCACCTTGTACACGGCAACCGGGGCTGGCCTCTTCAGGAGCACCGACGGAAGCAGAAGCTGGAGTGCCGTCGGCAGCAGTCTACCCAGCACCTATATCCGGGCTCTGGCCGTCGACCCTTCGAAGCCGACCACACTCTACGCAAGCGCAGACGGTATCTACAAGAGTACCGACGGTGGTAGCAATTGGAGCCGAGCCGACGGCGGCCTGCGGGGCATCCGCTACGGGGTTGTGGTCACCCTCGCAATCGACCCTCAGACTCCAACCACGCTATACGCGGGCACTTTTGATGGCGCCTACAAGAGTGTAGATGGCGGCGCGTCCTGGAGCGGTCTCTCCGGACTTTACGGGACTGGCTCGAACATCCCGGCCATCGCGATCGATCCCCACACGCCGACGACTCTCTACGCAAGCAACCCGAGTGATCGCAGCATCTACAAAAGCCTCGACGGGGGCGGAAGCTGGAACACCGTCAACACCGGCCTGACCAACGCTCGCGTCTTTCGCCTCGCCATCGACCCCCAGACGCCTTCGACCCTCTACGCCGGCACGACGACCGGCGTCTTCAAGAGCGCAGATGGTGGCGGTAACTGGAGCGCCGTGAACAATGGCTTGAACGGCGGCATTCGCTCCGTCCTTTCCGTGGCGATTGACCCTCAAAGCCCAGCCACGCTCTACACCGGCTTCCAGGGCCCAGGCGTTTTCAAGAGCATGGACGGGGGTGGCAGCTGGGCCGCTGTGAACAGCGGCTTGATCAACACCACTGTCTCTTCCGTGGCCATCGACCCCCAAAGCCCAACCACCCTCTACGCCGTTACGAATAACGGTGTCCACCAGAGTACCGATGGCGGCGACACCTGGAGCGCCCTCAACACCGGACTATTCGGCTCCGCTCTGGCGATCGATCCTCGGACCGCGACCGTCCTTTACGCGGGTGGCTATGCCTCCTCGGGCGAGCGCGGCGTCTTCAAGAGCACGGATAGTGGCAAGAGCTGGAACCTGGTGGGTCTGGCTGGAATTGCAGTCAGTTCGCTGGTGATTGATCCGTACAACTCAAACATCCTCTACGCCGGCACGGCCACGAGCGACGGCGTCTTCAGGAGCCTCGACGGCGGCGCGACATGGAGTGCCGCCAATACCGGACTGACAGCTCGCAATGTGTGGTCCATGGCCATCGATCCTCAGAATCCGAACACTCTCTACGCCGGTACCGGGTACAACTACCCCGACATCTGTCGCGGTGTGTTCAAGAGCACGGACGGCGGCAACAGTTGGATCGAGCTCGGCCCACGCGACCGCTCGATCTCGGCCGTGGCCATCGACCCACAAACGCCGACTACTCTCTACGCCAGCAGCAGCCAATGGGCGTGCTCTGGCGGGGGCCCGGAAGTTTCCCCTGGCGTCTACAAGAGCACCGACGGCGGCAGTAGCTGGGTCGCCGTCAATCCCCGCCTCACGCTCGCCGTGGCTATCGACCCTGAAACGCCGACAACCATCTATGCGGGTACTTCTGACAGCGGAGTCTTCAGGAGCACCGACGACGGCATGACGTGGAGCGACTTCAATTCCGGCCTTACGAATCTCTCTGTCGCTGCTCTCGTCCTCAACCCCACGGGGGTGTACGGGGGCACTGGGGGCGGCGGTGTGTTTGCCCGCCCGACGCCGCACGTCACGCTTGCCGTGGACAAATCAAGCCCTGGCGTAGGGCTCGTGACTTTCGGCAGCGGTACGGTGACGTCCAGCCCTCGCGGGATCGACTGCGGCTCGAATTGTTCTGGGCCGTACCTCAGTGGGACGAGCGTGACCTTGACTGCGACGCCCGCCTTCGGCTCCATCTTCACCGGTTGGGACGGCTGCGATGCCGTTTCGGAAACGACCTGCACGTTGGCGCTGAACGGCGAGCGGTCGGTACGCGCGAGCTTCGTGGGTCAGCCTTCGACGAATACTGCGAACGTAGTGACGCCTGCCGTCCGCACTCCGATCCGTTAGCGGCGCTCGCTTCCCCCGATCCTCAATCAGGCGAGGTCGAAGACCAGCACTTCCGCGGGCTCGAGTCCGATGAGCCTGAGCGAGGGCTGCGCACTGACGGCGGCGCCGTCGCTTTGCCACAGGGGCTGGCCGTCGAGCGTCACGGCGCCGCGCGCCACCTGCACCCACGCATGGCGCTCCGGGCTGAGCTCGTGCACGACCTCGTGGTCGCGCTCGAGGAGCACCGAGTAGAGACGCGCGTCCTGATGGATGGTCACGACGGAGGGGCTGCCGCGGGGGCCCGCGATCAGGCGGAGCATGCCACGCTTGTCCGCATCGGACATCGTCTTCTGCTCGTAGCCGGGCGGGAGTCCGCGTCGGTCCGGGACGATCCAGATCTGGAGAAAATGCACGAGCTCGCTCGCGGAGGCGTTGAATTCGCTATGGGTCACCCCGGTCCCGGCGCTCATGCGCTGGACTTCGCCGGGCCGGATGACGGAGCCGTTTCCGAGATTGTCCCGGTGCTGGAGCGCACCCTCGAGCACGTAGGTGACGATCTCCATATCCCGGTGCCCGTGGGTCGGAAACCCGCGACCGGGCTGGACGCGGTCCTCGTTGATGACGCGCAGCGTGCGGAACCCCATCTGGTTCGGGTCGTAGTACTCCCCGAACGAAAACGTGTGGAAGGTGTCGAGCCAGCCGAAATCGAAGTGCCCGCGCGCCTCGGCCCGACGCAGCGCGATCATGACTCAGGAGGCCTGCCTTCTCTGATCCGGCGCAGCCGCTCCAGCTCGGGCTCGACGTACTTCTGCCGGCACTCCGGACAGATCCCGTGCGTGAACTGGGCGTCGGAGTGACCCTCGATGTAGGTTTCGACCTGCTGCCAGTAGTTCTGGTCGTCGCGGACCTTCTTGCAGTACGAGCAGATCGGGAGCAGTCCCTGGAGCTGCTTCACCCGCGCGAGGGCCTCCTCGAGCTCTCGCACCCGATCGGCCAGCGCCGCCTGGAGCTCCAGCATGCGGAAGCCGACCTGAACGCGCGCGCGCAGCTCCTCCCGCTCGAAGGGCTTCACGATGTAGTCGTCGGCGCCCGCCCCGAGCCCGGTCACGATGTCCTGGGTGCGGGCCTTGGCCGTCACGAAGATGAGGTAGGGCTTTGGCTCGCGGCCCATCGAGCGGATCCTCGTGCACAGCTCGAGGCCGTCCATACCCGGCATCGTCCAGTCAAGGATGGCGAGCGAGGGCGGATCGTCCTGCTGGAAGATCTCCCAAGCCTGCTCGCCGCTGGACGCCGTGATGGCCTGGTAACCCCAGCCCGTCAGGGAGGCTTCCTGCAGGCGCCGGACGACCGGCTCATCGTCGACGATCAGCACCCTCACGGCGCCGGCTCGACGCCCAGCCGCTCCTGCCAAGCGGGATCGGCGAAGAAGGCGATCACCCGCTCGATCTCGCGCGCGAGCTGCCCGACGAGGTCAACGCCATTCTCGGCGCGCCCGGCGTGGGCCGCCTCTTCCAGCGCCATGGCCGATTCCTGAAGTCGCGCGGCTCCCAGGATCGCCGCCGAGCCCTTCAGGCTGTGCGCGACCTGCCCGAGCTGCTGGATGTCGGCCGCCGTCATCGCCGCGCGCAGCGTCTCGAGCCGCTTCGGCCCGTCGTCGACGAAGATTCCGACCAGCTCCCGGAGCAGCAGCTGGTCGCCGCCGAGCCAGCGCAGCGCCACCGCGAGATCGACGGGCCCCTCGGACGCCCCGTCCACGACGTCACACCGCCGCCGCGTCCGCGCCGAGCGAGAAAAGCCTCGCGGGGCCCCGCGCCGGGTTGGGTCGTGAGCTGCCGGTCCGGGAAAGGACTGCGAGCATCGCCTTCTGACGGATACTAGCACAGGCTCGGAATGGTTCCTCAGAAGAGCCCGACGATGTTGCCGTTCCCGTCGATGTCGATGCCTTCGGCGCCGGGCACCTTCGGAAGGCCGGGCATCGTCAGGATGTCACCCGCGTAGGCGACCACGAAGCCGGCGCCGGCGGAGAGCTTGACATCACGGACCGTGACCGTGAACCCGCGGGGCCGGCCAGGCCGCTTCGGATCGTCGCTGAGAGAGTTCTGCGTCTTCGCGACGCACACCGGCAGACGACCGTAGCCCAGCGCTTCGAAGCGCGCCAGCTTCGCGGCGGCTGCCGGCGCAAACGCCACTCCGTCGGCGCCGTAGACGCGCGTGGCGATCGTTTCGATCTTCGCGGCAAGGCCTAGCTCATCGGGATAGAGATACCGGAAGCTCGAGCGGTCGCCGGAGCGGATCGCGTCGAGGACCGTGCCGGCGAGGTCGGTCACGCCGGCACCGCCGAGCTCCCAGCCGCGCGACACGCCGCAGGGCACCCCGAGCGTCCGACACGTGGACAGCACCGTGCTCACCTTGTCGTCGGTGTCGTCGGTGAACCGGTTCAGCGCGACGACCGGCGGCAGCCCGTAGAGGCGCACGTTCTCGACGTGCTTGGCGAGGTTCTCCTCGCCGTGCAGCGCGAGCGCCCGCGTCGTGACGACGATGACGGCTGCCGAAGGCACCAGTCCCCCGGTACGACACTTGATGTTCACGAACTTCTCGGCGCCGAGGTCGCTGGCGAAGCCGGCCTCGGTGACCACGATCTCTCCGAGCTTGAGCGCCAGCCGCGTGGCGATGAGGCTATTGCACCCGTGGGCGATGTTGCCGAACGGCCCGCCGTGGACGAGCGCGGGCGTGGCCTCGAGGGTCTGAACGAGGTTGGGCTTGATCGCGTCCTTCATGAGGACGGCCATCGCGCCCGCCGCCCGAAGCTCGCGCGCCGTGACCAGGGCGCCCTCGCCCCGGTCGGCGACCACCACGCGCTCGACGCGCGCCTTGAAGTCCTGGAGGTCGCGGGCCAGGCAGAGGATCGCCATGATCTCCGAGGCGACGGTGATGTCGAAGCCCGTCTCGCGCGGTACGCCGTGCGCCGGCCCGCCCAGGCCCACGATGACACGGCGGAGGGCGCGGTCGTTCATGTCGAGGACCCGCTGCCAGAGGATCCGCCGGGAATCGAGCCCGAGCGCGTTGCCCTGGGCGATGTGGTTGTCGAGCATCGCCGTCAGGAGATTGTGCGCGGCGCCGATCGCGTGCATGTCGCCGGTGAAGTGAAGGTTGATGTCCTCCATCGGCGCGACCTGCGTGTGGCCCCCGCCGGTTCCGCCCCCCTTGACGCCGAAGACGGGACCCAGCGACGGCTCGCGCATCGCGACGATCGCGCGCTTGCCGAGTCGCCGCAGCCCGTCGGCGAGCCCGATCGTGGTCGTCGACTTGCCCTCCCCGGCCGGCGTCGGCGTCATCGCCGTCACGAGCACGAGCGCGCCGTCCGGCCGGCTGCTCGCGCGCTCGATCGCCTCCCAGCGGATCTTCGCCTTGTAGCTTCCGTACGGCTCGAGGTCGCCGCCATTCAGCCCGACCGCCTCGCCGATCGCCTGGATCGGCTGGAGCTTTACCGCACGGGCGATGTCGATGTCCTGTTTTCCCATTTCTAGGTCCTCATGACGGCGGGTAAGAGCGCGCCTCGGCGCGCCCGAGCAGCGACTCCGGATGAATCGGCAGCTTCGTGATCCGCGCGCCACGATGGCGCACGGCGTCGGCAACCGCATTGGCGATCGCCGCGGGGGCGCCGATCGTCCCTCCCTCGCCCATGCCCTTGACGCCTCCGGGCATGAGGGGCGACGGCGTCTCGAGATGCCCGATCTCGGGCCTGGGGAAATCGGCGGCCTTGGGCAGCGCGTACTCCATCAGCGTCGCGGTGAGCAGCTGGCCGTTTTCGTCGTAGACGACGCCTTCGAGTAGGGCCTCCCCGATGCCTTGCGCGACGGCGCCGTGGATCTGGCCCTCCACGATCATGGGGTTGATCACGGTTCCGCAGTCCTCGACGATCGCATAGCGCTTGACGGCGACGCGACCGGTGTCAGGGTCGATCTCGACCACCGCGACGTGGACCGCGCCCGAGAAGGTCGGTCCGGGCGGGTCGAAGTAGACGGTCGCGTCGAGGCCGGGCCCGAGACCGCTCGGCAGGCCGCCGAGGGGCGGCGAATACGCGATCCGCGCGATCTCGGCCACGCCGACGGCGCGCTCGGGAAAGCCGCGCACCCAGGCGCGGCCGGATTCGAGAACCACGTCGGCAGCGCTCGCTTCCAGGCGATGGGCCGCGAACGCACGAATCTTCGCCGCGACCACGTCGGCGGCGGCGCCCGCGCTGCCGAGCATCGCGACCGTCCCTCGGCTCGCGAAGGTGCCGCTGCCGCGCGGCGAGCCCGCGGTGTCGCAGGGCTGCAGGCGGACACTCTCGAGCGTCAGGCCCAGACGATCGGCGACGATCTGGGCGATCGTGGTCGCGTGTCCCTGGCCCTGCGTGGGGAAGCTCACGGCGCACCTGGCGGTCCCGTCCGGATCCACCGTGACCGTCGCCGATTCGATGCCCGGCACCTCGGTCATTCCGCGAAGGCGAAAGACCGTCGACCCCATCCCCGTGTACTCCGTGTAGCACGCGATGCCGATGCCGACGAGGCGCCCGGCCGCGCGCGCCGCTTGCTGCTCACGTCGCAGCGTCTCGTATTCGACCGCGGCCAGGACCTGCTCGAGGGCCTTCGGAAAATCACCGCTGTCGTAGGTCAGGCCGGTCGCCGACGTGAACGGGTATGCCTCCCGCGGGATGAGGTTGCGCCGCCGCACCTCGGCCGGGTCGAGGGCCGCGCGTGCTGCCACCAGGTCGAGCAGGCGCTCGATCACGAACGCGCCCATGGTCATGCCGACGCCGCGATAGGCGCCGAGCGGTGGCTTGTGGGTCGCCAGCGCCAGCGTCTCGTACTCGTACGCAGGCGTCCGGTAGGGGCCCGGCAGGATGCTCGCCGTCCCCAACGGCTCGAGGGCGCCGGTGGTCGGGTACGCGTGATAGGCACCCGCGTCGGACACGACCCTCGCCCTCAGGGCGAGCAGCGTGCCATCGGCCGCGGCGGCCACCTGGACCGTCGTGCGCTGCTCACGCGCCTGGGACGCAGCCGCGAGGTTCTCGCGGCGCTCCTCGACCCATTTCATCGGACGTCCGAGCCTTCGCGCGAGCGCCGCCACCGCGACGTCCTCGGGGAAGACCTGCATCTTGAGCCCGAAGCCTCCGCCCACGTCGGGCGTCACGATCCGAACGCGCGTCTCCGGGAGATCGAGGGCCGTCGCCAGCGCCGTGCACATGATCGACGGGCACTGGCTCGGCGACCAGATCGTCAGCGTCTCGCCGTCCCAATCGGCGACCAGGCCGCGCGGCTCCAGCGGCGAGGGCGCGCAGCGGTCGTGCCCGAACGTCTCTTCTACCACGATCGCCGCCCGCGCGAAGGCTCCGTCGACATCGCCCTCGCGGTGACGTCGGTGGAACAGGACCCCCTTCGCCGCGAGCGCCGCGTCCAGCGTTGCGACGGCCGTCAGCGGCTCCCACTCGACCGAGATCAGCTCGCGCGCGTCGGCCGCGACGTACGCGCTCGAGGCGACGACGGCGGCCACCGCTTCCCCGTAGAAGCGCGCCACACCGTCGGCCAGCGCGGGCCATGCCGTCGGCGTGAACCCGCCGCCCTCGAGGCGCGGCGCGAGCGGCTTCGTCTCCGCCCGCAATTGGTCGCCGGTGACGACGGCGACAACGCCCGGAAGCGCCCGGGCCGCCGTCGCGTCGATGCGGCCGATCCTCACGTGCGCGTGCGGGCTCCGAACAAAACTCACGGCGAGCATCTTCGGGAGCACCAGGTCGTCGAGGTATCGCGCACGACCGGTCAGGAGCCGCGGGTCCTCGAGTCGCTTCACGCTCGCGCCGGTGTAGCGGAGCGTCATCGGGGCGTCGGCCGCCATCTCATTCGCCGAGGCGATGGAACACGAGCCCGTCCAGCAGCTTGGGGTAGAAGTGGGTCGATTTCTGCGGCAGCCGCTCGCCGCCACGCACGACGGCCTGAAGCTCTTCGGGCGTGGTCGCGGCGATCAGGAACGCGGCCTGACACTTGCCGGCGCGGGCCAGCTCGACCGCCTCGGCCCGGTCGGCCGTGTAGTCCACGTGCGTCTTTGCGTCGAGCGAGGCGGCGCTGATGCCGAGCAGCGGGCGGAGCAGACCCTCGTGGAGAATCGACACGGCGAGCCCCCGCCAGGCCGGCGATGTCCCCTCGGGCCACGCGATTCGCTCGAACTCATCGGGCTTAAGCCTCAGCAGCGCGGCGTCCGAGCCGCTGACGACGCCGATCGTGCGGTTCTCGAGCTGAACCGCCAGCGGGTCAGCCAGCGGGGCCACGTTGAACCAGCGGGCCGCCGCCTGCATGAGGTCGTCGAAGTCGAAGCCTTGAACGCTGTGAACGAGGCGGTGGTTCGGGAGAATGGTGAGCCCCGGCGCCTCGAGCGCGAAAACCGCCATGAGCTTGTCGGCGGCCCCCGGATGGCGCCCCGCGTACGCCACCGCGGTCTCGTACCGGTGGTGGCCGTCGGCGATGATCACCCGGCGCGCGGCCATCAGCGCCTGCGCGCGCGCGATCGCCGCCTCGTCCGTCGTCCGCCAGAGACGGTGCCGCTCTCCCTTGAGGTCGCGCGCCTCGGCGATCGGCTCGCCGACGGGCGCCGTCGCGCGCCGGAGCTCGCCGTCCGGATCGCTCGCCAGCATGAAGAGCAGCCCGGTGTCGGCGCCCGTCGCCTCGAGCAGCTCCATCCGGTCTCGCTTCGGCCCGGCGTGCGTGCGCTCGTGCGGTAGCACGACGCCGCGGGCGTAGTCGGTCACCTGGCCGAGCGCGACGAAGCCCGTCCGGGTCACGGACTGGCCGGCGACGGAGAAGGTCTGGTCGTACGGGTAGATCGCGGGCCGCTCGTCGCGCCGCCATACGCCTTCGCCCAGCCAGCCGTCGAGCACGTCGCGCGCCCGACGGTACTTGTCCGCCGCGTCTTTCGGGTACGTCACGCGAACGATGTTGTGCGGGCTGAGCGCGTAGAGGCGGTCCTGGGTCTCGGCGCTGATCTGATCGTACGGCGGCGCGACGACCGTGGAGAGGTCGCGCGTCATGTCGCCGGCGTATCGGTAGCCGCGAAGGGGCTTGATCTCCATGTCTATGGTCGCGCCTCGGGGAGGACGTCGCGCGAAAAACTGTCGGGCCAAACCCGCGCGAAGTCAAGAGTGCTACACTCGCCCACTGGGCGCGCGCCGGGCGCCACGATGCGGCCGGCCGCTCGATGTGCCGGACGCTCACCTGGAGGCCGTCGTCCGATCCACGGTAGACTGTCGCCCACGACCCGCCGTGGCGTGGCGGCGTGAGGGGAGGATCCTGACGCGATGACGATCATGCACCACCTCGACCGGAGCGCGGTTCATCGCGAGTGGAACAACGCGCTGCCGCCGCGGCTCGTGATCGACCCGGGCGACACGGTCGTGTTCGACACGCGCGACGCCGCCGATGGCTACTACGCACCGTCCTCGACGCACGCCGACGTTCTCGCGCGCGGCCCGTTCCGCGGCCACCCCCTGACCGGACCGGTCAGTGTCAGGGGCGCGCGAGGCGGCGACGTGCTGACGGTCGAGATCCTGGACGTCAAGCCCGCCGCCGCGTTCGGCTGGACGGCCATTCGTCCGGGACGAGGTCTCCTGCCGGAGGCCGAGTTCTCGAAGCCGCATTTGACGATCTGGGACCTCACCGACGGCACGCATGCGCGCATGGGAGGACGCATCGCCGTGCCGACGGCACCGTTCCCGGGCGTGATGGGGGTCGCCCTGGACGAGCCCGGATCCCACAGCACGATGCCGCCCCGGAAGAACGGCGGCAACATGGACGTCAAGCAGCTCACCGCCGGAACGACGCTCTTTCTTCCGGTCTGGGTGGACGGCGCCCTGTTCAGCGTCGGCGACGCGCACGCCGCGCAGGGCGACGGCGAGGTGTGCGTCACGGCGGTCGAGATGATGGGGCAGGTCGCGCTCCGCTTCGGGCTCGCGTCCGGACGCGAGCAGAAGGAGCCGCAGTTCCGGACGCGGGGCCCACTCGCCTCGGCGACGGATCGCGGGCCGTGCTTCGCGACGACCGCGCACGGCCCCGACCTCTTCGCCGGCGCGCAGCAGGCGATTCGCTACATGATCGACCACCTCGTGACCGAACGCGGGCTCAGCCGCGAGGAGGCCTACATCCTCTGCAGCGTGGCTGTCGACCTCAAGATCAGCGAGATCGTCGATGCGCCCAACTGGATCGTCTCGGCGTTCCTGCCCGAATCCATCTTCACGTGAGGCTCGACCGCTTCGACCACCTGGCCCTCAAAAGGAGAATTCATGCACTACGGAGTCTTCATCTTTCCGACGGACTACTCGATCCGAATCGACGAGCTGGCGCGGGCCGCGGAGGAGCGCGGGTTCGAGTCCTTGTTCGTGACCGAGCACACCCACATTCCGGCGAGCCGGCGGTCGCCGTTCGCGGGTGGCGGCCCGCTGCCAAAGGAGTACTCGCACACGCTGGACCCCTTCGTCGGGCTCGCCGCCGCCGCGGCCGTGACGCGCCGGCTCAAGGTCGGCACCGGCATCTGCCTCGTCATCGAGCACGACCCGATCACCCTCGCGAAGACGATCGCGAGCCTCGATCTGCTCTCGAACGGACGGTTCCTGTTCGGCATCGGCGCGGGCTGGAATGCGGAAGAGATGGAAAATCACGGCACGGTCTTCAAGACGCGCTTCCGGCTGCTCCGGGAACGGATCCTCGCGATGAAGGCGATCTGGACGAACGAGGCAGCCGAGTTCCACGGCGAGTATGTCAGCTTCGACCCGATCTGGTCGTACCCGAAGCCGGCCCAGAAGCCGCACCCGCCAGTGCTGCTGGGCGGCGAGAGCGTTCACACCCTCCAGCGGGTTGTGGAGTTCTGCGACGGCTGGTTCCCGCGCGGGCGCAACGCCGAGGCGATCCTGCCAGGCCTCGCCGACCTGAGGGCGCGCGCGGCGACCGCGGGTCGGGATCCCGCGACGATCTCGGTGTCGGTGTTCGCGGCGAAGGCGGAGCGTCCCACGCTCGACGCCTACGCCAACGCGGGGATCACGCGCGCCATCCTGCGGTTGCCGTCGGAGGGCCGCGACGCCGTGCTGCCCCTACTGGACCAGTACGCGAAGCTGATCCAGTGAGCGTCGACCTTCCCGTGTTCGCGGCCGAGCTCTTGCGCGACAGCCGGGTCGCGCGGCTCGGCACGGCGGACCGGGCGGGTCAGCCGCTCGTCGTGCCGGTGTGCTACGTCTTCGACGGGCAAGCGTGCTTCTCCGCGATCGACACCAAGCCCAAGCGCATCCCGGCGAGTGGGCTCCGGCGTGTCCGCAATATCGCGGAGAACCCGCGCGTATCGCTGGTGGTCGACCGCTACGACGAAGAGTGGACGCGGCTCTGCTGGGTGATCGTCCAGGGACGCGCCGACATTCTCACGGATGGCCCCGAGCGAGCGGGCGCCGTCGATATGCTCCGGGACAAGTACGCCCAATATCGGGCGCTGGGGCTCGACCGGGAGACCGCGACCGTCATTCGGATCTCGCCCGAGCGGACGCTGTTCTGGCGCTGGGCCGGCGCCTCGGGATAATGGCCGTTCGAGCGCCGGCGTTCGGTCAGACGCCCCGTCGGATTGTCTAGCGGCGTTCGATCTGGAGCCCGGCCTGCGAGACCAGTACGCCCGCCTGCCCCGCCTGCCGCATCGCGTGCGCGAGCCGGTGCTTCTCGATCCACGCGCGGATCTCGAGATCCCGGTGGGTGTCGAAGAACTCCGCGGTCATCGTGATCAGCTGCGTGACCTTGCCCTGGTTGTCCTGGAGCTGAAAGACCTGCGCGTTGCGCTGGAAATCATAGAAATCGTAGACCGCGCACATCGGGAACTCACGCTGCAGATAGCCGCGCACGACTGCGATCTTCGCCTCGTCGAGCGCTGGGTGGTCGAGGAACTTCCGCCACTGGGGCGCGAGCTCGCCGTTGTCCGGTAGGGTGAGCCCCGTGAGGATGCTCCGCTGCTTGTCCGTCAGCTCCCCGATCGCGTCGTGAGACGCGTCGAGGGCCTCGTCGGGGGCCACCTCGTTCGGGGTGATCTTGAGGTCGGCCGCGAGAGGTTGGATAACGAGCGACGCCTCCGATGCGGGCGGCACGCTCGCCCGTGGCGTCGTCGGCTGTGGTGACGGCCGTGCGTCGAACGTACCCGTCAGCTTGTCGAGGAACTTCCGCCAGGTCGGCGCGAGGTCGCCCTTGGCGCCGTCGGTCTTGGGCGCATCGGCTTTCGCGAGATCGCTCCTCGACCCGCCGTTCTTGGCCAGAGCGCTCTTGGCCAGATCGCTCTTCTGGAGATCGAGCCCCTGAAGGCCGACGCGGCGATCGACGGTGGGCCCTGGTTTCGTGTCGGCGTGCGACGCGCGGGCCGCGGCCGGCGCCGGCGGCGGCACGACGATCTCGCGCGGGGGCTTCGTCGTCTGCTCGCCCGCGACTGGGATGTGGGGCAGCTCGCGCGGCCTGCGCCCTCGTGGGTGCTCGGTGGGTGTACTCAGGCCCTTGAGCACGACCGGCTGCCGCTCCGTGGCTTCGGCGGGCTCGATGAGCCTCGG
The DNA here is from genome assembly GCA_003221635.1 of Candidatus Rokuibacteriota bacterium. GTDB lineage: Bacteria > Methylomirabilota > Methylomirabilia > Rokubacteriales > CSP1-6 > AR31. The sequence continues at coordinate 3,671 of QHSR01000022.1, read as the reverse complement.
GGCGGCCTTCGGCTCGTGGAGCATCACGACCTTCGGCTCCTCGCGCGGCGCGACTTCCAGATCGGCGTGTACCACGACCTCCAGCGCCTCCACCGGCACGAGCTTCGGTTCATGGCGCGCGACGACCGACTCCTCCACGACCGGTTGCTCGACGATCTGACGAACGAGGCGCTCGGGCCGTTCGACGATCTCGGGAGCGCTCGATCCCGCCCGGTCCCAGTCGACGCGGTCCAGATAGAAGCCCGTCGCGCCGTTGGCCTCGACGTAGCGAAACTCGAAGAAGTCGACCGCCGAGAACCTGAGCAGTCGCATCTTCCTCACGAACGACTCCAGCAGCCGCTCGGCCACGAACACGACCCGCGGGGGCCACTCGGGCTGAGTCGTCGCGGGGACGAGCTTCTGAACTGACTCGGGATACTCGAGACACCAGGCGTACCCTTCGAGGGCCCGTAGCAGCATCGCGTCGTCCGCGGTGAGGCCCAGCGTGATCAGGACGGGCGTCTGCGCGCTGTCGATCGCGACGAGTTCCACGCTGGCTCGTCCGAGATTGAGATTCGATCCGACGATCCGAAGACCGGGCTCGATCGCGTCAGCGTTCTCGGCAACGAGCGTCCCGAGGTGGTGCAGATCCTTGATTTCGCGGCGCTTGAAGGTCAGCGTCATCGACACATTCCCGATGCCCGTTACGCAACCGCTGTGCCAGGAAGGATCCAGTATTTTATCCAAGAGATTCAGTCTGTTGCGATGAAGTTGGAGGCTTGCCTCTCGATATCGACGCCAGAGTGACACGCGCAGAAACAACCGCTGCCACGTAGTCACCCAGCAGGTTGTCAGCCCGGCAAAAAATTGGTCAATGGTAATAATTTACACGCTCAGGGAATCGCCAGACCGATATCGAAACCCGTCAGTCGAACCATCGATCGTGCTAATTTCTAAGGCTATTGGCCAAGGGCTTCCATCGAAGTCATCCTGGCACCGTGTTTGCTGAGTATAATCGCGTACTACTCTGACTCTGAGCCCTTGGAGGGGACCGGCGTTGAATCTGACCCAGGCGTTCAGGGAGCTGGTGCAGATCGGGATCACTCTGACCAGCGAACAGGATCTGGGAACCCTGCTCGAGCGGATCCTGACGGAGGCCCGTCGGTTCACCAAGGCGGAGGCCGGCACCCTGTTCCTCCGCGAAGGTGACATGCTCCGCTTTTCCGTCGTCCAGAACGACAAGCTCGCGAAGGAACTGGGCCAGGAAGAGATGCAGAGTCGCCTCCAGGCCGAGCCCCTGAGTCTGCGGGAGCTGAGCCTGGCGGGGCACGTCGCGCTCACGGGCGATATCCTCAACCTGCACGACACGTACATGATTCCGCCGGACCGACCGTACGCCTTCGACTCCCGTGTCGACACGCGCCTCAACTATCGCACCCAGTCGATTCTGGTGGTTCCCCTCCAGGACCCGGCGCACAACATCCTCGGCGTCCTCGAGCTGATCAACGCCCTGGAACGGGGACGCGTCGTGCCCTTCGACTCGCAGTACGAGGCGCTGGTGCGCTCGCTCGCGGCGCAGGCCGCCGTCGCCCTGCGCAACGCCCGGCTCGAAGATCTCTCCTTCAAGGACGCGCTGACGGACGTGTACAACCGGCGTTACTTCACCGTCCGGATGGAGGAGGAGTTCAAGCGCCACTGTCGTTTCGGCGAGCCGCTCTCGCTCGCCCTGGCCGACCTGGACCACTTCAAGGAGATCAACGACCGGTTCGGCCACCGAGCCGGAGACGAGGCCTTGCGCGACGTCTCTCGGCTCCTGGTGAAGCACTCGCGGAGCTTCAGCGTCGTCACCCGGTACGGCGGCGACGAGTTCGCGATCATCCTGGTGAACACCGCGCAGGCTGGTGGCCTCACCTATGCGGAGCGCATCCGCAACATCATCGAGCAACACCTCTTCCCCCACGCGCCGGTCACCGTGAGCCTCGGCGTCGCCAGCCTCCCCGCGGACGCCACGACCATCGACGATCTCATCGTCGCCGCCGACCGGGCCCTCTACGACGCCAAGCGTCTGGGCCGCAACCGGGTGGCCGTCCCGTGAACCCCCTGACGGTCGTCGACCGCGAACAGCTCCTCGACGAGCTCATCGAGATCGGCATCGCGCTCACGACCGAGCGCGACCTGTACGCCCTGCTCGAGCGCATCCTCGAGGTGGCGCGACGATTCACTCGGGCCGAGGCTGGTACGCTGTTCCTGCGCGAGGGCGATCACCTCCGGTTCGCGGTGGTGCAGAACGACTTCCTCGAGCGGAAACTCGGCAAGCTCGAGATGCAGCGGCGGCTCCAGGCCGAGCCCCTGCGGCTGAGCGAGCCGAGCCTCGCCGGGCACGCCGCGCAGACCGGCGAGCTCATGAACGTTGCCGACGCGCATGCGGTCGGCGCGCAGGGGGCCTGGGCGTTCAACCAGCGATTCGACGCCGCCAGCGACTATTCGACGCGTTCGGTGCTCGTCGCCCCCATGCAAGATTTGACCGGCAGCATCGTCGGGGTGCTCGACCGACCACGAGAAGCTGATCCGGGCGCTCGCGGCGCAGGCGGCGGTCGCCGTGCGCAACGCTCGACTCGAGGACGTCTCGGTCAAGGACGGCTTGACCGAGCTCTACAACCGGCGCTATTTCACCCTGCGGATCGACGAGGAGGTCAAACGCCACACGCGGTTCGGCCACCCGCTCTCCCTCGTCGTCCTGAACATCGATCACGTCAAGCAGCTCAACGCGGATCAGGGCCCGGCCCTGGGCGACGAGGTGGTCCGGGAGGTGGCACGCCTCCTCCTCAAGCACTCCCGGAGCTTCACGATCATCGCTCGCCTGGACGGTGACGACTTCGCGGCGCTCCTCGCCAATACGCCGAAGGCCGGCGCCGTCACCTATTCCGAGCGGATCCGCGGGGTCATCGAGAGCCACCCCTTCGCCCACGGGACGGTCACGGCGAGCTTCGGCGTCGCGGGCCTTCCCGCCGACGCGGCGTCCGCCGCCGACCTGATCGCGGCGGCCAGGCGGGCGCTCGGCGAGGCGAAGGGGCTCGGTCCCAACCGCGTCGCGGCGCTCTAGGCCCGCGCGGCCTGCCCCGTCATCCGCTCCATCCTCGCTTGACTTGTCTCCCGGTCATATGTCATTAGGTTCCTCGACCGCCCGGCCGCGCGCGAGGCGAACGTCTGCTCGACGCACCGAGGGAGGAGCCCATGAGCAAGAGTCAGTTCCGCGCACAACTCGAGGCCGCCGTCAGCGCCCGCCACAGCCGCCTGAACCCGTTCACCGAGAAGTGGGTGAAGGGTGAGCTCACGCGCGCCCAACTCGGCGCCTGGGCGGCCCAGCACCATCAGTACGTCTCGCAGTTCCCGCGCTGGTGCGCCACCGTGTATGGCCAGTGCCCGGATCCGGACGCGCGGGACTTCCTGCTCGAGAACATCATCGAGGAGGAGTCCGGCACCAAGCACGTCGACCTGCTGATCCGCTTCGCGGAGGCCTGCGGTGTCTCGCGGGCCGAGGTGGAGTCCAAGCAGCAGCTGCCGACGACGCGCGGCCTCACCGCGTGGTGCTTCGAGATGTCCCATCAGCCGTTCCACGTTGCGGCGGCGGGGCTCCTCGTCGGGCTCGAGTCCCAGGTGCCGGGCATCTACCAGCGCAACCTGCCCCCGCT
>QHSR01000333.1:532-3477 GCA_003221635.1 Candidatus Rokuibacteriota bacterium | reverse complement strand
CGTCCACCCGGCGCTCATCGCGCGCCTGTTCGACACCTGGCGCGCTGCCGACGCCGACGGTCAGCAAGCGCGCCTGGACGTGATTCGCACCGTGTTCCAGAAGTTCCCGATGATCCCCGCGCTCAAGGCCGCCATCGCTCACCACGACCGCGATGCGGACTGGGCGGCGGTCCGTCCCCCGTTGGTGGCGCTCACGCCGGCGCAGTCGAAGGCGTTGGTGGTGGAGCTCGATCAACAGCAGTTCGCGATGCCCGGGCTGGCAGTGCGCTAGCCACCATCACGGGACGAGCCATGACGCTGCGCGAGCGGATCGGCGTGGATCTCGGAGGGCGCAGGCGCCTGGAGGACGGCCTCGCGTGGGCGGCCGCCCACCGCGTTCATTACGTCGACGCCTGCCTGGAGGGCGCGCCCGACCATCCCAACGCGCCCGCCTCGTGGACGGCCGCGCGCGTGGCGTCCCTGCGCGCCACCTGCGAGCGTCACGGCATCCACCTCGGCCTGCACTCCGCCTCTGCGGTCAACGTCGCGGAGACCTCGCCGCTGCTGGCCGAGGCCGCCGAGCAATACCTCCGGACCTATATCGACCTCGCGGGGCGCCTCGGCGCCGAGTGGATCGTCGTCCACGGGGGCTACCACTTCACCGGCGACTACGCAGCGCGGCGCGCGTCAAGCCTCCAGCGCCTTAAACGCGCGGCGGCGCACGCCGAGCGGTCTGGCGCGCACCTGCTCCTGGAGAACCTCAACCGGGAGCCGGAGCACGCCGAGATCCGTTACCTCGCCCACAATCTCGAGGAGTGTCGTGAGTACTTCGGTCGTATCCAGTCGCGGAACCTCGGCTGGGCGTTCACGGTCAACCATGCGCATCTCGTCCCCGAGGGCATCGACGGCTTCCTCGACGCCATGGATCTCGGGCGCTGCGGCGAGGTGCGTGTGGCCGACAACCACGGTCGATACGAGGACCACCTTCGCCCGGGCGAGGGCACGATCGACTTCAGGCGGATGTTCGAGCGGATCGAGGGCGGGGGCTACCGCGGCCACTACATGATGGCCTTCGGAACGCTCGACGACATGCTGGCGGGTCGCGAGACCCTGGTGCGCGCCGCCGGCGCCTGACGCCGGGCGCTCGCGGTGACATCAAACCCGGTTCTGCGTCGTTGAGATCCGCACGGCGGGAGGCACATATGGTAACGAAACGATCGTTGTACTCGGGTGCCGCGGTGGTCGGCCTCGTCCTGTTGCTGGCCGCCTGGCCGGCGACCCGGCCGGATGCCCAGCAAGCCCCGCAAGTCGCCGTGCAGATCGACAACGACGACATCGGCGGGGTGGTCACCAGCAAGAATGGACCAGAAGCCGGCGTCTGGGTGATCGCGGAAAACGGACGATCAAGGACGCTACGTGATCCCCGACCTGCCGCAGGCCACGTACAGCCTGTGGGTGCGCGGGTACGGGCTGGTCGATTCGCCGAAGGTCAAGAGCGCGCGCGGCCGGGTCGTGACCCTGACGGCGGTGCTGGCGCCGAGTGCGGCGGCGGCGGCGCAATACTATCCCGCCATCTATTGGTTCTCGATGCTCAAGATTCCGGACAAGGGGCTGTTTCCCGGCACGGGCCCCGACGGTAACGGCATGCCGGTGGCCTTCAAGAGCCAGGAGCAGTGGCTCAACGCCGTCCAGTTGAACGGCTGCGGCAACTGTCATCAGCTCGGCGACAAGGCAACGCGCGAGATTCCCGCGGCCTTGGGCACGTCCGGGAGCTCAGTCGAGGCGTGGACGCGGCGGCTCCAGTCCGGACCAGGCGGCGGCACCATGGTCAGGACCATCGGGACCCTCAACACGTCGGACGGGGGGCACGTGCGCCGCCTGGCGGAGTGGACCGATCGCGTCCGCGCCGGCGAGCTGCCCGCCTCGGTGCCGCCGCGGCCGAATGGCGTGGAGCGCAATGTCGTCGTGACCGTGTACGACTGGTTATCGCCCAAGTACTACATCCACGACCTGATCGTCACCGACAGGCGGAAACCCACGGTCAACGCCTTCGGCTTGATCTATGGCGCCGCCGAGCTGAGCACGGATCACCTGCCGGTCCTCGATCCGGTCAAGGCGACCAAGATCACCATGAAGGTGCCAGTCCGCGATCCGGACGCCCCCAGCTCGGCGCTCGCGAACCCGGTGGTGGGGCCGTCGCCGTACTTCGGCGCGGAGCAAGTGTGGGACTCGCGCGTCAATGCGCACAACCCGATGATGGATCAGGACGGGCGTGTCTACTACACGGCGCAAATCCGTTCGCCCAAGAATCCGCCGGCCTACTGCGCGGCAGCGTCGGGCCATCCGTCGGCGAAGGGGTACCCGCTCACGGGCACTCCCGACGGGTTCGTCCAGAACTCACGCCAGATCACCGTGTATGACCCGAAGAGCAAGCAGTTCACATTCATCGACACGTGCTTCGGCACGCACCACTTGAATTTCGCCGAGGACGCCAGCAACACGCTGTGGCTCAGCAACAACCTCCAGAATGAACTCGCCATCGTCGGCTGGGTCAACACGAAGATGTTCTGGGAGACTCGCGACGCTGGGAAGTCGCAGGGCTGGACGCCACTCGTCGTCGACACCAACGGCAACGGCAAGCGCGACGCCTATGTCGAGCCCAACGAGCGCGAAGATCCCACCAAGGACAAGCGGATCGGGCTCGGCTTCTACGGTATCGCCTACAGTCCGGCCGACGGATCGATCTGGGGCTCGAACATCGGCCACCCCGGGTACGTCCTGCGGCTACAGCTCGGACCAAATCCTCCGGAGACCGCGCTGGCGGAAGTCTACAAGGTTCCGCCGCCCGGCTTCGGAATGCGCGGGTTCGACGTCGACCGCCATGGCGTGGCGTGGGTGACGCTGGCGAGCGGCCACATTGCCAGCTTCGACCGCCGCAAGTGCAAGGGACGTCTCAACGGGCCGGG
>QHSR01000333.1:0-493 GCA_003221635.1 Candidatus Rokuibacteriota bacterium | reverse complement strand
GAAGGTCCCTACTACAGCTGGGTGGATCAGCACGACATTCTGGGCCTGGGTCCGGACACCCCCATCGGTACCGGCAACTTCTCGGATTCGCTCTACGCGTTGACGTATGGGAAGGTCGTCCAGCTCCGCGTCCCGTACCCGATGGGCTTCTTCGCCAAGGGCGTGGACGGCCGCGTCGACGATCCGAAAGCCGGCTGGAAGGGCAGGGGACTGTGGGTGACCTCGGGCAACCGAACGCCCATGCATATCGAAGGCATCGACGCCTCCAGTCCCGGCGCTCCGGGCAAGACCCTGTCCAGCCCGCTGGTCGTGCACTTCCAGCTGCGCCCCGATCCGCTCGCGCATTAGGTACATGGGGGGCCTCGAACGGCCCCTCAGAGACCGCCGCTCGGGGGCGTCTCGCGAAGCAGCCTCTGGTAGTTCGCCCGGCATGTCGCGGTCCTGGGGTGGTGGGTGCGGCGAGGGCGCTGACGAGCAAGCCGATGCGAAACGA
>QHSR01000099.1 GCA_003221635.1 Candidatus Rokuibacteriota bacterium | reverse complement strand
TCGAGTGTTTCACCGTGAAGGAGAGCCGGTGCGTGACTTCCGGAGCGCTTGGAGGAGGGCTGTCGAGGCCATTGGACGGCCCGGCCTTCTGTTCCACGATCTCCGGCGATCCGCCGTGACGAACATGATCCGTGCCGGTGTGCCGGAGCAGACTGCGATGCGGATCAGCGGGCATCGAACGTCCTCAGTCTTTCGCCGTTACCGAATCGTAGAGACAAAGGACCTTCTGTCCGCACTGACTCAGACCGAGAGCGCTTTGAAGGCTGACCCGCACAAACCAGCTATTTTCCCGCACAATCGTATTGACCAACCCCAGAAGATAGCGCGCGAGCCTCTTCGTAAGATAGTGATACTGCGAAAGGATATGCGGCCCACGGCGGGCTAACCTCAACTGCAAGGCAGTGGACTTGAATTCGCGGCGTCGGCTCCGCGGTGGATGAAGAACCGGAGTGGTTCCAAGTACTGTGAGTGCCTGCACGATGAAGGGTCCCGGCGCGGGATAGGGGGGAGACAGGCCCCGACCAGATTCCTTCAGCCTGCTTCCTGTGCTTCACCTGGCAGGACTCTTGACCCTGCCCCTGACCTAGCCCCCCAGCACAGAGCCCAGGCCATGGGCGGCCGTACGATTCCCGGCCTCTCTGCTAGACTCCCCGGCAGCCGTCCTCAACCGAGGTGCCCATGCGGCTGATCGGGCTCGCGGTCGTTCTCATTCTCAGCCTCGCTCTTGTGCCCCTCGCCGCTGACGGGCAGGAGGCGGGGAAAGTCTCAAGGATAGGCCTTCTCGGTTACTCCGCTGGCTGGGAGCCATTCCGGCAAGCACTCCGCGACCTCGGCTATGCGGAGGGCAGAAACATCGCCATTGAGTATCGACTGACGGAAGGGGGGCAAGAGCGGTTGCACGAACACGCGGCCGAGCTGGTCCGGCTCAAGGTAGATGTACTCGTGACGGCCGGCACACCCAACACGCAAGCCGCCATGCGAGCGACAACAACGATCCCCATCGTCATGGTGAGCACGGGCGATCCCCTTCGGACCGCGCTCGTCGCCAGCCTCGCACGCCCGGGAGGGAACGTCACGGGGAATACCATCCTAGGCGCGGAGCTCGCGGGGAAACGGCTACAGCTCCTCAAGAACATCCTGCCCAACTTGTCTCGGGTGGCCTTCTTGTGGAACCCGGCAAATGCATCTCATATATCCCACTTCGAGGAGATTCAGGCCGCGGCACGGGTATTGGGCCTGAAGGTGCAATCAGTAGGGGTGCGCGAGCCCAATGAGTTCGAGAGCGCCTTCCTCAAAATGATGCGGGACCGCCCCGACGCGCTCATCATGACCGCCGACGCCATGCACCAGCTGCACTTGGCGTGGATCGTCGACTTCGCTGCGAAGAGGCGTCTGCCAGCGATGTACCAGCTAAAGGAGTATGTGGAAACCGGGGGCCTCATGTCCTATGGGGCGATCCAAGCCGATCTGTTCCGGCGCGCCGCCGTCTACGTGGACAAAATCCTCAAGGGCGCCAAACCTGCCGATCTTCCCGTTGAGCAGCCCACGAAGTTCGAGTTAGTGATCAACCTCAAGACCGCCAAGGCGCTCGGGTTGACGATCCCGCAGACGATTCTGGGGCAGGCCGACGAGATCATCCAGTGAGCGCGTTCACCGTGTCAGAATTGTGCCAGAACTATCAGCCACCAACGGGCACCAATGGACACAAAAGCCGCACGGACGGCTGGACAAGAGTCTGAGATTATTGCCAATGGTATCCGATAGTACCCAATAGTCCCGCTTGTTTTGAGAACTTGAAATTCTCGGTCTCTGCCCTCCGGTGTATGGAAACTCCACCGTGCTGCTCTCAGGTACTGTGAGTGCCTGCACGATGAAGGGTCTCCGGGTAGGTAGGGGCTAACCCAGGTTCTGCCAATTCCTTAAGCTTGCTTCCCCGTGCTTCACCTGGCAGCCCTATTGACCCAGCCCGGGCCCTGGCCTAGCTTCCAGCCATGCGATCGGGCGTAAAAAGCATGAACAGTCCCCGGCTTGCGACGATCGGCCGGCGCATGTTCCTGGGTGGCCTTGGTCTGGGCGTGCTTGCCGCATCGTTCGCCGCCGAGGCGCAGCAGACCACGCGACGACCGCTGGTCGGCTTTCTCTGCAACACCATGAAGTTGGCGCGAGCGTTCGGTGAGGGGCTGCGCGAGCTCGGTTACGTCGACGGCAGGAACATCTTTGTCGAGTATCGGTGTGCGGAAGGGCGGATGGAACGGGGCCCCGACCTCGCCGCCGCCCTGCTGCGGCTGAAGCCGGACCTGCTCGTCGGAGCGAGTGATCCCCTGGTCAAGGTGCTCGTGGACGCCACGCACACGATTCCTATCGTGATGACGAGTAGCGGCGACCCCGTCGGAAACCAGTTTGTCGACAGCCTCGCCCGCCCCGGCCGGAACGTTACCGGTGTGTCCATCATAGCGCCCGAGCTTGCGGGAAAGCGCTTGGAGCTGCTCAAGACGGTTGCCCCGGAAATTGCCGAGTTGACGGTCCTTGTGAACCCGACGAACCCTAACGCCTCCAGGCAGCTGAGGGAAACTGAGGCCGCGGCCCGATCACTCGGAGTCCGCCTGAAAGTTCTGAGAGTTCCCTCCACCACGGAATTCGACAAGACGTTCAGCGGGATGGGGCGAGCGTCGGCCACCGCTCTCTTCATCTCCAGCGACGGGCTGTTCCTCGCCGAACGACGCCGTATCGCCGATATTGCGCTCGCGAACCGGATGCCGGCCATCGGCTTTGCACGCGAGTTTGCCGAGGACGGTATCCTCATGGCCTACGGGTCGAGCTTGCCGGCGCTCTACCACCGCGCCGCGGTGTACGTTGACAAGATCCTCAAGGGCGCGAAGCCCGCTGACCTTCCCGTCGAGCAGCCCACGAAGTTCGAGCTGGTCATCAACCTCAAGACGGCCAAGGCCCCCGGTCTCACCATTCCCCAATCGCTCTTGGTGCGTGCCGACGAGATCATCCGGTGATGAATCGTCGCACGTTTCTCTGCGGGCTGACGGTGGGGATGTTGTCTGCCCCCCTCACCGCCGAGGCGCAGCAGGCAGGGAAGGTGTGGCGGATCGGGACTCTTGACTATGGTGCTCAGTCCGCCCGAGCACATCTTTGGCAGGCGTTTCGGCAGGGACTCCGCGACCTGGGCTACGTCGAAGGGCAGAACGTCGTGTTGGAGTCACGATGGGCCAACGGCAGAGCTGATGAACTCCCGCGGCTTGCTGAGGAGTTGGTTCGACTCAGAGTTGATCTCGTCGCCGTCGCTAGTACGCCGGCTGCCCTGGCGATGAAGCAAGCCACGACTGGCATCCCCGTAGTTTTCATGTCTGTGGGCGAAGTCATTCAGGTAGGGCTTGTTCCCAGTTTTGCCCGCCCCGGCGGCAACCTCACCGGCGTCGCGACGCTGACTACGGAAGTAAGTCAGAAGTGGCTGGAATTCCTTAGAGACGCTGTCCCAATTACCCGCCTCGGCGTCATATGGGACGAAGGCAATGCTGCCGCGGTTGTCTATGCTGCCGAGGTGCAGAGGGCCGCGCGGTCGCTGGGCATCGCGTTCAGGGCAGAAAGCGTGCCTAGCAATGACGGGCTGGAGCCGGTGCTCTCAAGCATGAAGAGGGACCGCGTGAACGCACTCGTTCTTGTGCCGGGTCCAATGTTCTTCTCGGCCAGGAAGGCGATCGCCGACCTCGCAGGGAAATATCTTCTGGCAGCCGTGACTGGGCAGAGGGAGTATGCCGAAGCCGGTCTCCTGATGGCGTATGGAGCGAACCTCGCCGAAGGATTTCGGCGTGCCGCGACCTACGTGGATAAGATCCTCAAGGGCGCCAAGCCAGGAGATCTGCCGATTGAGCAGCCGACGAAGTTTGAGCTGGTGATCAACCTCAAGACCGCGAAGGCGCTCGGGCTGACGATCCCGCAATCGCTCCTGGTCCGAGCCGACGAGATCATTCAGTGATCGAACTCACTGTGTCAGAATTGCGCCAGAACTATCGGCTGGCTCGTCCGCTCCGATGCCGGTATTCTCGAGGGCACGGGGATGCCTCCTCTTGCCGCCGGCGCCAACCGGCGACCTTTGGTTTGGATTCCGGGCAAGAGAGTGCATCCCCGTCTCGCTATCCAGCAATCCTAGGACTTCGCCGAAGTCGAGAGGCTTCCGCGTTGATCGCGACCTGTCTACAGCGAACGGAGGACGACGTCCTGGCCGGAGCCGTCGATGAATAACTGATTGCTTGCCGCCTGCTGCACCTTCTGATGATACTCGTTGTCTGTGAGTAGCTGATTCTGCGCCCTCTCTAGTGCCGCAAGATCGTCATAGTCGACGACCCATCGAATCAACTTGCGGCAGGGGCTCGTCAGTCACGAGGACTATCTAGCCCTCCTGGCTCAGTTGCCCGACCCCATCAATGACGCTGTGACGCTCGGGTATCTGTCGGGGTGGCGGCGGGCTGAAGTGCTAGGTTTGACGTGGTCGGAGGTGGACCGGACACGGGGCCTTATCACCCCCCCGGCTGAACGGTCTGAGAACCGTGAGCTGCGTGAACTGCCTCTATCGCCCGCCCTGGCCGCACTGATAGAGAAGCGTTGGCAGGCACGCCTTGTCAGCGGTCTGAATGGCCCGCGTGTCTGTGATCGAGTGTTTCACCGTGAAGGAGAGCCGGTGCGTGACTTCCGGAGCGCTTGGAGGAGGGCTGTCGAGGCCATTGGACGGCCCGGCCTTCTGTTCCACGATCTCCGGCGATCCGCCGTGACGAACATGATTCGTGCCGGTGTGCCGGAGCAGACTGCGATGCGGATCAGCGGGCATCGAACGTCCTCAGTCTTTCGCCGTTACCGAATCGTAGAGACAAAGGACCTTCTGTCCGCACTGACTCAGACGGAGAGCGCTTTGAAGGCTGACCCGCACAAACCAGCTATTTTCCCGCACAATGGTATTGACCAACCCCAGAAGATAGCGCGCGAGCCTATTCGTAAGATAGTGATACTGCGAAAGAATATGCGGCACACGGAGGGCTAGCGAACTGGCAAGGCAGTGGACTTGAATTCGCGGCGTCGGCTCCGCGTTGGATGAAGAGTCCACCGGCTGATCCCGAGTACTGTGGGTGCCCGCACGATGAAGGGTTCCACGGCGGGATAGGGAGAGACTAGCCCGGCCCAGATTCCTTCAGCCTGCTTCCCTGTGCTTCACCTGGCAGCGGTATTGAGCCAGCCCGGGTGCCCTAGCCTAGCCCAGCACAGAGCCCAAGCCATGGGCCGCCGCATGATTCCCGGCCTCTCTGCTAGACTCCCCGGCAGCCGTTCCCACCGAGGTGCTCATGCGGCTCGGAGGAAGCGCGTTAGGTTTCGATCCAGGGGAGGGCACAGCATGCCTCGCTCTCGCTTCGCCCCGGTCGCTGGATGGTTGTCCCTGATTGTTTTCGTCGTCCTCGTCGGATCTCCCTCGCTAGGTCAGGCACCCAAGTACGGCGGCGGGCTCACTCTGCGGCTGCGCGAGGACCTGCCACAAGGGTTCGCGATACACGAAACGGCCACGATCTCGACCATGTGGCCGGCCATGCCGTGCTTCAGCAACCTGGTGCTCTTCGATCCGCTCAAGACCACGCACCGTATGGACGCGGTGATCGGCGAACTGGCGGAGAGGTGGTCGTGGCAAGACAACGACCGCAGCCTCGTCTTCTTCCTGCGGACGGGAGTGAGGTGGCACGACGGCAAGCCCCTCAGCTCCAAGGACGTCAAATTCACCTTCGACTTGCTTCGTGAGACCCCGGACGCTCCGGCCAAGCTCCGCATCAACCCGCGGCGAGACTGGTATGCGAATCTCGAAGCCGTTGAAGCGGTCGATCCCCAAACCGTCGCGTTCCGGCTGAAGCGGCCGCAACCCTCTCTGCTCCTGATGCTCGCATCCGGCTACACACCGATCTACGCGGCTCACGTGCCACCGGCCAGCTATCGCACGGGTTGCGTCGGGACCGGGCCCTTCAAGCTGAAAGAGTGGCGAAAGGGCGAGTTCGTCGAGTACGTGAAGAACCCGGACTATTTCGTCAATGGACGACCTTATCTGAATGGCCTCCGGTATCTGATCATCGGCGAGCGGGGCACGGCGACGGCGGCGCTCCAGGCTGGCCGCGTGGACGCGGCGTTCCCGGGCCAGACGCCCAAGCCAATCGCGGAACGGCTCAAGAAGGCAGTGCCCCAGCTCGTGATGACACCGGTGAACACGAGCGTCATCGATCATCTCGTCGTCAACACAAAGAAGCCGCCCTTCGATAATGCGAAGGTGCGGCTCGCCGTGAGCCGCGCCATCGACCGCCGCGCGCTGATCGACGCCGTGTACCAGGGCGGGGCGGTCCTCGGCGCCTCGATGGCTTCACCGCCTTATGGAGTGTGGGGGCTCCTCGACAAGGACATCAGTGCGCTCCCCGGCAATGGCAAAGCGGCCGACGAGAAGGCGAGGGCGCGGACCCTCTTGGCCGAGGCTGGGTTCGGGCCCAACGCTCCACTGAGGCTAGAGATGCTGACGCGCGCGCTCCCCGACTTCCTGGATGTGGCCGCCTTCGTGATCAATGAGTTGAAGCACGTCGGCGTTGAGGCGTCCATCAGGCAGGTGGAGTCGGCCCAGTGGCATCCGCTGCAAACGCGCGGCGACTTTCAGATCGGGATAGAGCGGACCGGTATCGAGCCGGACGACCCGGACGCCAACTTCTACGAGAACTACGGCTGCGGGTCGCCGCGCAACTATCCCCGCTACTGCGACGAGGAGATCTCGCGACTGATCGATCAGCAGTCGCAGGAGCTGGACCCAGCCAAGCGCCTCGCGCTGGTTCAGGTGATCCAGAGAAAGCTCGAGGAGGCTGCGGTCCGCCCTGTGCTGGGCTGGCGGCTTGACTACTACACTGTGTGGCCATATGTGAAGAACCTGGTTCCTCACCAATCCATTTACAGCTGGGGCCGCATGCAGGAGGTGTGGCTCGACAAGTGAGGGATACGTACCCGTATACGCATCGGCACTTCGGGGGCGAAAGGCGCGCGAATGCACCGTATGGTGGACACTCAGCGACCCTTTAGCCGGAGATCCTCGTACGGTGCGGTGAACTGGTGACCGGCGACGAGCCCCAGGGCCGGCTCCGCGACGCGGGGGCCATAGGCGTTGAGTACCGCGAGCTGCCAAATGGGCGCGAACATCACCCGCTCGTGTATGAGCTGCTGAATGCGATGTAGCGTCGCCTCGCGGCGCTTCGGATCGCGCTCGAGCGCCTGCTCGCGGATCAGGCCCTCGATGTCGGGATACGTGCCGTAGGTGAAGAGCCCGCCGGCGGCGACGAAGGCGTCGAGCCGCGTCGCGGCGCTCCCGTACGCCCCGCTCGCCATGTAGACGATCCCGCGTAACTTCTTCTCGCGGAGCTGGCTTAGATGCGCCGCGCGCTCCAGCGAACGGACCCTCGTCCGGATCCCCACCGCGAGGAGATAGTTGGTGGCGGCCTCTGCGATCTCCGTGAAGTTGGCATCAGTCCCGATCTCACCGGCGTCGAACCCGTTCGGATGTCCGGCGTCGGCGAGGAGCTGCCTGGCCTTCGCTGAATCGTACGCGTACGGTGGCGCAGGCCACGCGTACTCGAAGCCGTTGGGAATGATGCCGCCCGTCATCCGCGCGAAGCCGAGCAGGAGCGACTGGTTGATTGCGTCACGATCGATCGCATTGTTGACGGCGAGACGAACGCGCCTGTCGGCCCACGGCGACTTCGGGTCCCACTGCTCGCTGAAGAGAAACCAGTGGATGCCATGCGCGTCGGACGGCTTGAGCGTCAAGCCAGGCGTGCGCCGGACTTCCTCGGCGTTGACGCCGCGAAACGCGTAGGCGATATCGACTTCGCCGCGCTTCAACATCGCCAGCCGCGTCGTTTCGTCGACCACCGTCTTGAGAATGAGCCGCTTGACGCTCGGGGTCTTGCGCCAGTACTGCTCCCAGGCCTCCAGCACGAGCTCGACGCCCGGAGTGAACGAGACGAAGCGGTAGGGCCCGGCGCCCACGGGCGCCTTCTTGAAGCCGTCGTCGCCCACTCTCTCGAGGTATTTCGCGGGGACGATCCACGCCGCACCCGTCGCCGGCGTTGCATAGAAGACGAGGAAATCGGACCACGGCTCCTTGAGATGGAAACGCACGCGCTGGGCATCGACGACCTGGACTTGCCGCACCTTGTCCTTGAGCGTCTTGGCCGACGCGCCTCGATAACGTTCGAACGAGAACTTCACGTCGTCGGCGGTCAGGAGGTCGCCATTGTGGAAACGCACACCCTTCCGCAACACGAACTCGTACGTCAGTCCGTCGGACGAGACCGCCCAGCTCTCCGCGAGGCTCGGTGCCATCGTCTTGCCAGGCATCGGCTTCACGAGAGCGTCGTGGAGGCCATAGAGGATCCAGTACGGTGTGATGATTCCCGAGACGTCGGCCGGATCGAACCAGACAGGCGCCAGCGAGAAGTGGAGACCCAAGGTCAGCTGTCCTTCGGACGCAGCCTCGGCGGGCGCGGGCACGCCCGCGAGGAGCACGACGAGCGAGAACGCAGCCAGACCGAAACAACGCTTCATGGCGAGTCTCCTTTGGCTGGGGCACCATGCCGCAGCCTCCATATCCCGGCCAGTGACATCCCGAACAGTGACGTCGCAAAGGCTCGGTCCGCGGGCTCCACCCCGGCCGTTGGCATCTGCGACGTTCAGATTGAGCTGCGGCCGCGGCGAGCGAATGCGAGTCGGATATTCGACCGGCAGAACCTCAATCCCGAGGCGCGCCGCAAACGCGCGGGTAAGGTCCATTCCAATGCCGCGGACGACGCCTCCGAGCAACGCCCCCCGAACTCTGCCATCGCGAACAAGATCTTCGACGCGTGGGTCAGTCAAGTCCCAACCCTTAGTCGAGCTCGTGGAGAGCCCTCAGGACCAACAGGTCCGACGGGGCTGGCCGCGGAGCGCCACAAGACGCCCGGACGGTACACCTTGCCCGCTGGCTGCGCCTCGACGGCCAGCGGGGCAAGACTGAGGCCGACCGTGAGCCCGATTAGCGGCATGGGCACCTCGGTAGGGGATGGCTGCCGGGAGTCTAGCCGAAGGCCACGATGCGTACCAGCGCCGCGGCCTGGACGAGCACCGGGGCGTCTGTGATCTCGAGCGGCTCACCTTCCGGCGCGGCTTCCACGAGCAGGCTAACAACTGAAGACACTTGACAAGGGCGCCGCAGAAGCTAGACTGCGGCTCACTTAGGAGCCCGAGTCCCCCCACGCATCGACGGCTGATCGCTAGAGGTGTCCGATGCGATCAGGTGTTTGCTCGTGTCGCTCCGCTCTTCCCGCACCGCCAGAGCGGGGAAGCTCACCCATGTCCCCGCACTCCCAGTAAGGAAGGAGAGCCCGCTATGCGTCATCTCAAGGTAGGCGCGATTCTCCTGAGTGTCGTGATGCTCGTGGGTGGCCTCTGGGCCGTGCCCCTGGCCTTGGGTCAGGAACAGCCGCGTCGCGGCGGGATCTTGCGGGTGGCCCTGGCCGCCGACCCGCCCAGTCTGGACGCTCACCAGGAACAGACCTTCGCGGTGACCCAGCCGATGAGCGCCGTCTACAATAACCTGCTCGTCATCGACCCCCACAACTACCCCAAGGTCATCGGGGATGTGGCCAAGTCCTGGAAGGTCTCGGGCGATCACCTCACGTACACCTTCACGCTCCACGAAGGGATCAAATTCCACGATGGCAGCGAGCTGACCGCGGCGGACGTCAAGGCCAGCTGGGACAAGGTGGTCTTTCCCTCGGGGGGCGTGATCAGCCCACGGCGGGGGAACTATCAGATGAACAAGAGCATCGAAGCTCCCGAGGGCTTTACCGTGATCATCCGACTGCATCACCCCTCGCCGCCGTTCCTGACGCATATGGCCCACCCGGCCAACTTCATCTATCCGAAGAAGTATCTCGACACGGATCCCAATTACTTCAAGACCAGGGCCGTCGGGAGCGGGCCCTTCAAGCTGAAGAACTACGTCCGGGGTGGAAGAAGGGGTTGCCCTACCTGGACGGGCTCACGTACTTCATCATCACCGACACCTCGGCCCGGACCACCGCCCTGCGATCGAGTCGCGTCGACGTGGAATTGCGCTTTCTCCCGCCGGTGGACGTCCACGCCATCAAGCAGCAGCTGGGTGACAAGATCGTGGCGGCCAAGGTCCAGAGCATCGGGAATTTCGGCGTCACGGTGAACGTGGGCAAGAAGCCCTTCGACGATGAGCGGGTGCG
>QHSR01000098.1 GCA_003221635.1 Candidatus Rokuibacteriota bacterium | reverse complement strand
TCGCCGCCGGCATGTCCGGCGGCATCGCGTACGTGCTCGACGCGGACGGTGACTTCAAGCGCCGGTGCAACCTCGGCATGGTGGACGTGGAGCGGCTCGACCAGCCCGAGGAGATCCGCCTGGTGCGTGACCTGATCCGGCGGCACATCGAGTTCACGGGCTCGACCTATGCCGCCGGCATCCTGCGCGACTGGATCGACGTACAGTCGCGCTTCGTCAAGATCATGCCCCGGGACTACAGACGCGTGCTCATGGCCGAGGCGCGCGCGCGTGCCGAGGGGCGGCAGCCGACCTTCGCCGAGCTCGTCGGGACCGGCAGTGGGTAAGGTCACCGGCTTCCTCGAGATCAAGCGGAAGAAGCCGCCCGCGCGTCCGGTCGCCGAGCGCGTCCACGACTGGAAGGAGTACTACCTGTCCTACCCGGTCGACGAGCTCACCAAGCAGGCCGCCCGCTGCATGGACTGCGGCATTCCGTTTTGCCACCAGGGCTGCCCGCTCGGGAACATCATCCCGGACTGGAACGACCTGGTCTACAAAGGCCACTGGCGAGAGGCGATCGATCGCCTGCACGCGACGAACAACTTCCCGGAGTGGACGGGGCGCCTCTGCCCGGCGCCGTGCGAGGGCGCGTGCGTGCTCGGGATCAACGACGATCCGGTGACGATCAAGGGCGTCGAGGTGGCGATCATCGAGCGCGCGTTCGACGAGGGCTGGGTCGGCGTCCAGCCGCCGGCCGTCCGCACGGGCAAGCGGGTCGTGGTGGTGGGTTCCGGACCGGCGGGCCTCGCCGCCGCCGAGCAGCTGAACCGCGCCGGGCATGCGGTGACGGTCTTCGAGCGCGACGACCGGATCGGCGGTCTCCTGCGCTACGGCATTCCCGAGTTCAAGATGGAGAAGCGGTTCATCGACCGGCGGCTGCAGATCATGGAGAAGGACGGCGTCGTCTTCCAGACCAACTCACACGTCGGCGTCAACGTGCCGGTCGAGGCGCTGCGTCGAGACTTCGACGCGATCGTCCTGGCGGGCGGTGCCTGCTGGCCGCGAGACCTGCCGGTGCCCGGGCGCGAGCTTCGGGGCATCCACTTCGCGATGGAATACCTGACGCTCCAGAACAAGCGCTGCGAGGGTGACCTGATCGCCGACGAGAAATTCATCACGGCCCAGGGCAAGCGCGTCGTCATCATCGGCGGAGGCGACACGGGCGCCGACTGCCTCGGCACCGTGCACCGCCAGGGCGCGCTCTCCGTCCACCAGTTCGAGCTCTTGCCGCGGCCGCCCGCCGCGCGCGCCGCGGACAACCCCTGGCCCCAGTGGCCCAACATCTTCCGCGTGTCGGGTGCGCACGAGGAGGGCGGCGAGCGCGTCTACGCGGTCTCGACGCAACGCTTCCTCGGCGACGCGCGCGGCCACGTGCGTGGACTCGAAGCCGTGAGGGTCGACCTCGTGCGCGAGGGCGGTCGGCTGGAGTTCAAGCCGATCCCGGGAAGCGAGTTCACGCTGGAGGTGGACCTGGTCCTGCTCGCGATGGGGTTCCTCGGGCCCGAGCGCCCGGGGATGCTGGGCGACCTCGGCGTCAAGCTCACCGAGCGCGGCAACGTCTGGCGCGACGCCAACTGGATGAGCAGTGTGCCGGGCGTGTTCGCGTGCGGCGACATGCAGCGCGGCCAGTCGCTGATCGTGTGGGCGATCGCGGAGGGCCGCTCGGCCGCGCGGGGCGTCGATCTCCACCTGATGGGCAAGTCCGAGCTTCCCGCTCCCCTTCCCTGAAGCGTCGCGCGCCTCGCGGCCGCACTATCGCACCCTGAGCGGCTCGCCGACCAGGGCCCACCAGGGCAGCGCCGATCAGGAAGAAGGGCACCGGGTTGGCGAAGCCCTGCAGCGCGTCGCGGAGGCTCCGCGTGGCGCCGCTGAGCGCCAGGAGCGTCACGCCGACGAGGGCGGCAACGCCCGGCTCGAGGAGCTCGCCCGTCCAGAGCAGGATGGTGATCAGCGTGACGATCAGCGCCCGCTGGCCGGCCAGCGGGAGGCCGGCCAGCAGGGGCGGGAGGAACAATCCCGCGGCGAGGCCGGCGAGTGGGACCGCGAGCGCGAGTGTCCGTCGTCGTGTCCCGCCGGCCACGGCCGCCTCGGTTCGGCTCATCGCGCGGCGCCATCCTCCCACGAGGGGCGTGGCGGAGTCGAGTGAGGCGTCAGCGTTGCCGCGCGACGAGACGCGGCTCCGTGCGTCGTTTCGGGCCTTCGTTGCGAGGCGGGCGCGGTGACGCTCGCCGTCTACGCGGCCGGCGAGTGACCCGGACGACGGGGAACGCCCGGCCCGACGAGCGGGCTCTGCCAGAGCGCGTGGCCGACGAAGAACGGGCCGAGCGTCTGGATGTACTGCGCGGTCTGGACGGTCTTCCGCATGGCCTGCACGAGGTGCGAGAGCGGATGGAGGTGGCGGCCGACGAGGCCGATGACGAAATCGTTGTCGTGGGCGTCGAGCCCATGACAGGCGAGGCGGATGTCGTGGGCGAGGTCGGCGTCGCCGTAGGCGCGGCCCAGCACGCTGTGCTCGCGGATGACGGCGCCCTGCTCCTGCGGTGAGAGCCGGCTGAAGGCGCCGGTCCGACGCAGCGGATACCAGATCCCCCAGGGCCACGCCGCGTTGAGGGCGGCGCGGCGCGGCCGCTGGAGCAGCCAGTCCTCGAGGTCCGTCTCGAATCCGGAGGCGTAGGTCCGCCCGAACATCGTCAGCTCGGGTTTCTGCACCAGTCCGGCGAACGGATCAGCGTTGAGCACCTCGCGCAAGGCGGTCACGAAGAAGAGAGGGTCCTCGCTGATCGCCAGCACGCCCACGCCCCGTGCGTCGTTGACGTCCTGGTAGAGCACCGCTTCGATACGGCTCGACTCGAGGACCCGAAGCAGCGGCTTCGCGTCCAGGCAGCCGCCGAATGCCTGCAGCTGCATGAAGAGCCGCCGGTCGGAGGTCTGCCCGTCGGCCCCACGCTCCTGGACGTCGATCTTCGTGTCAGCAGCGCTCACGGTGCATCCTCCTCGCGGCGCTACCCGCCCCGCGTGTGCATCTCCAGGTGCGGGTCCTCGCGCAGACGACCGATCTGCACGAGGGGCGTCCGATCCCGAAGCCGCAGGCGTTGCTCGGCGCCACGGTCGGCCCGGCGCTTCCACGCGTCGACGATCAGCGCCTTCAGCTCGTCTCGCGACGCTCCCTGGCGGAGGGGGCCCCGGAGATCGATCCCCCGCTGCGCGTACAGGCAGAGGTACCACATGCCGTCGGCCGTGAGGCGGCTTCGGTCGCAGCTCGCACAGAACGGTTCGGTCGTCGACGAGATGATGCCGAAGACCGTGCCATCGGGGAGCGCGTAGCGGTCGGCGGGCGCCGTGCTCTCCTCCACCACCGGCTCGATCCGGCCGTATCGCCGGCCCAGCACCTCGAGCATCTCGGCGCGGCTCACGACCTTGTCCATCGACCAGCGCGTCGCGCCCCCGACGTCCATGTACTCGATGAAGCGGATCTCGGCCGGCACCCCCTGGCCGTACTCGAGCAGGTCGGTGAGCTCGTCGTCGTTGACGCCGCGCATGACGACGGTGTCGAGCTTCGTCCGGGCGAAGCCCGCCGCGTGGACCGCGGCGATCCCCTCGAGCACCTGGGCGTGATTGGCGCGCCGCGTGAGTGCCGTGAAGCGGTCTGGCCGCAGCGTGTCGAGGCTTACGGTGACACGGCCGAGCCCCGCCTCCTTCAGCGAGCCCGCCTGCTCGGCGAGCAAGACGCCGTTCGTCGTGATCGCGAGATCGCGGAGACGCGGCTTGGCCGCCAGCAGCCGGATGAGCGCCCCGAGGTCGCGCCGTAGCAGCGGCTCGCCGCCGGTCAGCCGGATCTTGTCGACGCCCAGGTCCATGAAGATGTCGGCGAGCGCGCTCACTTCCTCGAAGTGGAGGATCTGCTCGCGCGGGAGCCAGACGTAGTCCTCTTCCGGCATGCAGTACGCGCAGCGGAGGTTGCAGCGGTCGGTCACCGAGATCCGGAGGTTCCGGAGCGAGCGCTGGAACGTGTCGTGGACCACCATCAACGCGCTCCGACCGCGACGGTGCTCTCGGTCTGGGCCCGCTCCCACTCGCGCAGCAGCCCGGCCTTCTTGACGCCGACGTCGAAATGATCCCACGGGAGCCGCTCGCCGATGGGCCGGTCGCGCGTGGTGTAGAACTCCGCGTCACCCGGCCATTCGCGGAGCGCCCGCCGCCAGTCCCCGCCGTACGACGCCGCCAGCTCGAGAAAATCGGCGACGCGCCGGTCGCCCCGGGCGAGCAGCGCCTGGAGAGCCGCCTCGCGCGGGTTCTCGTGGAGCACGCGGACGTTGGAGAAGCGGCGCACGCCGCGCTTGATGATCTCGAGCTTGGCCTGGAGCGACTCCGCACCGTCGAACGGCGCCCACTGGAACGGCGTCCAGGGCTTGGGGACGAACGAGGAGATCGACAGCGTGAGGCGCCCGAAGGGCCGGCCGGTCGCGTCGGGCACGCGCAGCCGCTCGAGCATCCGCCCGGCCAGGTCGACGATCGCCTCGATGTCCTCGCTCGTCTCGGTCGGCTGACCGATCATGAAATAAGTCTTCAGATTGGGGATGCCGTGGGACCGGACGAGGTCGCACGCGGTCATGAGCTGTGCGTCGCTGATCGGTTTGCGAACCGCCCATCGCAGCCGCTCGGTGCCCGCCTCGGGCGCCATCGTGAGCGTACGGTGTCCGCCGCGCGCCAGTGCCGCCACGAGGTCTTCCGTCAGGCTGTCGGCGCGGAGCGAGGAAATCGACAGCTCCAGGCCGTTCTCCTCGATGACCTTCAAGAGCTCGCCGAGCCACGGGTAGTCCGACACGCAGGCGCCGACCAGCCCCACCCGGCGCTCGCCGCTCGCCGCCATCCGGGCGACGGTCTCCCTGAGCGCCTCGACGCTCCGGTGTCTCACGGGGCGGTACACCTGCCCCTCGAGGCAGAAGCGGCATCCGCGCCCACAGCCCTTGCCCACCTCGAGGAGCGCCATGTGACCGTACTCGGCGTGTGGCGTCTTTACCGCCGCGATCGTCTCGAACGCGTTCACGCTCCGGAGCCGTCGCTTGACGACGACGCGGGGCGCCGCGTCGCGCGCGGCGACCGCCTCGAGGGTCCCGTCGATCCCGTACGCGACGTCGTACTGCCCGGGGACGTAGATGCCGTCGAGCGTCGCCAGCGATGCGAGGAACGCTGCGCGGTCGTGGTAGCGCTCACGGTAGGCGTCGATCAGCTCGACGACCAGCTCCTCGCCCTCGCCCACGACCACGAAATCCATGAACGGTGCGATCGTCCTCGGGGCGGCGCGCCTCGGACCGGAGGGGGATCCCGCCCATGCGCAGGAGACGCAGGGCATTGATGTAGTCCCCCTCGTAGGTCAACGAGAAGCCGAGAAGGTCGAAGTCGGCGAGGGGCCGCTTCGATTCCAGGGACAAGGGCGGGGTCCCGGTCCGGTGGTGCTCCGGAAGATCCTCGGGGTCGGGCAGGAACACGCGCTCGCAGACGACGTCGGGGAGGGCGTTCAGGTGCCGGTAGATCGTCTGGAAGCCGAGGTTCGACATCCCGACCGCGTAGGTGTTGGGATAGACGAGCGCGACGGAGATCTTCCCGCCCCAGTCCTTGCGCACGGTTCCCTGCTCCGCGGCGAGCAGGGTCTGGGATTTCTTCCTCAGCGAGGAGGACATCGCGCTAGTGTACCACGCGCCGGATCATCCCTTGATCACGGCCAACGGCTTGAGCCGGGCGACACGCGTCGAGATGCCGAACCGGTGAACGACGTCGACGACGTCTTCGACGTCCTTGTACGCCTCGGGCATCTCCTCGGCGAGGGCGTCGTGTCCCCTCGCGCGCGCCAGCACGCCACGCTGGCGGAGCTCCTCGCCGATCTTTCGGCCACGCGCGGCCTTCACCGCCGCCGTGCGACTCATGAGCCGCCCGGCGCCGTGGCACGTGCTCCCGAACGTCTCGCGCATGGCGACCTCGGTGCCGATCAGAAGATAGGAGTAGCGTCCCATGTCGCCCGGAACGAGCACGGGCTGCCCGGGGAACGCGCGCGTCGCTCCCTTGCGGTGGACGAGGAGGCGCCGCCGGACGCCGTCCACGTCGTGGTCCTCTTCCTTGGCGATGTTGTGGGCGACGTCGTACACGACGCGCATGTCGAGCTGACGCGACCCGATGCCGAGGCTCCGCTCGAGCACCTCGCGCGCCCAGTGCGTGAGGACCTGACGGTTCGCGAAGGCGAAATTCGCCGCGGCGCGCATCGCGCCGAGATACTCGCGCCCTTCGTCGGACTCGGCGGGAGCGCAGGCCAGCTGGCGATCGGGGACGGTGATGCCGTAGCGGCGGAGGGCGCGGCCGGTGACGTCCAGGTAGTCCGTGCACACCTGGTGACCGAGACCGCGCGAGCCGGTGTGGATCATCACGGTGAGCGCCCCCGCGCTCACGCCCAGCTTCTCGGCGGCGCGTTCGTCGTAGACCGCGTCGACCGTCTGGATCTCGAGGAAATGGTTGCCCGAGCCGAGCGTGCCGAGCTGACGCCTTCCCCGCTCCCGGGCTCGGTCCGAGACGCTCCGCGCAACGGCGCCCGTGAGGCATCCGTCGGACTCGATCCTCGCGAGGTCCTGGCGGACGCCGTAGCCCGCGCTCACGGCCCAGCCGGCGCCGCGCTCGAGGACGTCATCGAGGGCCCGGGAGTCGAGCGTCAGCTCGCTCCGCGAGCCCACGCCCGTCGGGATCGCGTCGTAGAGGGAGTCGACGAGAGCCTCCATCCGGCCGGCGATATCCGCGGCACGGAGCGAGGTCGCGAGCAGGCGCACGCCGCAGTTGATGTCGAAGCCGATCGCGCCGGGGCTGACGACACCCTGGCGGGCGTCGGTGGCGACGACGCCGCCGACCGGGAGCCCGTAGCCTTGATGGATGTCGGGCATCGCCATCGCCGCCCTGACGATGCCTGGCAGCGTCGCGCCGTTGGCGATCTGCTGGAGCGATGCGTCGCTCCGGATCGACTCGATGAGACGGTCGTCGGCCACGACCAGGCCCGGCACGCGCATGCCGCGGCCCGCGTCCTGGGAGATCCGCCAGAGATACGGGCCCACCCGCTCGAGGTGCATACAACTGCCTTTTCGCTTACCCCGCGGCTGGCGATGTCGAGCGGCGGTTCGTCCAGGCGATCCCGGCCACCGCGACCAGCACGCCGACGACGCTCGCGATCTGTGGGACACGGAGCGGGCCGAGCCAGAAGCTGTCGAGTCGGAGCGCCTCGATGGCGAAGCGGCCGACCGAGTAGAGGCCGATGTAGGCGAAGAACAGCGCCCCCGGGCGCGCGGCAAGCCTCGGACGCAACCATCCGACGAGCAGCAGAAAGACCCCGAAGTCCCAGAGCGACTCGTAGAGGAAGGTCGGGTGAAAGTACTCGAACTGGGCGTAGCCGAGCGGACGGCGTTGAAGAAGTTCCCCCAGCGGCCGATCGCCTGCCCGAGCACCATCGAGGGCGCCGCGACGTCGAGCCCGCGCAGGATCGGCAGGTTCCACCGGTGCGCGAGCCACAGGCCGAAGAGCGGGCCCACGATCAAGCCGCCGTGCATGGCGAGCCCGCCCTCCCAGACGGCGATGATCTTCGCCGGGTAACGGCCGTAGTAATCCCAGTTGAAGATCACTTCGTAGAGGCGTGCGCCGACGAGGCCGGCCAGGATGGCCCACTGTCCGACGCTGATGATGTCGTCGGCGGGCAGCCCCTCGCGCCGGGCCTGGCGGTGGCCGAGCCAGAGCCCGACGACGATCGCCGTCGCCATGAGAATGCCGTACCAGCGGATGACGATCGGGCCGAGCTGGAAGGCGATCGCGCCCGGAGAGCTCATCGCGAGAGGAAGCACGCACCGGAGGATACCACGGAGATTTGTGAAGGATCAGTTGCTGGTGCGGAGCAGGACGTCGCCGGCGCGGTCGTCTCCCAGGAGACGGTCGAGCGTGGCAACGTCCGCGCGTCGCGCGATCGAGACGGTGACTCGATTGGCGCGCCGCGGGCGTAGGTCGATCAGGCCGCACGCCCACATGAACAGTAGGAGGATGTCCTCCGAATGATTCGTGAACGAGTATGCAGGATAGTTGCGACCCGCGACGAGGCGCCGGTGGCGGCAGCCGTCCGATTCGATACATCCACGGACAAACTCGGCGGGATGTTGCTTCACGATGCTCCACTGCCACGGCTCGAGCACCATTGGTCGCAGATGCTTCCGGCCGGCGCCGTGCTGCGGAAACAGCACTGGCCAGGCGTTCGAATACGCGTTGACGATCGCGACGACGCCCCGCCGGCGGACCCCGACCGGGCGGCCGGGCCGCAGCACCGTGATGGCTTCGGCGACTCGGCGGATGACCGGTTCCTGGTGCCGACTCCGAGACCGGCAAGAGGCTGGCCGAGCGCAGATGGTAGGGGCGGCAGGATTCGAACCTGCAAGTCCTCGCGGACAGAGGATTTTAAATCCTCGGTGTTTGCCAGTTTCACCACGCCCCCGAGCTCAGAGACTCTTGATCTTCTCGTTGACCTCGCGGATGCGGCGCTGCTTGTCCTCCTCCTCGGTGAGCGCCTTGGCTTTTCGCTGCTTCTCGGCCTCTTCTTGCGCCTCCATGCCCTTGTTCGCGCCGCCGATCCACTTGTCGATGTACTGGACCCAGGTCGGCAGGTGCCCCTCGTCGGACTTGAAGACCAGGGCTTGATGCATCATCCCGAGGCGCCGGGGATGACACAGGACCGTGGACTCGGCCGGCTCCGAGAAGAGCCGGGACCACTCACGCGACGGTGCCGCGCTGAGCTGGATGGTCCAGGTGAACTCGTCGCCCTTGAGATCGGTCGCCTTCGGGGGTCCCACTCGCTTGATCAGCTCAGCCATGGAGGCTCTCCGCGAAATCCCCTAGGGGTTGATGACTTGGAGGCGGCGAGCGGATTCGAACCGCTGAGTAGAGGTTTTGCAGACCTCCGCCTTAGCCACTTGGCTACGCCGCCCCGAAGGAGGGATCGAAAAGGGGCTGGAGCGGGAAACGGGATTCGAACCCGCGACCCCGACCTTGGCAAGGTCGTGCTCTACCACTGAGCTATTCCCGCGCCACAGCCGGTGATGTTATCACGATCAGCCCGCGCTCGCCCTCAGAGCGTCGGCAGCGTCCTCGGGGGGGACCGGGTTGATGAAGAAGCCACTCCCCCATTCGAACCCGGCCACCCGCGTGAGCTTGGGAATGATCTCGAGATGCCAGTGGAAGGACCCGACCTGGACCTCGCGGAACGGCGCCGTGTGCAGCATGAAGTTGAAGGGCGGGTCGCCGAGCACCCGGTTCATGCGGCGGAGGAACTCGCCGAGCGCTCCGGCCAGCCCGCGCAGCTCTTCCTCGGTGGAGTCCTCGAAGGCGGCCCGGTGGTCGAGGGGGAGTATCCACGTCTCGAACGGGAAGCGCGGCGCGAACGGCGCCAATGCCACGAACCCCGGGGAATCCAGGATGAGGCGTCGGCCATCGCGGCGCTCCTGCCGGAGCATGTCGCACCAGACGCACCGCTCCTTCAACGCGTAGTACTGCGCCGAGCCGGCGAGCTCCTCCAACACCATGATCGGGATGATGGGCGTGGCGATCAGCTGGGAGTGCGGATGCTCGAGCGACGCCCCCGCCGCCTCGCCGTGATTCTTGAACACGAGGACGTAGGCGAACCGCGGGTCCTTCTTGAGATCCAGCACGCGCTCGCGAAACGCGAGCAACACGTCCGCGACGGCGTCGACGGGCAGGGCGGCGAGGGAGGTGGCGTGCACCGGGGTCTCGATCACCACTTCG
>QHSR01000097.1 GCA_003221635.1 Candidatus Rokuibacteriota bacterium | reverse complement strand
GCGATGGCCGGATCCAGCAAGCCGGCGTTCGCTTCCACGCAGACGATCAAGAAGCTTGGGGGTGACCACGACGTCTTCGGCGACGGCAGCGTCACGATCGTCTCCACGCCAGGCCACACGCCCGAACACCAGTGTCTCCTCGTGCACCTGCCGAAGACCGGGTTCGTCCTGCTCTCGGGCGATGCCGTGCACTTCCAGGACAACTGGACGCACAGGCGCGTGCCGCCCCCCGTTGCCCGAACGTCGGAGGTGTAGTGCCGACTTTTTCCCTAAGTGCCCGGAACTACGACCCTGACCCCCTCGAACTGCGGAAGTTGGGCTAGCGGCCCCCCGAGACTTTCACCGCCGCCAGGCGCTCGATGACCGTCATGATGACGCTCGTGTCCTGCTCGCCGAGGCCGGCCGCCAGCGCCGCCTGCTGGTAGCGCTGCGCCACGTTCGCGAAGCTGACCGGGACGTGGAGCTCCTTGGCGATCGTGTTGAACGTGTCGAGATCCTTGTTCATCAGCGCCACCTTGAAGCCCGGCTCGAAATCGCGGGGGATCAGCG
Source organism: Candidatus Rokuibacteriota bacterium (assembly GCA_003221635.1). Taxonomy (GTDB): domain Bacteria; phylum Methylomirabilota; class Methylomirabilia; order Rokubacteriales; family CSP1-6; genus AR31. The sequence continues at coordinate 7,447 of QHSR01000097.1, read as the reverse complement.
CCTTCGGGATGCGCTCGAGCGCCTTGCTGCCGCCGCTGCTCGCCTTGACGACCTCGTAGATCGTCATCGGGTCGAGGCCCGCCTTCACGCCGAGCGCCAGGCCTTCCATCATGGCGCACGAGTTGACGCTCGCCATCATGTTGTTGATCGCCTTCACCGTGTTGCCGGCGCCGACCGGGCCCACGTGGAAGATGTTCGGGCCGATGGCGCGCAGGACCGGCGTCGCGCGCGACAGAGGTTCGGCGTCGCCGCCGACCATGATGGCCAGGGTGGCCGCGCGGGCGCCGCTGACGCCGCCGCTCACCGGCGCCTCGAGGAAATGCACGCCGCGCGCCTTGGCGCGGGGCTCGATCTTGCGGGGCGTGGACGGAAGCACGCTGCTGAGGTCGATGAGGATCGTTCCTGGCTTGGCGCGGTCGACCAGCCCGCCCGGCTCGAGATAGACCGCCTCGACGTCGGGCGACGCGGGCAACGAGGTGAGCACGATCTCCGAGCTTTCGACGACTTCGCGCGGCGAGCCGGCGCGACGGGCGCCGGCCTGGATGAGATTCTCCATCGCCTTGGGATTCGTGTCGAAGACCGTCATCGCGAATGAGGCCTTCAGCACGTTGGACGCCATGGGGTTGCCCATGTTCCCGACTCCGATGAAGCCGACGGTAGCAGCCATTGGACCCTCCTTGGAGGCAGCTCAGCGCGTATTGACGATCTTGTCCCACATCTCGGCGTACTGCTGCCGGTACTGCGGCCAGATCTTCTCCTCGGCCACCTTGCGGAACGAGGCCACGTCGGCCTGGTTCACCTTCATGCCCTTGGGCTCGAGGATCTCCCTGGCCTTCTGAAAGCTGTCCACCGTCTCGGTGGCTTCACGGATCTTCGCCTGGGTCTCCCGGCCGACCTCGAGGAAGAGCTTATGCTGCTCGGGAGTGAGCCCGCGCCAGATGTCGAGATTGATCACCAGGACCGTGGGACCGTAGTTGTGGTAGGTCATCGAGGTGTACTTGGCAACCTCGTAAGCCTTGAGCGCGTTGATGTTGACCACGGGCAGGTCGGCGCCATCGATGACCCCCTGCTGGGCGGCCGGGATGACCTCGCCCCAGGGCATCGGCACGGCGCTGGCGCCGAGGCCGTTCACGGTGTCCGCGAAGACTCGCCCCTGCTGCACGCGCATCTTGAGCCCCTTGAGATCGGCCGGCGTGGCGATGGGCCGCCGATTGTTCCAGAAGTGGCGGAAGCCGTAGTCGTAGAAGAAGAGGACCTTCACCTTGTACTTCTTCTGGAAGATCTCGTCGAGGTTGCGGCCGATCTCGCCGTTGAACATGGCGTAGGCGTGGTTGTAGTCGCGGACGAGGTACGGCGTCAGGAACACGCACATCTCCGGGAAGACGGTGCACGCGGCCCCGGCCGGGTTGCCGATGGCCACGTTGCCGGACTTCACGGCGTCCATGATCTCCAGCTCCTTGGTGAGCAGGGTGCCGCCGTGGAACACGACGTTGAGGGCCCCGCCGGAGCGCCGCGTCAGCTCCTCGCACATCCACTTGAAGCCCACCGCGCTCGACTCTGGCGGGGCCGTGACGTGTGGCAGGTCGAGCTTCTTCACGCCCGGCTTGGCCTGGCCCGCGGCCGGGCTCCGCCCGCCGGAGAGCGCCGCGGCCACCAGGAGGACCACCACCGCCGCCACACCGAAGAGTCGTCCGCGCATGAGCCGCCCTCCTTCGTTGAGAGTCGCGCCTCGGCCGGCGACGGCCGACGGCGCGCACCACCGCGCCTTGACTTCGAGGCGGGGCAACTCTACCATCCGCGCGCCATGCGCGGGCGATTGTCGTGGGTCGGGGCGGTGCCGCACGTCGTGATCACCGTGCTGATGATCGTCGTCATCGTGGACATGCTCGTCGGCGTGTTTCTGCGCTACGTGATGACCTGGATCTCGGCGACCTTCGACCTGCCCACCGTTCGCTTCTTCTGGGTGGAGGAGGTCGGCGAGTGGTCGCTCGCCTGGCTCACCTTCATCGGCGCGGCCCTGGGCATTCGCCGTGGCACCCACTTCGCGGTGAATATCGTCATCGACCGCTTCCCGGCGACCCTCCGCAAGACCGTGCTGGCCGGCCAATGCCTGCTGATCGTCGCCTTCGGCACGCTGGTGGCTGTCTTCGGCTGGCAGGTCGCCGAGCTGAACAGCCAGTCGTTCTCGCCGGCGCTGGTGATGAACCTCCGCTGGCTCTACCTCGCCTCGGTCGCCGGCGGCGTCCTCATCGTCGTCTACGGCCTCATCTCCCTCTCGGATGTCTTTGCGGGCCGCGGACCCTGGGGCCAGCCGAGGGGAGATTCGGGCTAGCCGATGGTCGCCTCGGTCGTCGTCAGCTTCGTGGTCCTGGTGGCCCTCTCGACACCGATCGTGTTCGCGCTGGGGCTCTCCGGCATGCTCGGCCTCGTGCTGGGCAACTTCTCGCTCCAGAAGCTTCCCTCGGCCCTGGTGGCCGGCTCGCAGAGCTGGGTGCTCCTGGCCATCCCGACGTTTATCTTCGCCGGGAGCCTCATGGAGCGTTGTGGAATGTCGTACGCCCTCGTCAACCTCGCGCGGAGCCTGGTGGGCTGGGTGCGCGGCGGGCTCGGCATGTCGGTGGTCCTCGCCGAGTATTTCTTCTCGGGCATCTCCGGCTCGACGATCGCCGACGTCTCGGCCATCGGCTCGATGTTGACGCCGCCCATGCTGCGCGCAGGTTACCGGCCCGAGCACGCCGCGTCGCTGGTGGCCTCGGCCACGGCGATGGGCATCCTCGTGCCGCCGGCCATCTTCATGATCGTCCTCGGCCAGATCATGGACACGTCGGTCGTGGCCATCTTTCTCGGTGGCTTCATTCCCGCCGCGGTCACCGCCGCGTGTTTGATGACCGTCATTCTCATCGAGGCCCACCGGCTCGGCTGGCCCAAGGACAACCTCCCGAGCTGGGCGAGCCTTGGCGTGGCGGGCCGGGCATCCCTGGTACCGCTCGTGGTGCCCGTGGTCATCGTCCTCGGGTTCTACTTCGGGGTGTTCACCGCCACCGAGGCCGGCGCGCTGGTGGCCGCGTACGCGGTGGCCGCCGCCGTCCTTTACTACCGGAACGTGACCGTGCGGGAGATGTTGATGCTGCTCCACGAGACCGCGCTGCTCACCGCGGCCGTGATCTTCCTTCTGGCGGTGGCCAGCATCTATCAGTTCCTGATGGGCATGCTGGGCGTGCCGGCGCTGCTCGGCGAGGCGCTGCGGCCGCTTCACGCCACGCCGTGGCTGTTCCTCCTCGCCGTGTCCCTTCTCGTCATGCTCTTCGGCATGGTGCTCGAGGGGCTCCCGGCAGCCGTCGTGCTCATCCCCGTCGTGTTCCCGATCGCCAAGCAGATCGGCATCCACCCCGTCCACTTCGCCACCGTGCTCACCGCCGCGGTCGGCATCGGCCTGTTCCTGCCCCCGATCGGCGTCGGCCTCCTCATGGCGCTGCGCTTCGCCGACGTCTCGGTCGGCCGCCACTTCCGGGCCTACTGGCCGTATCTGATCTCGCTCTTCGTGGGTCTCTTGCTCCTCATCCTCTTGCCGGAGCTGACCCTCTTCCTGCCTCGACGCGCCGGCCTCATCCGCTGAGCGTTGAAAGGCGAGCGATGCCCGTCACCGTAGGGGCGCGGCCGGCCGCTTGCTCGACGCCGGACGCCGCGATAAGGTCTCCTGGCACCGGAGGGGGACGGCCATGGCGAACACGGACGGCAACATCTTCCAGCGGGGCCTCGGACGCGCCCCTGCCAACTTCGCGCCGCTGAGCCCCCTGGGGTTTCTCCCGCGGAGCGCCGAGATCTACCCGGAGCGGGTCGCGGTCATCCACGGAGAGCGCCGCATCACCTACCGCGACTTCGACGCGCGCGCACGGCGTCTGGCGTCGGCACTCGTCCAGCGCGGCATCGGGCCGGGCGACACCGTGTCGGCCATCCTGCCGAACGTGCCGGCGATGCTCGACGCTCACTTTGGCGTGCCAATGATCGGGGCCGTGCTCAACACCATCAACACGCGGCTCGACGCGCGCACGATCGCCTACATCCTGGAGCACGGCGAGGCGAAGGTGCTCCTGACCGACCGGGAGTACGCCGGGACGGTCGGGCCCGCCCTCGCGAAGCTCGGCAGGAAGCTCCTGATCGTCGAGGTCGAGGATGCGCTCTACCAGGGGCCGGGCGAGCGACTGGGCGAAATCGAGTACGAAGCGTTTCTGGCGACAGGCTCGGAGGAATTCAACTGGGCGCCGCCGACCGACGAGAGCGCGCCGATCGCGCTCAACTACACTTCCGGGACCACCGGCAACCCGAAGGGCGTGATCTACCACCATCGCGGGACGTTCCTCGAGTCCGTCGGCAACATCATGATGTGGCCGCTCCCGCCTCGCGCGGTCTACCTCTGGACGCTGCCGATGTTCCACTGCAATGGCTGGTGCTACACCTGGGCCGTGACGGCGATGGGCGGCACGCACGTCTGCCTGCGTCGCGTCGACCCTCCGCTCGTGTTCCAGCTGATCGTACGGCACGGCGTCACCCACATGTGCGGCGCGCCGACCGTGCTCACGCTGCTGATCCAGACGCCGCCCGCGCAGCGGACGAGCTTCGGCCGCGTGGTCGAGATCCAGACCGGCGGCTCCTCGCCGCCCGCCAAGGTCATCCGCGCCATGGGCGAGATGGGCTTCAGCGTCACGCACCTCTACGGGCTCACCGAGGTGCACGGCCCCTCGACCCTCTGCGCCCCGCAGGAGGCGTGGGAGGCGCTGGAGATCGGCGAGCGCGCCGAGAAGATCGCGCGCCAGGGCGTCCGTTATCCGACGCTCGACGGCCAGATGGTGGCCGACCCCAAGACGCTCCGGCCGGTGCCGGCGGACGGGCGCACGATCGGCGAGGTCATGCTGCGGGGCAACACCGTCATGCTCGGCTATCTGAAAGATCAGGCGGCGACCGAGGCGGCGCTCCACGGTGGCTGGTTCCACACCGGCGATCTCGCCGTTCAGCACCCCGACGGTTACATCGAGATCAAGGACCGCGCCAAGGACATCATCATCTCCGGCGGCGAGAACATCTCGTCGATCGAGGTAGAGATCGCGCTCAACCGGCACCCGGCGGTGCTCATGTCCGCGGTGGTGGCCCGGCCCGACGAGACGTGGGGCGAAACGCCGTGCGCGTTCGTCCAGCTCCGTCCGGATCTGCCGCACTTCGCGGTCCCCAAGACCGTCGTGTTCGGGATGCTACCAACGACCTCGACGGGCAAGGTGCAGAAATACGCGCTGCGCGAGCGCGCGCGGGCCCTGTGAGCCTGACGTTCTTCCGCCCGCCCCTGGACTACCCGCGTATCCCGTACGACCGGATGCTGTCGCACGGGGCCGGCCGATACCCCGAGAACGTGGCGGTCGTCTTCCGCGACGTGAGCCTCACGTACCGCGAGCTGGAGGCGCTGACGAACCGCTTCGCCCGGGCGCTCACCCGGCTCGGGGTCGGCAAGGGCGCCCGCGTCTGCCTGCTCACGACCAACTGCCCCGAGTACGTCGTTGCGTTCTATGCGATCGCCCGGGTCGGCGCGGTCGCGAGCCCGATGAATCCGTCCTACCGCGAGCGCGAGATCGAGTACCAGCTGAACGACACGGAGGCGGTCGCCGTCGTCGTGCACGCGGACCTGGTGCCGCTCGTGGAGGCCGTGCGTGCTCGCACGCGCCACCTCCGGCACGTCATCGTGATCGGGCCCGACGCGTCGCCGCCGGCGCGAAGCTTCGCCGAGCTGATCGCGGATGAGTCACCGGCGCCGCCCCCGCGGGTGGAAATCCACGAGGACGAGCTGGTGGCGTTGCCCTACTCCAGCGGGACGACGGGGCTCCCCAAGGGCGTGATGATCAGCCACAAGAACCTCGTCACCAACAACATCCAGTTCGTCGCGTGCATCCGCCTGCGCGACAGCGACCGGCTGATGCTGTTCCTGCCCTTCTATCACATCTACGGCACGATGCTGATGGGCGCCGCGGTCCACACGGGGGCGACGTGCGTGCTGATGGAGCGTTTCGAGCCGGTCGAGTGCATGCAGCTCGTGCAACGCCATCGGGTCACGCTCTTCTTCGTGGTGCCGCCGGTCATCCTCATGCTCTCGAACTGGCCGGAGCTGGCGAAGTACGATCTGTCGAGCCTGCGGCTGACGATGGTCGGCGCCGCCCCGGTGGCGCCGGAGCTGTCGCGGCGCTTTCGCCAGCTGACGGGCGTCCCGGTGCTCCAGGGCTACGGCATGACCGAGGCATCCCCGCTCACGCACCTGAACCCCGTGCATGACGAACGGCTCAACGTCCTCGACTCGGCCGGCCTGGTGGCCCACGACACCGAGCACCGGGTGGTCGACATCGAGACCGGCGAGCGCGTGCTCGGGCCCGGAGAAATCGGCGAGATCTGCATCCGGGGTCCGCAGATCATGCGGGGCTACTGGAAGGCCCCGGAGGCGACGGCGGCGGCGCTTCGCGAGGGCTGGTACTACAGTGGCGACATCGGGTGCGTCGACGAGCGCGGCTATCTCTACATCCGCGACCGCAAGAAGGAGATGATCAAGTTCAAGGGGTTCGGCATCGCGCCGGCCGAGATCGAGGCGCTCCTGCTCGAGCATCCGGCGGTCGCCGATGCGGCGGTGATCGGCAAGCCGCATCCCGAGGCGGGCGAGATCCCCAAGGCCTTCGTCGTCCGGAAGCCGGGCCAGGCGCTGACCGCCGCCGACGTGGTCGCCTTCGTCAAGGGCCGGCTCGCCAACTACAAGATTCCGGGCGAGGTCGAGTTCGTCGACGCCATCCCGAAGACGCCCTCGGGCAAGATCCTGCGTCGCGTCCTGAAAGAGCGGGAGCTCGGCAAGAGCTGACGCCGAGCTACGCCGTCGGCAGGAGCGGGCACCCCGGCGGCATCGCCGCCTTCTTCTTCTCGATGATCGTGCCCGCGTACTTCTCGAGGTAGTGCGTGATCGTCTCGACGCGGATCTTCACCGACCCGGCGGGCTTGGTCGAGTCGAGGTCCTGAAAGGAAAAGAAGAGCGTGCCCGAGCGCTCGACGATCTGCTGCACCGGCGTATACGTCGGCTGGTCCATCCCGCATTCGTAGGACGACATGCGGACCACGCAGGCGACCCACGGAATGCGCGCGGCCACCTTGGCGCCCCAGAGAATCTCGTTGGTGTTGGAGCTGTAGGACGAGGGCCACACGTCGCGGATGTCGAACGGGGACTTGATGTGACCGGCGCGGATGTCCTCGCCGAACGCCCACTGCAGCAGGTCGTCATCGATCGGGAAGTACTGCATCCAGAGGATCGGGTAGCCGTAGGCCTGTAAATCGACCTCGATCTCGTGCCCGATGCCCGGGTCCATGTGGTACGGCCGCGCGATCACCATCAGACACGCGCGGTTCTCCCGAGCGCACCACTCGAGCACCT
>QHSR01000096.1 GCA_003221635.1 Candidatus Rokuibacteriota bacterium | reverse complement strand
GCTGGCAATATGACCGGTCGCCACAGGGTCATAATCGACCGCCACCATGACGATGGGCGTATCCCGGCTCGCCTGCTTGATGGCGGCAAGAGTCGCTTCGGTACCCGGCGCAAGGAGTACGTCGCAGTTCTGCCGCGCAAGGTCGGCGGCGAGCTCGGGCAGGGTTTCAATGCGCCCCTCCGTCGCGCGGAACTCGACCACGAGATTGCGCCCCTCGGCGAACCCGAGCTCGCGTAGCCGCTGCTCGAAGGCGATGTTGTAGGGCTCGGCGCGCCGGCCGGTTGAGGCCAGCCAGCCGACCCGATAGGTCCGATCGGCCTCCTGGGCCAGGCCGAATCGGGGTAAGGCCAGCACGCCGCCGAGCGCGATGAGGAATTTTCTTCGATTGTTCATTCGATCGAGACGCCGATGATTCTCGGCGCGGCGTGGTCCTTATCGGACGGCCGGTGCCCCCACCGGCCGCGCGAGCGCTTCCGCCGCCGCCTTCTCGACCGCCGTGCCCTTGAAGAAGTCCGGGTTCACCTCGCCCCAGAAGCGCACGGCGTTCGTGAACATGAAGTCGCGGAAGTCGTCCGCGGTGATCAGCTCATGCTCGACGAGCTCGTACGCCTCGGGCACGACCTCGGTCATGTCCGGGACGTCGAAGTGACCGATGTCGGAGCTGAAGAGCGCGTTGAGCCGCGCGCCCATCGGGTTCGCCCGCCGGTTGAAGGCCCAGGCGTTGACCGGGTCGTCGGCCTCGCAGCCGAAGTAGAAGCGGGGGACGAAGAGATCGCGGAGGTCTTCCTTGCGCGCGACCTTGCAGCGGAAATAGTCGTCGAGGTCCTCGAGGCCGCCGGTCAGCTTCGAGTTGGAGTCGCCCTCCAGCCCCTCGCCGCGGCGCACGGCGTCCACCATCGCGTCGCGGCCGTACTTCTGGGTGTATCCGAGCAGCGCCGCGAGGTCGAGCTTGTTCGGGTTCGTCGACTCGATCGACTGTCGGTTGCGCTTGTCCCAGTGACCGATGAGATCGGCGTAGAGCATGCACGCCCAGCCGACGCCGCCCTCGAGGAAGGCGAAGTTCAGGTCCGGGAACCGCCGGGTCACGCCGCCGAAGAACAGCGCCTTGGCGACCGCGTGGCCGGCCGAGGCGAAGTGGCCGATGTGGTTGTAGCAGAAGTTCGACGGCGAATTGCGCAGAAGGATCGAGCGCGCGCCATTATGGAAGCTCGGCGCGACGCGGAGCGCGCGGCATTTCTCCCACACCGGATCGTAATCGTAGTCGCTGTCGATGCCGATCACGTCGTACCACTCGGCGAAGCGCGCCGCGTCCGGCTGCTCCTCGGCAACGGCCGGCACGCGGCGCCGCATGAGCCCACCGACCATCATCACCCGGTACCCGAGCTGCCGCGAGGCGAATTCCAGCTCCTCGATCGCCTCCTCCGGCGTGTACATCGGGATGATCGCGGCGGGGATGACGCGATCTTCGAGCCCCCGGAACTGGTCGGCCGTGAAGACGTTGTAGGCGCGGCAGATCGCGCGGCGCAGCCGCGTGTCCTGCATGCGGTGGAACCCGAGCCCGGCCGTCGGATAGACGACGCAGAAGTCGATGCCGAGGTCGTCGAGACGCTCGTACATGAGACGCGGCAGCATCGCGGTGGCGCGGTCGAGCACGTTCTCGGACGGCGAGGACCAGAACGCCTCCATGCCGACCCGGCGGCGCCGGCGCTCGGGCAGGGACATCCGGAGTGAGCTCGGGACCCGGTCAGTAGCGGTCGCCAGGGCCTCGACCGCCGCGTCGCCGCCGATGCGCCGGAACTCCTCGCGCATGACCGGTCCGTACTCGAGCCAGTGACCGTCCGCGTCGATGATCGGGTGGTTGAGGCGGGAGCGGAGCTTCCGGGCCTCGGTCGATCCGTTCGTCGGCATGGCGCACCTCCAGGACAAGCTCAGTTGGGGGGATGATACACAACCGCCCGGCTGCTCGTCATCCGCATTACCTTCCAGGTAATTGATCTGCCGTCGAGTCACCTGGAAGATGCACCCGGGAGGAACGATGGCCATGCTGCAGGTCGCCTTCGCCGGAACCTTCTCGGCCACCCTCGAGCGGCCGGTGCGGACCCGCCTGGGGATACCATGCGACATCATCCTGGGCGACGAGGCCGGAGTCGTCGCGCGGCTGTCCGACGTCGACGTGTTGATCACGCTCGCGTTCACGCGCGAGATGGGCGCGGCCGCGAAGCGATTGAAGCTCGTCCAGGTGCCCGGCGCCGGCCTCGATCGGATCGATCGCGCCGCGCTGCCGGCGGGGGTGTTGCTGGCGAACGTCTACGGCCACGAGATCGGCATCGCCGAGTACGTGCTCGGCGCGATGCTCGCGCTGACGCGCGGCTTCGCGCGGCTCGACGCGGCGCTTCGGCGAGGGGCCTGGGAGAGCCAGTGGGCGGTGGGCTCGTCGCCGCCGGCGCCCTGGCCGGAGCTGGCGGGAAAGACGCTCGGCATCCTCGGCTACGGTCGGATCGGGCAGGCCTTGGCGCGGCGGGCGCGCGCGTTCGACATGGAGATCTGCGCGATCCGTCGCGACGTGACGCGATCCGATGCGGAGGGACTCGCGTTCCTCGGTGGGCCGGAGGCCCTCGAAGAGGTCGTGCGGCGAGCCGACTATCTGGCCGTGACGCTCTCGCTCACCGAGACCACGCGCGGTATTCTCGGCAAGCGAGAGCTTCGAATGATGAAACCGAGCGCCGTCCTCATCAACGTCGCGCGCGCCGAGATCGTCGACGAAGAGGCGCTCTATCGAGCGCTGGCCGCGCGGCGGATCGCGGGCGCCGGCCTCGACGTCTGGTATCGCTACCCCAGGGACGCCGGAGCGACGCTGCCGGCGCGCCAGCCCTTTCACGAGCTGCCCAACGTGCTCATGACGCCGCACGTGTCCGGCTGGACCGAAGGGATGCTGGAGGCGCGGGCGAAGCTCATCGCGGAGAACATCGAGCGCACCGCCCGGGGCGAGCCCCCACTGAATCTGATTCCCTGACCGGAACAGGCCGGACCGTTCTGAGCGTGCCCTTCTTCTACGGCTGGGTGCTCGTGGCCGTCGCGTTCGTCACCATGGCGCTCGGCGTCAACGCGCGCACCGCCTTCTCGCTGCTCTTCCCGCCGATTCTCGACGAGTTTGGCTGGGAGCGAGGTCTGACGGCCGGCGCATTTTCCTTCGGCTTTCTCGTCTCGGCCGCGCTGAGTCCGCTGGTCGGCCGCTGGATGGATCGCCACGGACCGCGGGTCGTGATCGAGGTGGGCGTGGGCCTCATGGCATCCGGGCTCATGCTGGCTCCGCTCGTGCGCCAGCCGTGGCACCTCTACGCCACGCTCGGCGTGCTCGTTGGCGGCGGGGGCAACTGTCTTGGCTATACCGGTCAGTCGCTCTATCTCCCGAACTGGTTCGTCCGCCGACGGGGACTGGCGATGAGCCTCGCCTTTTCCGGCGTCGGCGTGGGCTCGGTCGTGCTGCTGCCCTGGCTGCAGATCCTCATCGCCCGGGCCGGCTGGCGCGCCGCCTGCTGGGCGTTGGGCCTGCTCGTGCTGGGAGTATTGGTGCCGCTCAATCTCTTGCTGAGGCACAGGCCGGCCGACCTGGGGCTCGAGCCTGACGGTGACCAGCCCTCGCGCGCCGCGGCCGGCGAACGTCGAGCGACCAACGTGGTGGACGCGGCGTGGGTGGCCGTCGACTGGACTCTCGCCCGCGCGCTCCGTACGGCGCGCTTCTGGTGGATCGTGGTGGGATACTTCTTCGGCCTCTTCGCCTGGTACGCGGTGCAGGTCCATCAGACGAAGTATCTGGTCGAGATCGGATTCAGCCCGACCCACGCGGCCTGGGCGCTTGGACTCGTGAGTCTGGTCGCCGTCCCCGGACAGATCGGGCTCGGCCATCTTTCGGACCGGATCGGGCGAGAATGGGTGTGGACGGTGGGAAGCCTGGGCTTCGTGCTCTGCCTGCTGGCCCTTCTCGCCCTCCGTCATACACCGACGCCGGCGCTGCTCTATCTCATGGTCATCTCGCAGGGCCTGCTCGGCTATAGCCTCACGTCCGTGATCGGCGCCGTTCCGCTCGAGATTTTCGAGGGCCGCCACTACGGCGCCATCTTCGGCACGCTGATGCTGGCGGCGATCGCGGGCGGCGCCGCCGGGCCCTGGGTGACGGGCGCGCTGTACGACGTCACGGGTGGCTACACGCTTGCCTTCTGGATCGCCATCGTCGGCTCCGCGCTGTCGGCGCTGGCGATCTGGCTCGCCGCCCCGCGGAAGGTGCGGGCGGTCGCCGGGCGCGCGTTGCGGTTAGCTCCGTAGGCCAAGGCTACCTCCGAGCGCCTTGGATCGCGCGCCACAGAGCATGAGGCGTCGCCGGTATGGGTATGCTCGTGACGCCGAGGGGCCGGAGCGCGTCGGCGAGGGCGTTGACGACCACGGCCGGCGCAGGAGTGGTGCCGCCCTCACCGCCCGCCTTGACGCCCAGGGGATTGGTGGGCGAGGGCACTTCGTTGAGGCGCGTCGTGAACGAGGGGACGTCGTCGGCGCGCGGCAGGGCGTAGTCCATCAGCGTGCCGGTGAGCGTCTGGCCGCTCGCACCGTCGACGACGCAGACCTCGCACAGCGCCTGCCCGACACCCTGGACGATACCGCCGTGGGTCTGGCCCTCGACGATCAGCGGGTTGATGGCGCGGCCCACGTCGTCGATGGCGACGTACCGAACCAGATCCGTGGCGCCGGTCTCTGGGTCCACCTCGATCTCGCACACGTGGCAGCCGTTGGGGAACACGAGCTCGTGCATCTCGTTGTCACGCACGACCGCGAGACCGTCGGACATCTCGAACAGCCCGATCCCACGATCGGTGCCCGCGACGGTGAACCGGCCGCGCGTGTACGTCATGTCGTCCGGCGCGGCCTCCAGGGCAAGGGCCGCGCGGCGCTTGCCCTCGGCGATCAGGTCGTCCGCCGCGAGCGCGATGACCGTGCCCGCCATACGCATCGAGCGCCCGGAGTGCGTGCCGCCGCCGAAGCTCACGAGGTCGGTGTCGCCGGACAGGATGCGTACCGCCTCGACCTCGAGCCCGAGGCCGGCGGCCGCGACCTGGGCGAAGCTCGTCTCGTGCCCCTGGCCCGCGGACTGGGTGCCGATCACGACCTCGACGATCCCGTCCGCGCGCACCGTCATCCGCGCTTGCTCGCGCGGCGTGCCGGTGGAGGACTCGACGTAGTTGGCCAGCCCGAGCCCGAGGAGCTTGCCGCGCGCCCGCGCTTCGGCGCGGCGCCGGCTGAAGCCACTCCAGTCGGCGAGGCGCATCGCGAGCGCCATGTTCTCGGTGTACCGTCCGCTGTCGTAGACCATGCCGAACGGGTTGGCGTAGGGCATCTGGGCCTCGCCGATCAGGTTGCGGCGGCGGAGCTCGACTCGGTCGATGCCCGTCGCGTCGGCGGCGAGATCGATCAGCCGCTCGATCGCGAGGGTGACCTCGGGCCGGCCCGATGAGCGGTACGCCTGGGTCGGGGTGGTGTGGGTGAACACCGCCCGCGCGCGGACCCGGGCGACGGGAATGTCGTAGTTGCCCGTCACCAGCGCCGAGCCCTTGCCCAGCGGCGAGAACGAGACGGCGCGGGCGCCGACGTTCGAGACGTTGTCGGCGCGCATGGCGAGGAACCGGCCGTCATGGTCGAGCGCAAGCGCCACGCGGGTCAGGAGGTCGCGCCCCTGGTAGTCGCTGACCAGCGTCTCGGCGCGCGTGGCCGTGTACTTCACCGGGCGGCCGAGCTTCCGCGCCGCCCACAGCACGAGGCCGTATTCGACGTAGATGCGGTTCTTGGTGCCGAAGTTGCCGCCGACGTCGGGCGAGACCACGCGCAACCGGTCGGGCGGAAGCCCCAGGACCTCGGCGAGCTCGCGGCGCTGGCGAAAGGCCCCGCCGCTGCCGGCGTGAAGGACGTAGCGTCCGCTGGCGGCGTCGTACACGCCCAGCGCCGCGCGCGGCTCGATCGGCACGCCGGTCACGCGATCCACGTGGAACTCGCGCGTGATCACGTGATGGGCGCCGGCGAACGCGGCATCGACCGCCGTCTCTTCGCTCCCGAACGCGGCGTCGACGCAAACGTTCGTGGGCACCTCGTCCCACACGGCGGGGCCCTTGCCTTCGGCCGCGTCCGCGGTGTCGACCACGAACGGCAGCGGGTCCCACGTCACGCGCACCGCCGCGGCCGCGTCTTCCGCCTGAGCCCGAGTCTCGGCCACGACCATCGCGACGGCCTCGCCCACATGACGCGCCTTGTCCGCCGGCAGCAGAACGTGTGGACCGACGAAGATCGCGCCGCCGTCCGGGGCCCGGAGCTTGAGATCGTGACGGTTCGCCGGCACGGGACTGTGCGGGATGGCGCCGAGCCGTTCCTGGGCGACGTCCGCGCCCGTGAAGATT
>QHSR01000095.1 GCA_003221635.1 Candidatus Rokuibacteriota bacterium | reverse complement strand
GACGGTCAGGAGCTTCTGCGCCGCCTTCGGCTCGTACGCCGCCGGGCGCTCGAAGTAGAAGCGACCCTGCTCCACCAGCTCGACCAGGGTCTTCGCGCGCTCGCGGAGCGTGTCGAGCATCGCCACGAAGCGCGCGCGGTCCGACGGTGGTGCGAGTCCGGCCGCCCCGACGAATGGCTCCGCGAGCTCGGCCAGCCGGGCGCCGTTCATCGTTTTCAGATAATGCTGTGAGAGCCACTCGAGCTTGGTCGCGTCGAAGACGGCGCCGGACGAGGCGACGTTCTTGATGTCGAAGAGTTCGACCAGCTCGGCGCGCGAGAAGAGCTCCTGGTCACCGTGCGACCAGCCGAGTCGCGCCAGGTAGTTCACCAGCGCGTCGGCGGGGAATCCCGCGTCGCGGAAGGCCTGGACGGACGTGGCGCCGTGACGCTTCGAGAGGCGGCTCCGATCCTTGCCCAGGATCATCGACACGTGCGCGAACTCGGGGACCGCGTAGTCGAGCGCTTCGTAGCAGAGGATCTGCTTGGGCGTGTTCGACAGGTGGTCGTCGCCGCGGATGACGTGCGTGATGCCCATCGTGACGTCGTCGACGACGGCGCTGAAGTTGTACGTGGGCGTGCCGTCCGTGCGGACGAGGATCCAGTCGTCGAGCTGGCCGTGGTCGAACGTCACCGGCCCGTGGATGAGATCGTTCACCACCGTGGCGCCCTCGGTGGGTATCCGGAGGCGCAGCGCGCCGGCGCCGAGGCCCCGGTCGCGACAGCGTCCGGAATACCGGAACGTCTCGCCCCGCCGCTGAACGGCCTGCCGTTCGCGGTCCAGCAGCTCGGGCGGGCAGTCGCAGTAGTAGGCGCGTCCGGCGGCGAGCAACCGCTCGGCGTGCTCGCGGTAGCTCGCGAGCCGCTCGGTCTGACGATAGCCCGGTGCTGGCGGCCCCTCGTCCCAGTCGAGCCCGAGCCACCGGAGCGCGTCGACGATCGCGACGATGTTCTCGTCGGTCGAGCGCGAGCGGTCGGTGTCCTCGATACGGAGGATGAAGGCGCCGCGGTGGTGGCGCGCGAAGAGCCAGTTGAAGAGCGCCGTGCGCGCGCCGCCGACGTGGAGATGGCCCGTCGGACTCGGCGCGAAGCGCACGCGAACGGCCGGCGCCATCTCAGTAGGTCTCGAACAGCCGGCCCCACTCCGTGCCCGCGAAGGCCCGGATGCGCGCCCGGCCGATCGTCGGATACCAGAGGAGGTCGTGGTAGACGTTCGAGGCGAACGGGGCCCAGACCACCAGGGGCGAGTGCAGGAGCAGCCGCTTGAGGGGCCGCAGCGGCCCACGCCGGATCAGCTGGTCCCCCCAGATCACGAGGCTCCGGCGCGTCTTGAAGCCCATGGAGATCGACGCCGCGTCCGCGTCGCCGACGATCTCGATGCGCTTGGGGTCCGCCACGCCGAGCCCGCGCTCCTGGCACATCCGGAGGTACGGAATCGACAGCGGGTCGAAGCCCATGATCCGGGCCGCGAGGGCGTCGATCGCCACCTGGTCCGCGGAGGCGAGGATCAGGTTGCCGATCCGCGGGACCATCGTGCGCGGCCCGGCGCCGTCCCCCATCACCGTGCCGTCCATGACCGCGAGCACGCTCGGATGCAGCTCGCGCTGCATGTACATCAGATCGACGAGCACTTCGTGGATGAACTCGTGCGCGTAGTGACGCACTTCCTTCAACAAACCGCCGAAGGCGTTCTTGATCGCGCCCGTGGTGCGGGAGTGTCCGTGCGTCTTCACCGTGGGAAGCTGGCAGATGTTTTTCCCGACGTACATCTTCGGGATCTCGATGCCCTCGGGGAAGATCGCGTTCAGCTTCAGCAGTGGCGACTGGAACTTGTGGACGATCCACTCGACTTCGGGCAGCGGGATGAACGGCACGCTGTGGCGTTCGAGCACGGGACGCCACTTGTTGTTCCGGCATCCGGCGATCGGGTCCGTGACGACCGTTTTGTTCTCGACGGGGAAGATCCGCCGCCGGTCGTAGCCGTCGGCGGCGAGCGCCGTCAAGACGCCGTCGACCTGCCAGGGCTGGCTCGAGCACGCGGGAAAGTACTTCGTCCACGAGAGATTGAGCTTGAGGATCAGGTCCTGGTCGCGGGGGAGCACCTGGTCGTACTTGACCAGGCGCATCAATCGTCCGTAGTCCTCGACGACCGTCTCCGGGCGAGTGCGGAGGAGCGCGACCGCGCTGTGCATGGTTATCGTTATCTTACTCCAGCCGCGCGCCGTAAATGATTAGGAGAACCGCACAGATCCAGCCGATCGTGTTGATGAGGAGGGCCCGATCGCTGACCAGGAGCTCCGACGGGTTGCCGCCGAGCTGCCGCCGGTAGAGAAGGTAGAGGTACCGGAAGATCCCGTAGAGCACGAAGGGGAGCGTGGCCGGCAAAAGATGCGTATGGAACTTCGCCACGGTCTCCGGCGACATCGTATAGAGCGCGTAGGTGGTCACGGTCGACGCCGTGACCACGGCGATCATCTGGTCCAGGAGCGCCGGGCTGTACTCGGCGAGGATCGGGCGGTGGCGCGCGGCGTCCCCCTCCAGCACCAGGTACTCGTAGCGACGCTTGCCCAGGGCCAGGAACAGCGCCGACAGGATCGTGCAGATCACGAGCCAGCCGGACATCTCGACCTCGATGACGACCGCGCCCGCGACGGCGCGCAGCACGAACCCGCCGGCGACGACGATCACGTCCACGATGACCACGTGCTTGAGCCAGGCCGAGTAGGCGACGAGCAGGACGACGTACGCGAGCGCCGTGATCAGGAACGGGCGTGGGAGCCATGCGCTCGACACGAGGCCTGCCACGATGAGCGCGGCGGCCGCCGCGACGGCGACGCCGACGGGGAGCTGGCCGGCGGCGATGGGGCGCACCCGCTTGCGAGGGTCCAGGCGGTCGCGCTCGCGATCGGCGACGTCGTTGAGCAGGTAGATGGCGCCGGAGAGCGCGCAGAATATCGCGAACGCCGCCACCGCCGTCCACGCCGCCCCCGTGAAGAGCCGCTGCGAGAAGACCAGCCCCGCGAAGACGAAGAAGTTCTTGACCCACTGACGCGGGCGCATCGACACCGCGATCGCTCCGAGCATCGCCATCGCGGCTAGCGGTCCGTCGGTGGAATCTTGCCGGCGATCGCGTGGCGCCGGGGGGGACGGGGGTGTGCCCGAGGGGTCGACTGGACCAATCCGCTCGGTCTCACACCCTAGAGGCGGATGACGTGGGGGGAGGGTGGCAGGCTCCCGGTCGCGTTGCGCGTGTCGATCACGAGGGGCGCGTGGCGGACGATCGCCCCCCAGTCGTAGCCGGCGTGCGCCGTGAGGATCAGCACGACGTCGCGCGACGCGAGCCCGGCGTCGTCCCACGGAAGCGATTCGAGGGTGACGCCGCCGACCGTCACCGCCCGCACATACGGGTCGTGGTACACGACGAGGGCACCCTTGGCGAGAAGGCCTTCGATGATCTCGAGCGCGGGCGAGTCACGCACGTCTCCGACGCCCGCCTTGTAGGCGACGCCGAGCACGAGGATGCGCGCGCCGCGGAGCGCGCGGCTCCGATCGTTCAGCGCGTCGGCGACCAGCTGCACGACGTACGCGGGCATCCGGCGGTTGATCTCGTCCGCGAAGGTGATGAAGCGCGGCTCGTACCCCTCGAGCCTCACCTTCCACGAGAGGTAGTGGGGGTCGGACGGCAGACAGTGGCCGCCCAGGCCAGGGCCGGGATAGAACGCCATGAACCCGAACGGCTTCGTCGCCGCCGCGGCGACCACTTCCCACACCGAGAGATCCAGGCGCCGGCACATGATCGCGAACTCGTTGACCAGCGCGATGTTGACCGACCGGAACGTGTTCTCGAAGAGCTTCACCATCTCGGCGGTCTCGGGGCAAGACACGGGCACGACCTCTCGTGTCACGCGCGCGTAGAGCGTCGAGGCGAGGTCCCGGCAGACGTCGGTGACGCCGCCGACCACCTTGGGGATGTCGCGCAGCGTCCAGCGGCGATTGCCCGGATCGATCCGCTCGGGCGAGAAGGCGATAAAGACGTCGCGCCCCGCGACGAGCCCCCCGGCCTGAAAGCGCGGCAGTAGGATCTCCCGCGTGGTCCCGGGGTAGGTCGTCGACTCGAGCACGACGAGCTGGCCCCGGCGGATGACGCGGGCCACGGCGTCGGCCGCCGCGACGATGAAGGAGATATCGGGCTCCTTCGACTTGCCGAGCGGTGTCGGTACGCAGATGACGATCGCGTCCGCGTCCTTCAGCACCCCGACGTCGTCCGAGGCGCTGAGGCGCCCGGCCCGCACCAGGCGGGCGAGCCGCTCCGCCGGCACATCCTCGATGAAGCTCTCACCCGCCCGCACGGCGGTCACCCGGCGCGCGTCGAGGTCAACGCCGATCACCGTCGCGCCCGACTCGGCGAAGGCGACCGCCAGGGGCAGCCCGACGTAGCCGAGCCCGATGAGCCCCACGGTCGGATTCGCGGCCAGTCGCTGCTTGAGGGTTTCCGCCGACGGCGTCATAGGCGCTCGCACGCTCGCCGCACGGCGGCGGCCACCCGCTCGACCTCGTCATCGGAGAGCGCCGCGAAGCACGGCAGCGACAGCACCTCCCGCGCCGCGCGCGACGCCTCCGGCCAGCGCCGCTCGCCGCCGCCGAAC
The DNA here is from genome assembly GCA_003221635.1 of Candidatus Rokuibacteriota bacterium. Lineage (GTDB taxonomy): Bacteria > Methylomirabilota > Methylomirabilia > Rokubacteriales > CSP1-6 > AR31. The sequence goes on along the minus strand of QHSR01000095.1, from coordinate 1,335 downwards.
ATGGGCTGATCCGCCACCGAGCGTGGATAGTACACGGCCGTCCCGACCCCGCGATCGGTCAGCGCCTTGGCAAGCCTGTCACGCTGCGGGCGTCGCACAGTGAACAGATGGTACGCGTGGCGCGCCTCCGCCGCCTCTGTCGGCAGATCCAGAAGGACGTCCGCGAGCCGCGTGCGATAACGGGCGGCGATCCGCCGGCGGGCGCCCGTCCATGCCGCCAGACGCACGAGCTTGAAGAACGGGATCATTTGTACCTCGGTCCGGAGTCGAGCATGCTCGCCCCCATCTTCGTGCTCAGGACGTTCCCGAGCCCGAGCAGGTGCAGCGAGAAGCGGAACTCGTCGTCGGCAGTCTGCCCGGTGGCGATGTCCCGGCTTCGTTTGACGAACTCGGCGGTGAGCGCCCAGCAGTCGAACTTGAAGTCGAGCCCGAAGCGGCTCTCGACGAAGGTGTCCGTCCGGAGGTCCCAGTTCGTCTCAAGCCGCACCACGAGGTTCCTCCAGACATCCACCGAGAGCCTGCCCTGGAGGAAATTGATTGACGACGCCACGGGTACCTCCGGGCCGTGGTTGAACGTTCCGGGAACCTGGACGAAGTACGGAATGGACACCGCCGGCTGTCGGTTGTAGCGCAGCCCGACGACCCCGGTGACCCGGGGAACCATGAGCGTCATGTCGGCCGTGTACGCCTGCAGGCCGTCTCCCTTCACGTCATAGCTCGCGTCGGCGTGAAGGCTCAGCATGCTGCTCGGCTGGAGCGTCAGGTCGGCGGCGAAGTTGCCGAACCGCCGCGCCTCGAAGTCGTAGGCGTTGGCCAGGACGAGCCGCGCAAGGTCGAGGCGCGTGGCTTCGGCGCCGTCCGAGCTGACCGTCTTTCCCCGAAGACGGTTCGTCACGGAGTACTCGAACCAGCTGGCCTCCGGGATCTGGTCGATCTCGGTCCAGAGTGGCAGGCTATAAAAGTTGTTGCCGACGACCCTGATGTAGCGCGCGCGGGGCTCGAGCGAGTGGAGCATCGCGCTGAGCCCGCCCCACCCGTTGAGGGCGTACACGCGGGAGAGCTGGGTCTCGCCGTCGGCCCCGAACTCGAGCAGCTCGCGGACTCGTGCCTCATCCTTCGTGATCTCGATGGCCGGCCCGGTCAGAGGATATTCGATCCCTGTCACCGTCTTACTGTAGCCGGTAACCCGCCCACCCACGAAAGGTGTGAGCGTCAAGTACTGGGCGAGGGGGATGGGGCGCGAGAGCACCGGGTGCAGGTCGAGGCGAACTCCCTCCGAGCCGACATAGCGCAGGAAGTTCACCGCGCTCGTGTCCACCTGGTACAGGAACCCGG
>QHSR01000021.1:2400-21825 GCA_003221635.1 Candidatus Rokuibacteriota bacterium | reverse complement strand
TCTGCTTGCGTGGCGCCAGTCGGTTCGGGTGGGCGGGGTCGAGCGAGAAGAATGCGCCGCGGTTCTGCAGGAGGACCCCCGTATCTCCGGCGATCACGCCCGAGCCGAACTCCCAGTAGAGGCTCTGGATCAGTGACACCGCGTTACCGTCCGCATCGGCCGTGGCGATGGCGATCGTGTCGCCCTCGATCGACGCGCCGCGCGCGCGCCTCGCCACCCGTCGCGAGATCCGCCGGCGCTTTTCTTCGAGACGAGCCGGATCGAGACAGCGCTCTACCGGGACGGGAGCGAAGGTCGGGTCCGTGAGATAGCGGTCGCGGTCCTCGAAGGCGAGCTTGGTGGCCTCGACGACGAGGTGAACGTAATCGGCCTCGGTGAGCGACCGGAGGTCGAACCCTTCGAGGAGCGAGAGGATCGCGAGCGCGGCGAAGCCCTGCGTCGGCGGCGGCAAGCTCGCGGCCTCGCCGCCCCGGTAGGGAACGCGAAGCGGTTCCACCCATGCGGCCTGGTGCCGAGCCAGATCGTCGGCCGTCAGTGGACTGCCGGCAGCGGCCGCGCCCAGCGCGATCCGCTCGGCCAACCTCCCGCGATAGAACGCATCGGCGCCAGCCCGGGCGAGCTCCTCGAGCGTCGCCGCGAGGTCCGTCTGCACGAAGCGCTCGCGAGCCAGGAGCGCCGGGTGGTAGATGCCCCAGAGCGCGGCCCGCAGCTCGGCCGGCGCGGCGACGCCGAACAGGTCGTCGGCATCGGCCGTCTCGCGCCGCTGGCCCGGGGACGGCGGAAAGCCGTCGCGGGCGCGCGTGATCGCGTCTTCGAGGAGGGTGGGCCAGTCGATCGGTGAACCCAGCAGGTCGCGGCTCAGCGCGTGCGCCTCCCACCAACCCGAGACGACCCCGGGGACGGTGAGCGCCGCCGCTCCGCCACGAGCGGGAATCGCCGCGCCGAACCGCGCGCGGTAGCGATCGAGGTCGGCAGCCGCAGCCGAGCGGCCGGCCGCGTTCAGCGCGCGCAGCGTGCGCCGCCGTCCGTCGTAGATCAGCCAGAAGCTGTCACCGCCGACGCCGTTCATGTGCGGGTAGACGACGGCAATGGTCGTCGCGGCGGCGATGGCGGCGTCCACCGCGTTGCCGCCGCGCTTCAGGATCGCCACTCCGGCCTCGGAGGCGAGCGCGTGCGGCGTGGCGACGAGCCCGCGCGTCGCACGGGTCTCGGGCCAGCGGGTGGCGGCGGTCACGCCGCCCATGATACATAGGTTCGGCATGCCGTCGACGAGGGCCGAAGCCACGGTTGACCTCGTCCTCGAGCTCATCGCGCGCGAGGGCAGCGCCTGGGTGCGCGCGTGACGCCGGAGGGGCTCGTGACCAAGGGGACGCGTTGGTCGAGACCGACGCAGCCGTGAGCGCGCGCGGAATCGTCGCGCGCGTCGTCGCGATCCGCGCGCCGGGTGGGCGCGTGCTCGATCTCGAGCGTTTTCCTGGGCCGCTGATTGCCGGGGCGCTCGCGAGCGTTGCCCGGATTCCCGGACCACACACGATCGCCTGCCGCTGATGCGCTGGCTCATCGACGGCTACAACGTCATCCGGCGCGACCCGGAGCTCCGGAGCCGTGAGGCCGAGAGCCTCGAGGCTGGACGGCGGGCGCTCCTGCATCTCCTGGTACGGGCGCACCGCGCGCCGCGCGACGAGTTCACGGTCGTCTTCGACGGCGCGCGAGTTTCCGGCGGCGCCCCGTCGGCGGGCCGGATCCGCGTCATCTTTTCGCGCCCGCCCCTGACGGCCGACGACGAGCTCATGCGACTCGCGCGCCAGTGGCGGAGCGGCGGGATCGTCGTCAGCTCCGACCGGAGGATCCAGGACGCTGCCCGGCGCGCCGGCAGTCCCGCCTTGACCGCGGAGCAATTTCTGGAAGCGCTGGAGTTCCACGCGGACCCGCCAACCGGAGGCAAGGACCTCAATACAACAGACGCCGAACCCGTGCGGGACAAGCGCGGCAACCCCCGCCGTCTTTCCAAAAAAGCACGGAGGGCCCGACGCGCCCTGGGTCGGCTCCGCCAACCTTGACGCTCGCGAGCGTTTCGTGGAAATATAGGCCTATGGCCGCCATGACCCGACACTATTTCATCGTGGCGCGCGACCAGACTAGCTTGTGTGAATACCTCGCACGACAGTTCGCGGCCGAACAAAACGTCGCGGTCTTCCTGGACCGCCGATCCGGTCACGACCGTCGCCAGGCGAACGGCCACGGAGACACCGTCGAGCGTAGAGCCACCGACCGGCGCCACCAGCCCTTCGTCGATACTCAGCTCAGGTCGCTCGGCTACTCCATGCTCCGCGTCGAGTAGCACCGCCCAGCCTTCGGCCCTGACGGTTGCCCGCGGAATCGGAGCCACGCCGCTTCCTTGGCAGGCCACCCTCGGATCACGTCGACCTCACGGACCCCGCTACAACAAGCCCGCGTATCTAAAATTTGACGCTGCACGGCCAGAGGTGACACCGTGGCGGCGTGGCGCTCCGGCGCTGGCCTGCTCTCCTGCTCCTGCCGCTCCTCCTGGCGCCGGCCGCGCGAGGCGAGCCGGTCGAGGGCAGCGTGGTCCGCGTCGTGGACGGCGACACCATCCACGTGAAGCTCGGGGAGCGGGTCGAGAAGGTCCGCTACATCGGCGTGAACACACCGGAGATCCATCATCCGACCAGGGGCGAGGAGCCCGGTGGCCGCCAGGCGGCCGAGGTGAATCGGCGCCTCGTCGGCGGCCGGCGCGTTCGGCTCGAGCTGGACGTCCGGGCGCGTGACCGTTACGGGCGGCTCCTGGCGTACGTCTGGGTCGGCGACCTGATGGTGAACGCCGAGCTGGTGCGCCTGGGTTACGCCCAGGTGATGACCGTTCCGCCGAACGTCAAGCATCAGGAGCTCTTCGTCAAGCTACAGCGCGAGGCCCGCGACGCCGGCCGCGGGCTGTGGTCATCCGACGCGCGCACTTAAGCCCCTGTCTTGATGTAGCGCGTCATCCGCTCGTCGCGCTGCCAGCCACGCTCCGCGAGCGCGTCCCAGAAGCCGACCGCATGGGCTTCGTGGCGCTCGACGAGCGCCGACATCCGGCGTGCGCCCTTCGTCGTCAAGACGCGCTCGGCCTCGTGGACGAGCTTTCGGGCCAGCCCACGGCGTCTCGCCTCCGGCGCGACCGCCAGACGATAGATGTTGCCGCGCCAGCCGTCCCATCCTCCGATCACGCTCCCGACGACGGCGCCCTGCTGGATCGCGACGAGGAACCCGTCGCCATGGGCTCGGACCAGCCGCATGAGCTCCTCGAGCGTATCGGTCGGGCTCGGAATGGCGCCGGCGCGCTCCCAGAGGGCCAACACCGCGGGACATTCCTCGAAACGGCAGGGCCGGATCACGGTCATCGCGATGTCTCCTCGCTCAATCGGATTTGCGCCTCATCAGGGCCCCTCGTATCATACGTTCAGCACCTCGAGAGGAGACTCCATGGCGATCAAGCGTGATTTCACCCTGGACGCCAAGTACCGTCAGGGAGAGGGGCTCATCCTCCTCTCCGGCATCCAGGCACTGGTGCGCTTGCCGCTCGATCAGCACCGGGCCGACAAACGTCGTGGGCTCAACACCGCCACGCTCATCTCCGGCTATCGAGGCTCGCCGCTCGGCGCTCTCGACCTCACGCTCGAGCGCAGCCCGGCCCTGCTCCGCGAGCACAACGTCGTCTTCCTCTCGGGTGTGAACGAGGATCTCGGGGCGACGGCGGTCTACGGCAGCCAGCTCGCGAACCTGTTCCCGCAGCCGAAGTACGACGGCGTGCTCGGCATGTGGTACGGCAAGGGGCCCGGCGTCGACCGCACCGGTGATATTTTCAAGCACGCGAACTTCGCGGGCGTCTCGCGTCATGGCGGCGTGCTGGCGCTGGGCGGGGACGACCCGCTCTCCAAGTCGTCCACGATTCCGTCGCACTCCGAGGTCGCCTTCTATGACGCGCTCTTCCCGGTGCTCTTTCCCGGCTCGGCGCAAGAAATCCTCGACCTCGGCCGGCTCGGCTTCGAGCTCTCTCGCTACTCGGGGCTCTGGGTGGGCGTCAAGATCGTGACCAATGTCGCCGATGAGATCGCCACCGCCGAGGTGGGGCCGGATCGCATCGTCGTCGCCGATCCCGGCTTCCTCTACGAGGGGCGGCCCTGGCAGGCGCGGCAGAATCCGCTGTTGATGCCGCCGTGGGGGCTCGAGACCGAGCGCGAGATCCACTATGGGCGGCTCGAGGCCGCCAAGGCGTTCGCGGCGGCGAACCGGCTCAATCGCGTCACGCTCCCCACCCCGAATGCCTGGCTCGGCATCGCCGCGCCCGGCAAGACGTACTACGACCTGCGCGAGGCGCTCGCCGAGCTCGGGCTCGACAACGCCGCGCTCCGCCAGTACGGGATCCGCCTCCTGAAGATCGAGATGCTGTTCCCGATGGAGCCGGGCACGATCCGCGAGTTCTCCCGGGGTCTCGAGGAGCTCCTGGTGGTCGAGGAGAAGCGCGCGTTCTGCGAGCTCTTCATCCGCGACATCCTCTACAACCAGGCGGAGCGCCCGCGGGTGGTGGGCAAATCCGACGAGCACGGGCGCCCGCTCGTGCCCGCCGACGGCGAGCTCGACGCCGACCGGATCGCCCAGATCGTGGCCGCGCGCGTCGAACGACGGATCCATCTCGAGTCCATCACGGCGCGGGTGGCGCTCCTCGAGGCGCTGCGCCAGCGGCCCGCGCCCCTGACCCTGACCCGGCAGCCGTACTTCTGCTCGGGATGCCCGCACAACCGGTCGACCGTGCTGCCGGAGGGCTCGATCGCCAGCGCCGGCATCGGCTGCCACGGCATGGCGCTCTTGATGGACCGCAAGACGATGGGGCTCACGCACATGGGCGGCGAGGGCGTCCAGTGGGTGGGTATGGCGCCGTTCACCGAGACCAAGCACCTCTTCCAGAATCTCGGCGACGGCACCTTGTTTCACTCCGGCTCGCTGGCGATCCGCCAGGCTGTCGCGTCGAGCGCCAACATCACCTACAAGATCCTCTACAACTCGGCGGTGGCGATGACGGGCGGCCAGGACGCCGCCGGCGCGATGCCGGTGCCGGAGCTGACGCGCTCGCTCGCGGCCGAGGGCGTCAAGCGCGTCATCGTGATGACCGACGAGCCGGACAAGTATCCGAAGAACACGGCGTGGGCGCCCGGCGTCGAGGTCTGGCACCGCGACCGGCTCGACGAGGCGCAGCGACTACTCCGGGACATTCCCGGGGTCACGGCGCTCGTCTACGATCAGCGGTGCGCCGCGGAGAAGCGGCGGCTGCGCAAGCGCGGCCGGCTCCCCGACCCGGACATGCGCGTCGTCATCAACGAGGCGGTATGCGAAGGCTGCGGCGACTGCGGCGTGAAGAGCAATTGCCTCTCGGTGCACCCCGTCGAGACCGAGTTCGGACGGAAGACTCAGATCCACCAGTCGTCCTGTAACAAGGACTACTCGTGCCTGCAGGGGGATTGTCCGTCGTTCCTGACCGTCGTGCCGCTCGTCGATCCCCGGAAAAAGGAGCGCCGCATTTTCAAGGTCGAGCGGCCGCTGCCCGAGCCCACGCTCAAAGTTCCGGGCGACGCCAGCATCTTCATGATGGGCATCGGCGGCACCGGCGTGGTGACGGTCAACCAGATCCTGGGCACCGCCGCGCTCCTCGACGGCAAGCACGTCCGCGGCCTCGACCAGACCGGTCTCAGCCAGAAGGGCGGGCCGGTCGTCTCGCATCTCAAGATCTTCGAACGGGCCTCCGACGTCTCGAACAAGATCTCGGCCGGGTCCGCGGACTGCTATCTCGGATTCGACATCCTCGTCGCGACCTCGCCGCAGAATCTCGATCACGCTCGCCCGGACCGCACGATCGCGGTCGTCTCGACCAGCCAGGTACCGACCGGCGCGATGGTGACGTCGACGGCGGTCGAGTTCCCCGAGGCGAACGGGCTCATCACCTCGATCGACCGGGTCACCCGCAAGGACGAAAACCTCTACCTCGACGCACTCGGGCTGGCCGAGACGCTCTTCGACGACCACATGGCCGCCAACATGATCGTGCTGGGCGCCGCCTGGCAGGCCGGCGCCATCCCGGTGAGCGCGGAGGCGATCGATGAAGCGATCGTCCTGAACGGCGTGTCGGTGCAGATGAACAGCCACGCGTTCCGCGCGGGTCGGTTGCTCGTCGTCGACCCCGCCTGGGTGCGTACGGTCTCCCGGCGCCGCCTGGGCGCCGTCGAGACGGCGCCGGAGCTGACCGCGGCGGCGCGGCAGCTCGTGGACGCGGTCGGCGCGACCGGCGAGCTCAGGCGACTGCTGGAGGTTCGCGTGTCCGAGCTCATCGCGTACCAGAATGCGGCGTACGCGCGGGAATACCTCCAGGTCGTGCGGCGCGTCCGCGAGGCGGAGGCCGCCGCCGCGCCCGGCGAGTCGCGTCTCTCCGAGGCGGTCGCGCGCTATCTCTTCAAGCTGATGGCGTACAAGGACGAGTACGAGGTGGCGCGTCTGCATCGCAAGGCGGACATCGCGCGGGCGCTGGACGCCGAGTTCCCCGGCGGGGTCACCCTCCATTACAACCTGCACCCACCGGTCCTCCGGGCCCTCGGCGTCACGCGGAAGATCAAGCTCGGTACGTGGTTCGATTCGATCTTCGGCGTGCTGGCCGGGATGAAAGCGCTGCGCGGCACCTGGCTCGACCCGTTCGGATTCGCGGCGGTGCGGCGCGTGGAGCGGCAGCTCCCCGGCGAGTATCGCGCGCTCGTCGACAGGGCGCTCGCCGGCCTCTCGCCGGACAGTTACGAGCGCGCCGTCAAGCTCGCGAGCCTGCCCGACCTGATCCGGGGCTACGAGGAGATCAAGCTCCGCGGCGTGCAGCGTTTCCGGGACGAGGTCCGCGCGCTCGGATTCTGAGGGCGCCGATCGCGTTCCGGGAAGGGGACACGATGACGAATCTCGAGCGGCAGATGAAGGCGCTCCAGAAGCACCTCAAGACCCTGAAGACCCAGGCCAACCGGGCGCAGGGCGAGGCGCGCCGGCGCATGAAGCGCATCGAGCGACGGACGCGCGTCGAGGTCGAGCGCGCCATGCGCCGCGCCGAGCCCCGGGTGCGCCAGGCGGTGGCCCAGGCGGCGCTGCTGAGCCGAAGTTTGAAGGTCGGCGTCCGTGCGGGCGCCGCCGCCTATCGCGCCGGCCGCGCCCCCAAGCGCTGAGCCTCGTCAGTCCCCGTGTCGGGTGCGCTCGCGCTTGAGCGCGCTCCGCCGCTTCTTCGCGTCGAGCCGCCGCTCGCGTGCGCCGGCGGGAGGCGCGGACACCGCGCGCGGACGCGGCTCGCGCAGCGCGGCGGCGACCAGGGCGCGCACCCGGTCGCGAGCGTCCTCGAGATTCCGCGCCTGATTGCGTGTCGCCTGGCTCGAGACCATCAGTCGACCGTCCGCGTCGAGCCGGTGACGGCAAAGCGCCCTCAGACGCGAGCGCGCGGCCTCCGAGAGCCCTTCGACGGCGTCGAGGTCGACGCGCAGATCGACCTTGGTGGCGACCTTGTTCACGTTCTGGCCCCCCGGGCCCGAGGCCCGCACGGCGCGGACGTGCAGGGCCTTCTCGGGCACGCGGACGACGCTGTTGACGACGATCGCGCGGCTCACCCGTCGATTGTATCGTGCTCACGCTCGCCTCGGACGGCAGGGGCCCCAGCCCCGCGACGTCCTGCGGCTCGCCCGACCGTCTATAGCTCGCCTCGGACGGCGGGGCCCCAGCCCCGCGACGTCCTGTGGCTCGCACGACCGTCTATAAGCTCGCCTCGGACGGCAGGGGCCCCAGCCCCGCGACGTCCTGTGGCTCGCACGACCGTCTATAATCTCCAGTCGTGACTATCGCTGAGCGCCGGCGCCTCACCGACGTCGCTCGCGGCGCCACCCACGCCGACCTCTACGTTCGCGGTGGATCGTTGCTCAACGTCTACACCGGCGAGATCTACCCGGCCGGGGTCGCCGCCAAGGGCGAGCGGATCGCGTACGTCGGGCCCCGCGACGACATGGTCGGCGCGCGCACGCGCGTGGTCGACGCGCGGGGGCAGATCCTGGTGCCCGGCTACATCGACCCGCACGTGCACCCGGCGACCCTGACGACGCCGGCCGCGCTCGCGCGCTTCGTCCTGCCGCTCGGCACCACGGCGGTCGTCGCGGACACGCTCCAGTTCTGGGAGCTGGGCGGCCTGGCCGCGTTCCTGAAGGTGGCCGACGCGCTGCTGGCGGCGCCGCTCCGCTTCTACTGGATGATCCGCCCGCATGCCCAGAGCCGCGCGCCGGACGAATGGCGCCGGTTCGATCTCAAGACGCTCGCGCGGGCGATGGCGCATCCGCGGGCGCTCGCGATCGGTGAGGTGACGCGATGGCCGGACGCCTGGCGCGGCGACCCCGAGCTGCTCCAGCGCCTCGCCCTCGCGCGCGGCGGACGCGTCGAGGGCCATACGGCCGGCGCCTCGGCGGAGAAGATCGCGGCGATCGCCGCCGCCGGCTTCACCTCGGACCACGAGCCGATCACCGCTCAGGAGGTCCTCGACCGCGCACGGCAGGGCATCGCGGTGATGCTGCGCGAGTCATCCCTGCGCCCGGATCTCGTCGGCCTGCTCGACGCCCTGAAGACGGCGCCGGCGCTCGCTTCGCGGCTCATGCTCACTGCCGACGGCTCGATGCCCGCGTTCATCCGGACCCACGGATTCGTCGACCATCTGATCCGCGTGGCGCTCGACCGCGGCGTGGCGCCCGTCGACGCGTATCGCATGGCGACCCTGAACCCGGCGACCTACTACAGGCTCGACGGCGATATCGGGGGCGTGGCGCCCGGCCGCTACGCCGACATCTGTCTGCTCGAGGACCTTGCCGTCCCGCGACCGACGACCGTGATCGCGCGCGGCAAGGTGATCGCCAGGGGCGGCCGGTTGCTCGCGCGCGTGCCGGAGCCTCCGTGGCGGCGCGTGTTCACGTCTCCCGAGGCGCGGCTCGCGGTGCGCTGGCAGTCAGGTCCCGACGACTTCGAGCTGCCCGTCCGCGAGCGCTATCCCGTCATCAAGCTCGTCAGCGCGGTGATCAGCCGGCTCGAGGAGCGACCGATGGCGCCGGGCGATCTCCACGCGGCTCTCCTGGATCGCGGCGGACGCTGGGTCGCGCCGGGCGTCGTCGCGGGCTTCGCCGAGCGGGTCGACGGCTTCGCGGCGACGATCAGCACCGACTTCAACATCGTGGCGCTGGGTCGCCGTCCGGAGGCGATGGCGCGTGCGGTCAACCGGCTCCTCGACCTCCACGGGGGGATCGTCCTCGTCGACGGCGCCCGAATCGTCTACGAGTTGCCGTTGCCGCTCGGGGGCATCATGACGCGCCGCACGCTCGACGAGGTGGCCGAGCAGGAAGACGAGCTGCGCCGGGAGCTCGTCGAGCGCGGCTATCCGCACCACGAGCCGCTCTATACGCTGTTCTTCCTTTCAGCGGATTTTCTCCCGGTCGTGCGGCTGTCGCCGCGCGGCGTCTGGGACGTCAAGCAGAACCGGATCCTTCTTCCGTCGCGCCGTCGGCGCTCGAGCCATGCGAGGTGAGACCGTCGGGCGGCCGCGCCGAGCCCTTCAGGCAGTGCGAGCCGCAGGGCTGCCCGGGGGCTGGGGCCCCCAGGCCCGAGGCGAGCGATCCAATCGAAGGGGCAGCGCGCGGTGAGGGCCCTGGACGGTCGAGCCCAGTTCGCGCCGTGAGGGGGAGCGCTCCCCGGCGTCAGCGCCGACTCGCGCTCGGCGTGCTGCTGGCGGCCGCCGCCCTGGCCGTGGCGGTCTTTCCCATCCGCGGGACGTGGTGGGGCGGCTGGATCCTGGCGATCGCCGAGGCGGGCATCGTCGGCGGCCTCGCCGACTGGTTCGCGGTCACGGCGATCTTCCGCCGGCCGCTCGGCCTGCCGATCCCGCATACCGCGCTCATCCCGACCAACTGGGAGCTGATGGCCGCGCGCGTCGGCACGATGGTCGGAAGCCGTGTGCTCACCAAGGAGTACGTCGCGCAGGAAGTCGGCCGCGTGGACGTCGCGTCCCTGATCGCCCGCGCGGCCGAGCGGCTCAGCACGCGCGACCTCGATGCGGCCACGCGCGAGCTGGCCCGCTGGCTCGCGGCCGAGCTGTCGCCGAAGGCGGCGGGCGATCTGGTGACGCGGTTGCGCGATCTTCTTCTCGACCGGCCCCTGGCCCCGGCGCTCGCCGCGGCGCTCGAGCTGGCGCGCCGCCACGGGTGGGACCAGCGAATCGTGACGGGGCTGGCCGGCGCGATCGCGGAGGCGCTCGACCGGCCCGCGTTCCGCTCGATGGTCGGCGAGCTGGTGGACGATCTGCTGGCGCGCTATCGAGAGCGGATGGGCACGTACCCGCGCTTCTGGCTCGGCGTCGCGAGCCTGCTCGGCCTGATCGACCGCGACCGCGTTCTCGGGGCGATCCAGGCGGGGCTCCGCCAGGTCGTCCAGGAGCCCGACCATCCGGTGCGCCGGCGACTGGCCGAAGCGGTCGGCGAGCTTCCCGCGCGCTTACGTGCGGATGCGAGCCTCGCCGCGCGCGTCGAGGCGGCGAAGCGCGACCTGCTGGCGACGCCGGTCGCGACGCGCGTCCTCGAGGACGCGGCGACGGCGCTGCACCGGACGCTGCTCGCCGACCTCGAGGGGCCGCGGTCCGAAGTCCGCGTCTGGATCGTGGAGCGGCTCGAACGTGCGCGCCGGGCGCTGGCCGGGGACGAGGACCTCCGGCGGCAGCTCGATCAGTGGGTGAAGGGGCGCGTGATCGAGGCGGTCGAGCGGCACCACCAGCGGCTCGCCGAGTTCATCGAGAACGGCGTGCGCGCCCTCGGCCCCGAGGGCGCGGTGCGACTCATCGAGGAGCATGCCGGCGACGACCTTCAGTACATCCGCGTCAACGGCACGGTCGTAGGAGGACTCGCCGGCGGGCTGCTCTACGCGGTCCACCTTCTCCTGCGCCTGCTGTAGCCGGCGGTCGGCGGAAACCGGTTTGTCGGCCCCGGGGTTTTCACGTAAACTCCGATGCGCCCAATTTTTCGGGGAGGTGCCCATGTCGCGCGTGCGCGGTGCGCTGTTCTCCACCATTGTCATCGTCCTCGTCGCCGTTGCGCTCACCGCTCCGGCCACGAGCCAGACTCCCTCGACGTCGCCGACCCCCCAAGCGTCGCCGACTCACCAGGCGTCGCAGACTCCAAAGCCGGGCGGCGTCCTGAACATGATGCTGCGGGAAGACTTGTCCCAGGGTTTCTCCATCCACGAGACGTCCACGATCTCGACCGTGTGGCCCGCGATGCCCTGCCTGAACAACCTCGTGCTGTTCGACCCGCTGCGGAAGACGGAGAGCGTGGACACGATCATCGGCGAGCTGGCCGAGAAGTGGTCGTGGCAGGACAACTACCGGAACCTCGTCTTCTTTCTCCGCAAGGGCGTCAAGTGGCACGACGGCCAGCCGTTCACGTCCAGGGACGTGAAGTTCACCTTCGACATGCTCCGCGAGGCCGCCGACGCGCCCGCCAAGCTCCGCATCAATCCCCGAAAAGACTGGTACGCGAACGTGGAGGCGATCGAGACGCCGGACACGTACACGGCGGTGTTACGCCTGAGGAAGCCGCAGCCCTCGCTCCTGCTGATGCTCGCCTCCGGCTACACGCCGGTCTACGCCGCCCACGTGCCGCCGGCCAACTACCGGACGACGTGCGTCGGCACCGGGCCGTTCAAGGTCAAGGAGTGGCGCAAGGGCGAGTACGTCGAGCTCGTCAAGAACCCCGACTACTTCGTCAAGGGGCGCCCGTATCTCGACGGGCTCAAGTACTTCGTCATCGTCGAGCGGGGGACGCGCCAGGCGGCCATCCAGGCCGGCAAGCTCGACGTCTCGTTCCCGGGCGAGACCACCAAGACCGCCGCCGAGCAGCTCAAGAAGGCCGTCCCGCAGCTCGTGGTGACGCCGTACAGCCAGAACGTCGCCGAGAACATCATCATGAACGTGAAGAAGCCGCCCTTCGACAATCCCAAGATCAGGCTCGCGGTGAGCCACGCGATCGACCGCCGGGCGCTGATCCAGGCAGTGCACCAGGGCGGCGCCGTGGTCGGCGCCGCCCTCGCGCCCAAGCCCTGGGGGTTCTGGGGACTCGCCGAAAAAGATCTCGTCGGGCTCCCCGGCTACGGGGCCAAGCCGGCGGACGAGAAGGCGCTGGCCCGGAAGCTCATGGCCGAGGCGGGCATCTCGCCCGAGAAGCCGATCAAGGTCGAGATCGTCACGCGCGCCATCGCCGTCTACGTGGACATGGCGTCGTTCATCATCAACGAGCTGAAGCAGATCGGCATCGACGCCACGCTCAAGCAGATCGAGACGGCGCAGTGGCACGCCATGGCGACGCGCGGCGACTATCAGATCGGCGCCAACCTGACGGGCATCGGGCCCGACGACCCCGACGCGAACTACTACGAAAACTACGCCTGCGGCTCCCCGCGCAACTACAGCCAGTACTGCAACGAAGAGGTCATGAAGCTGTTCGAGGCGCAGTCGCAGGAGCTGGACCCGAAGAAGCGGCTGGCGCTCAACGTCGCGATCCAGAAGAAGCTCGAGGCCGACGCCGCGCGGCCGATCCTGGACTGGAAGATCGACTTCTTCACCGTCTGGCCGCACGTGAAGAACCTGATCCCGCACCAGTCCATCTACAACTTCGGCCGGATGCAGGAAGTGTGGAGCGACAAGTAAGCCCGAGCGCGATGGCGAGCGCGTGAAGACGTACGTCGTCCAGCGACTCGTCATCGCCCTCCTGACGCTGCTGGGCATGTCGATGGTGATCTTCACGCTGTTGCGCCTGGCGCCGGGCGACATCGTCGACATCCTCTTCTCGACGGCCGGCTACGTCAGCCCGTCCGAGAAGCAGGCGATCATGAAGGAGCTGGGGATCGACCGGCCCTACTGGGTGCAGTACGTGGACTGGCTCCGCCAGATCCTGACGGGCGACCTCGGCAAGTCCTATCGATACGACCAGCCCGCCTGGCAGATCATCCGGCCGCTCGTCCCGGTGACGCTGGAGCTGGCCGCGCTCTCCACCTTCTTCGCCGTGCTCATCGGCGTGCCGACCGGGGTCATCAGCGCCGTGCGACAGGACACGACGCTCGACTACGTCCTGCGCGTGTTCAGCCTCGCCGGGCTGTCGATGCCCGCGTTCTGGCTCGGCATGGTGATCATCCTCGGCCTGGTCACGTGGTTCTCGTGGATCCCGCCGCTGACCTACGTGGGCCCGACGGAGGACTTCAAGCTGCACGCCGTGCAGTTCCTGCTGCCGGCGCTCGCCGTGGGCTATCGCTCCTCGGCGCTGATCATGCGCATCACCCGCTCGTCGCTGCTCGAGGTGATGCGCGAGGACTATATCCGCACGGCGTGGGCCAAGGGGCAGACCGGGCGGATCGTCATCTGGCGCCACGCGCTCAAGAACGCCCTGCTCCCGGTCGTCACCGTCATCGGCATCGAGTTCGCGTTCCTCATCGGCGGCCTCGTGGTCACGGAGACCGTCTTCAATCTGCCTGGCGTCGCGCGGTTCCTGGTCCAGGCGATCCTCTGGCGCGACTACCCCATCGTCCAGAACCTCGTCATGTTCATCGCCATCGTCGTCATCCTCTCGAACCTGCTCGTGGACATGCTCTACGGGGTCCTCGACCCGCGGGTCCGCTATGGCGATTAGGCCGGCCGAGATCGCCGTCCCGGCGGGCGCCCGACCGCGCGCCGGAACGTGGACCGTCCTGGCGCGCTTCGCGCGGAAGAAGCCGCTCGGCGCTGCCGGGGGGGCCTTGATCCTCGTGATGCTCTTCACGGCGATCTTCGCGGACCTCTTGCAGACGCACGATCCCATCGCCACCGACGCGACCTATACCCTCGGCGCGCCCTCCGCCGAGCACTGGCTCGGCACCGACCACCTCGGGCGGGACATCTATTCCCGAATCGTCCACGGCGCGCGCGTCTCGCTGATCGTCGGCGTGGCCTCCACGCTGATGGGCTCGGTGCTCGGGGGAATCGTCGGGCTCCTGTCCGGCTACATCGGCGGCAAGACCGACCTCGTGACCCAGCGAGTGCTGGACATCCTGCAGGGGCTGCCACTGCTCGTGCTCGCGCTGGTGATGTCGGCCGCCCTCGGACCCGCGCTCCACAACGTGGTCATCGCGATCTCGATCCCGATCATCCCGCGGGCGGGCCGGGTGATCCGCTCGAGCGTGCTGACGATCCGCGAGATGCAGTACGTCGAGGCGGCGCGGGCGCTCGGCGTCCGGCACCTGCGAATCGCGTTCCGCCACATCCTGCCCAACACGATGGGGCCGTTCATCGTCCTCTGCACGGCTCAGCTCGGGAGCGCGATCCTCGTCGAGGCGACGCTGTCGTTCCTTGGACTCGGCGTCCCCGAGCCGTACCCGTCGTGGGGCCGCATGCTGTCCGTCTCGGCCGCCGAGTACGCCCAGAAAGCGCCGCACCTCGTGCTCTTCCCGGGTATCGCGATCAGCCTCGCGGTCTTCGGCTCGAACCTGCTCGGCGACGCGCTGCGCGACACGCTCGATCCTCGCCTCCGCGGCGGCTGACGCGTGCGGCACGAGGCGCACCGGATGGTCCGGGACTTCGACAGAGGGAGGTTCGCAGATGGCTGACGCGAGGCTCTGCTGGCTGTCGGCGACGGAGCTGGCGGCGCTGATCAGGGAAAAGATCGTCGGCCGGCGATTCGACGACGCGACCGTGCTGCGGGCCTCGGCGGCCTTCGAGCGCGCCCGTCCGTGGGCCCAACACCGCCCGCGGCTGGACTAGGCGCGCGCCATGGAGCGAATCCTGTTCATCGTGTCGCAAGCGCGGCGAGAGCTCTACGACTCCCTGCGCGTGGTGCTTGGGCAAGAGCGAGGTGTCGAGGTGATCCTCGACCGGCGCGTCGTCAGGCATCGCCGCCGGCACGAGGCGCCGTCCCCGATGGAGCGTCGCCGGTACGGCCGTCGGGCGCGTCCCCTCGAGGACACCGAGATCGAGACCCGCGGCTGGACGGTCGTGCGCCTGCCGTAACTCTGCCCTCAGCCGGAGTCGGGGAAGCGCGCGACCAGGTCCGCGATGACCATGTATCCGTCTCGCGTGTCTGCAACCGTGGACCTTGACGGGCGCGCGTGCGGCGGGGACGCTAGCCCCGTGCACCTCGCCGACCTGCTCGTCGCCATGGCCATCTTCGGGCTCGTCTCGGCCGGCGTCTTCACCGTGCTCCAGGAGGGCCTCCGCGTCTATGCGGTCGGTGCGTCGCGCGCCGAATCCCAGCAAAGCGGCCGCGTCGCCGTCGAGCGCCTCGCGGGAGAGATCCGGACGGCCGGTCTCGGCGCGCGCCCGGCGATGTTCGCCGCGATCTCGGTCGCCGAGCCGACACACATCGTTCTGCACCACGACCTCGACGGCGACGGCGTCATCGCCGGCAACGGTGAAACCATCATCTGGCGACTCACCGGGAAGACGCTGAGCCGCGACGCGGGAGGCGGTGCCCAGCCGATCGTCGACGGCGTTCGGAGCTTCGGGCTCGAGTACCTCGACGCCGCGAGCTTACCCGTCCAGGTCCCGGACGAGGTCCGGACCGTCCTGATCACGATCGTGACCGAGGCCGTCTGGGATGCGGCCGAGCGCTCCCCGGTGACAGTCTTCTCGACCCGCGTGCGGCTGAGAAATCGCTGACCTTCGCTTAGTAAGGCGAGGCATCGAAGGGCCGCGGCGATCCCCCGGATCGGTCCCTGAAGCCCCACCCCGACCCCTCCCGTAGCCGGCGACCCAGGCACCACCATCCAGGGGGCCAAAGTGGGGAAACTGGTACTACAGGTCGTTCAACCCTCCTGTGGTCCTAATCTCCCTGAAAAATCGTAAGTTTTTCCCTTGACACGACCTTCCAGGTAACGCTAGTGTCGCCTCATAAGTGGGGCGAAGTGGGATGAAATGGATCAAGATCAAATGGAGACCGCGTCTGGTCAAGTGCGGACATGTTTAGAGGCCGCTACCACCATACGATTGACCCGAAGGGGCGCTTGAGCGTGCCGGCGAGATTCCGGGACGCCCTCGCTCAGTACGACGGCGCGCTGGTCGTCGTGCCGAACGATCACTGCCTGGAAGTGCACCCGCTGGAGGAGTGGCAGCGCATCGAGACGAAGCTGCGCGAGCAGTCGATCTTCAATCCGGAGGTGCGCGAGCTCGGCCGGCTCTACATCTCGCGAGCCAAGGACGTGGCGCTCGACGCGGCGGGGCGTGTGCTGATCCCGCCGGACGCGCGGGAGCAAGCCGGGCTCTCGAAGGACGTCACGCTGGTGGGCGGGGGCCTGCCGCAGTTCGAGGTGTGGGACCGCAGCCGATTCGACGAGTACGAGCGCACGCGTCAGGAACGGCTGCCATCGCTGTTTGAAAGGCTGTCGAGCCTGGGAGTGTAGCAGTTCACGTTCCGGTGCTCGCCGATGAGGTCGCGTTTCTCTTGCGGCCTCGCGGCGGGGGATGGGTGATCGATGCGACAGTGGGAATGGGCGGGCACGCCGAGGCGATCTTGAGCGCCAGCGACGCCTCGGTGAGCCTCCTCGGTCTGGACGTCGACCCCGAGGCGCTCGCGCGGGCGGGCACGCGGCTGGCGCCGTTCGGCGAGCGCGTCCGGCTCGTGCGCTCGAGCTTCCGCGACCTCGAGCGGGCCGCCGGCGCGTGCGGGATCGACCGCGCCCGCTCGATCCTCCTGGACCTCGGCGTGTCCTCCTGGCAGCTCGAACAGTCGGGACGGGGATTCTCCTTCCAGAAGGACGAGCCCCTCGACATGCGCCTGGACCCGTCGGCCGACGCGAGCGCGGCCGCGCTCGCGAATCGGCTCTCCGAGGCGGAGCTCGCGCGCATCATTTTCGAGTACGGCGAGGAGCCGCACGCCCGGCGCATCGCGCGGGCGATCGTCCGCCGCCGGCCCCTGGCGCGGACGGGCGACCTCGTGGCAGCGGTCCGCAGCGCGGTGCCCCGCGCGGCGTGGTCCCGCCGCCTCCACGTCGCCACGCGCACGTTCCAGGCGCTGCGCATGGCGGTCAACGACGAGCCTGGCGCGCTCCGACAGGCGCTGGCCCAGGCGCCCGCGCTGCTGGCGGCCGGCGGCCGGCTGGGTGTCATCTCGTTTCATTCGGGCGAAGATCGCATCGTGAAGCGGACGTTCCGAGCTCTTGAGCCGGCGGGATTCGCCGAGCTCGAGCCGTCGCCCCGACAGCCCGCGGACGACGAGGTGCGGGAGAACCCCCGCGCCAGGAGCGCGAAGCTGCGCGTGCTGGAGCGGCTGCCATGACGAAGGACCAGCGACTTCATCGGGAACCCGACCGACGTGTGCGGCGCTCGCTCGTCATAGCGCTCGCCACCTCGGCGTTGCTCGCGGCCGGCGCCCTCACCGTCGTCGGCGTGCGGATCGAGCAGGTCCATCTCGCGTATCGGCTCGACGCGCTCCGGAGCGAGCGCGGGCGCGCCCAGGAGCGGATCCGCCAGCTCGAGATCGAGGTGGCCACACTCCGGTCGCCGAGCCGCATCGAGGCGCGCGCCCGCCAGATCGGCCTCGTGGCGCCCGCCCGAGATCAGATCCGGCTGGCCAAGGAGTACGTGGCCGGTGGGACGGGCCTGGCGGCGAATCGCAGTCGCGCCGTGTCGCTCATCGCCCCGAGGCCGCCGGCCCAGTGAGGGACGCGGCCGTCCGGACGCGGGTGCTCGTGCTGGCGGCGATCCTCGCGCTCGCGTTCGGAGGCCTCACCGGTCGTCTCGCCTGGCTGATGGTCGTCAAGCGCGGTGAGTTGACGCAGCTCGCGGAGCGCCAGTACTCCCGCACGGTCGTGCTCCGTGCGCATCGCGGGCCCATCGTCGACCGCCGGGGCGCCCCGCTGGCGACGTCGACCGCGACCGAGTCGCTTTTCGTCCAGCCGCGCAGCGTCGGCGACCCGGTCCGCGTGGCCACGCGCCTGGCGCCGGTCATCGGTCTGTCGGAGCCCGAGCTTCACGCCGCGCTGACGAGCGCCCGCCCCTTCGTCTGGCTCCGCCGGAAGCTCCCGCCCACCGTCGCCGAGCAGGTCAGGGCGCTCCGCGAGCCCGGGCTCGGCTTCCTGCCCGAGCCGCTCCGGCTCTATCCGAATCGCGAGCTGGCGGCGCACGTCGTCGGCTTCGAGGGCGTCGACGGCGGGCTCGAGGGCATCGAGCGGGCCTTCAACGCCGAGCTGGCCGGCGTGCCGGGTAAGGCCATCGCCGGACGCGACGCGCTCGGCCGCGAGGTCGCGGCGCCGCACCTGCTCCGGCCACCGCTGCCCGGGCACGGCGTCATGCTGACGATCGACAGCACGATCCAGTACATCGCCGAGCGCGAGATCGACGCCGCCTACCGGCGGACGCACGCGAAGGCCGCGATGGTGGTCGTGCTCGAGCCGCGCTCGGGCGACATCCTGGCGATGGCGATCCGCCCGACGTTCAACCCGAACACCTTCCTGAACGTCCCGTCGGCGGACCACTGGCGCAATCGCGCGGTGACCGATCCCTTCGAGCCCGGCTCGACCTTCAAGGCGATCCTTGCGGCCGCGGCGCTCGAGGAACACGTCGTCCGACCCGATGATCGGATCAACGGTGAGAACGGCGCGATCACGCTCGCCGGCACGACGATCCACGACTGGAAGAAGTACGGCTGGCTCACGTTCGCCGAAGTGCTGCAGAACTCGTCGAACATCGGGTCGATCAAGGTCGGGCTGGCGCTCGGTCGCGAGCGCTATCACCGGTACATGAAGGCCTTTGGCTTCGGCGCGCCGACCGGCGTGGGTCTCGCCGGCGAGAGCCGGGGGCTCCTGCGCGACCCGCAGCGCTGGTCGCTCCTGTCGCTGCCGACGATGTCGATCGGCCAGGAGATCTCGGTGACGGCGCTCCAGCTCGTCACGGCGTTCGGCGCGATCGCCAATGATGGTACGCTGATGCAGCCCCGCCTGGTGCGGTCGACGTTCGACGTCGAAGGCCGCGAGACGCGCCGCTTCGAGCCCAAGGCCGTCCGTCAGGTCATCTCACCGGACACCGCGCGGACGCTCTCGCGCCTGCTCGTCCAGGTCGTGGAGTCGGGCACCGGGCGCTTCGCAGCGATCCCCGGGTACGCGGTCGGGGGCAAGACCGGTACGGCCCAGAAGCTCGATCCGGCGACCGGACGTTACTCGCGCGCGCCGGGGGTCCTGTCGTTCGTCGGCTTTGCCCCGGCCGATGAGCCCCGGTTCGCCATGCTCGTCATGCTCGATGAGCCGAAGAACGAGAAGTGGGGCAGCGAGGCGGCGGCGCCGATCTTCACCGCGATCGGCCGTGAGATCCTCCGCTACCTCGAC
>QHSR01000021.1:0-2331 GCA_003221635.1 Candidatus Rokuibacteriota bacterium | reverse complement strand
GACGCGGCGGATGCCCGACCTCGCCGGGAAGACGTTGCGCCAGGCGCTGGGAGCCCTCGAGCCGCTCCGGGTCGAGGTCCGGCTCGCGGGGCAGGGACGCGTCGTTCGCCAGGTACCGGGGCCGGGTGAGCCGCTCGAGTCCGGCGCGGTCGCCCGTCTCACGCTCACGCACGCGGCGGGCGCACGGTGAGATGGCCGCGCGAGCCACGGCGCGTCGAGCGACGAGGCGAGCGCTTCAATGGCTCGGAATCATGCCAGCGAGGCGAGCGGTGAGATGGCGGGGAGGGGTGCGGTTATGAGCGAGCTGCTTGCGGTGCTCCCGGAGAAGCGGGTGATCGGCGAGCCACCGCGATCGGTCTCGTCCATCGCCGCCGACTCGCGCCGCGTCGAGCCGGGTGGATGCTTCGTCGCGGTGCCCGGGTTCAAGCAGGACGGGCGCCGCTTCATCCCGGAGGCGGTTCGGCGGGGTGCGGCGGTCGTCGTCACCGAGGGTGAGCCGGTCGCCGGGCTCTCCGTGGCCCAGGTGCTCGTGCCGTCGGTCCGGGTGTCGCTCGCCCGGCTCGCCGGTGCGTTCTACGGCCACCCGTCGCGGCACCTCACGCTCGTCGGCATCACCGGGACCAACGGCAAGACGACGACCTCGTACCTGATCGACGCGCTGTTGCGCGCCCGCGGTCTCGCCACCGGCGTGATCGGCACGATCCAGTACGTGCTGGGCGATGAGACGCGCCCGGCCAGCCAGACGACCCCGGAGGCGCTCGACCTCCAGTCGATGCTCGCGCACATGCGCGACGGCGGCGTCCGCGGCGTCGCGATGGAAGTGTCGTCGCACGCGCTCGCGCTCGCGCGCGCCGACGGCCTTGCCTTCGACGTGGCGGTGTTCACGAACCTGACGCAGGACCACCTCGACTTCCACGGGACGCTCGAGAGCTACCGGCTCGCCAAGCGCCGGCTGTTCGAGCTCCTCGCCGAGTCGCCCAAGCCCCGCCGCACCGCCGTCGTCAACGGCGACGATCCGGCCGGCGCGACGATGGTCAGCGGGCTGGACCTGGCCGTGCTCACCTTCGGGCTCGGCGCCTCCCCGCGCGTCAGAGCCGTCGAGCACGCGTCATCGCTCGACGGCATCCGGATGGCGGTCGAGACGCCGCGCGGCCGCTTCGCGCTCACGTCGCCGCTGATCGGCGAGCATAACGTGATGAACCTGCTCGCGGCGGTGGCGACCGGGCTCGCGCTGGGCCTCGAGCCACCGGCCATTGCGCAGGCGCTCGCGGCGGTCGGCACCGTGCCCGGGCGCTTCGAGCAGGTGCGGGCCGGCCAGCCGTTTCTGGTGGTCGTCGACTACGCTCACACCCCGGACGCCCTCGAGCGCGTGCTGACCACGGCGCGGAAGCTCACGCGCGGGCGGCTCGGGGTCGTCTTCGGCTGCGGCGGCGACCGCGATCGCGGCAAGCGGCCGATCATGGGGGAGATCGCGGCCCGCCTCGGCGACCGGGTATGGGTGACCTCCGACAATCCACGCTCCGAGCGGCCGGAGGCGATCATCGACGAGGTCGTGGCCGGCGTGCGCCGGACGGGAGCGGCCGCGAGCCGCTACGTGAGGGAGCCCGACCGCGCCGTCGCGATCCGGGACGCTCTCGCCTGGGCCGAAAGGGGCGACACGGTGGTGATTGCCGGGAAGGGCCACGAGACCTATCAAATCATCGGCGCCGACGTGCTCCCGTTCGACGACCGCGACATCGCGCGGCGAATCCTGTCGGAGCCGAGGACCTAGGAGCGCCCGTGCCACCATTGACCGTGCAGGACATCGTCCGCGCCAGCCAGGGCGCCCTGGTCGCCGGCGACCTCGGTGTGCCCGTCACCGGGGTGTCCGTCGACTCGCGCGCGCTCGGCGTCGGCGAGGCCTTTTTCGCGATCCGGGGCAACCGTCTCGACGGGCACGCGTTCCTCGCCGAGGCGGCCTCGCGTGGCGCCGCGTGCCTGGTCGTACATACGCTCCACGACGACGTGCCGGCCAACGTGCCGCTGGTGCTCGTCGAGGACACGACGCGCGCCCTCGGCATGCTGGCCGCGTACCACCGCGCACGATTCTCCATCCCGGTCGTGGCGGTGACCGGCTCGAACGGCAAGACGACGACCAAGGAGCTGATCGCGGGCGTTCTCGGCACGCAACGCGTGCCCGTCGAGACGGTTGCCCCGGATCGCGAAAAAGGCCTCGCCGACGCCGAGCGCGCGCGAGTCGACGGACACCCCGGTGACGGGCACACCGAGGTCGCCGGCGACCAGGGCGCCCTGGCTGGCGCGGACGATGTCCTGCACGGTCAATGGTGGCAC
>QHSR01000110.1 GCA_003221635.1 Candidatus Rokuibacteriota bacterium | reverse complement strand
ATGTCTACCCGATCCTCGATCCCAAGACGCATACCGTCTCGAGCTTCACGGCTCCCGTGCGCGACGCCGACACGCCGGAGGCGTTCGGACCCGGACACGCCGCGATCGCCAAGCCGATGGCGCCGTCGCCGTACTGGGGCGAGGAGAAGATCTGGGACACCAAGGCCAACAACCACAACGGCATGTTCGACAAGAAAGGCAGGGTCTGGTTCGCGGCCACGGTGCGCGGCCCCAAGAACCCGAGCTTCTGCCAGAAGGGCTCCGACCATCCCTCGGCCAGGCTGTTCCCGGTCGAGAACGCGAACCGCCACCTCACGTTCCTCGATCCGAAGACGAAGAAATACACGTTCGTCGACACCTGCTTCCAGACCCATCACCTGCAGTTCGGCTACGACGCCAACGACACGCTGTGGACCAGCGGCGGCGGCCCGGTGGTCGGCTGGGTCAACACGAAGATGTTCGACGAGACGGGTGATGCGGCCAGGTCGCAGGGGTGGACGGCGTTCGTCCTCGACACCAACGGCAACGGCAAGCGCGACGAGTACGTCGAGCCCGACCAGCCGGTCGATCCGACCAAGGACAAGCGCATCGGCGGTGGCTTTTATGCCGTGATGCCGAACCCGGTCGACGGGTCGATCTGGGGCTCCGTCGGGGTCTTCGGCGGTACCGCGGCAGTCGTACGGCTCGTTCCAGGAGCGAATCCACCGGCGACCGCGCTGGCGGAAATCTACAACGTGCCGAAGCCGTACTTCGGCATCCGTGGCGCGGATATCGACAAGCAGGGCGTCGTGTGGGCGTCCATGGGAAGCGGCCACATCGGAAGCTTCGACCGGCGCAAGTGCAAGGGGCCGCTCAATGGTCCGAAGGCCACCGGCGATCACTGCCCCGAGGGCTGGTCGTTCTACCAGTATCCCGGCCCCGGCTTTCAGGGTATCGGCGAGAACAGCGCCGAGTCGAGCTACTACACGTGGGTCGACCAGCACAACACGTTCGGGCTCGGCGAGGACGTGCCGATGTCGACCGGTAACCTCAACGACGGCCTGATCGCGCTCAAGGACGGCAAGATGATCGTGCTGCGCGTCCCCTATCCCCTGGGCTTCTACGCCAAGGGGTTCGACGGGCGCATCGACGACCCCAACGCCGGCTGGAAGGGCAGAGGATTGTGGACGGCCAGCGGCGACAGGGCGCCCTGGCTCATGGAAGGCGGGAAGGGGAAGAAGCCCATCGTCGTGCACTTCCAGTTGCGCCCGGATCCGCTCGCGCGCTGATCGCAGTACGCGGATGAGGTTGGTTGCACCCGAGCTGAAACTACACGGCGACGCGCAGTGCCAGCATCCCCTTGATCATCGTGGCGAGGGCCATGACGTCGACCGGCTTTCTCAGTACGGCGACTCCCGGCTGCTCAGCGCGCGCATCTCCGATGACGGGTGTTCCCGTGATGATGATCACGGGAATCCACGGTTCCCGCTGGCGCAGCGCCGCGAGGACCTCCCAGCCCGACATACCGGGCATTAGCAGATCGGTAAGGACGACGTCGTACTGGCCCTGGTCGAAGAGGGCGAGCGCCTCGGCCCCACCGCCGGCAGCATCGGCGCTGTAGCCGAGGGAGCCGACGAGATCGACCAGCATGTCCCTGACGACGGCGTTGTCGTCTACCAGGAGGATTCTCGGATCCTGACTGATGCTCGCCATGATCGTGAAGGATTGCGAAGCCGATGCCAGGGGCCGAAAACCCGTCTAAACAGCTGCCAGCATTGACTTCTGAGCACCCCTCGTGACGGAGCCCGGGCAGGTCTGGTCGCTGACGTACCAGTTCCCGGAAGCGCCATTTACCGATGGCCAAATTCTAGCCAATCCGGCGTAGACAGCACGGGGCCCCCGGGGGTATCGTCCCCGCCATGGCAAAATCACCGTTCTCGCTCGAGGGCAAGACCGCGATCGTCACCGGCGGCGGCACCGGGATCGGCAAGTCGATCGCGCTCGAGTTCGCGCGGGCCGGCGCGGACGTCGCGCTCTGCTCGCGAAAGCTGGAGCACCTCGAGCCGGTCGTCAAGGCCGTCCGCGACGTCGGCAAGCGATCGTTCGCGATGGCCGTCGACGTGCGTCAGGAAGAGCAGGTCAAGGCGATGGTCGACCGCGCGGCCCAGGAGTGGGGCCGGCTCGACATCATGGTGAACAATGCCGGCGCGTCGTTCCGCGCCAAGCCGGAGGACATTTCCGCCAACGGCTGGAACACGGTCGTCGGGATCAACCTCACCGGCGCGTTCCTCGGCTGCAAGTGGGCGGGGCGTCAGATGATGCAGCAGCCGAGCGGCGGCGTGATCATCAATATCTCGTCGATCGCTGGTGTCTACGGCTCGACGATGATGCCGCACTACGGCGCCGCCAAGTCCGCCGTCATCACGCTCACGCGCGAGCTCGGCGCCGCCTGGGGGCGCAAGGGCATCCGCGTGAACTGCATCGCGCCGGGTCCGGTGGAGACCGAAGGATATCTCGACGTGCTCAAGCAGGCGGGACCCGACGGCAAGAAGACCTACGACGCGATCGCCGCACGCGTCGGGATGGGGCGCTGGGGTAAGGTCGAGGAGATCGCGTACCCCAGTATCTTCCTGGCGTCCGACGCGTCCTCGTGGATGACCGGTGAGACGATCGTCATCGATGGCGGCCCCTCGCCGCGGGAGATGGAAGGCTAGACGCTTCGCGGGCGCTCCTGTAGGATTAGCGCTTGCGGTTTCGCGCGGTGACCGTAGCTCAATTGGTTAGAGCACTGGACTGTGGCTCCAGGGGTTGTGGGTTCGATTCCCATCGGTCACCCCAACAAGAGACCGTGCGTGACACGCGGCTGTTCGCTCGATGCGCCCGTAGCTCAGCTGGATAGAGCGTTGGCCTCCGAAGCCAAAGGCCGCAGGTTCGACTCCTGCCGGGCGCACCACAAATCAAAGCTTCCCGAGAATCCCGCCGGCAGGAAACCATCGATTGTCCGAGAATTGTCCGAGTTTCTCACCTCCTCCTCCTGCTCGCTACCTTCGCGGCCCTGGCCACGTACTCTGTTAGCAGCACGCGGACCTTACCCAGAACCTCCAGCCCCCATCCCGGGCCGATGTCCGTCGTCATTTCTGCAGCGGAAAGTAATGCAGCTTCTCCATGTCAGTTGCTCTCCTTCCCGCTGGTCAGGCTGACATCGCCGACCGGTGGGGCGAAGCACAAGTCAGTGAAGTACTTCAGATATGATCAGGCACGCGTCTTGCTGACATCAATCCTGGGACTGCATTGCTATGCGAGGCGACGACGCTCGTCAAGCGCCCAAAGATTCGCGGTGTCACGAGGTAGGACGCGAAGCATCACGGTCGGCTTCCACTCTTACTGTTGCCCCGGGACAGCGGCTGGGCCGTATTGCGCTCTGCGGCCTGTTCGTTGTCAGTATGCTCGCCTCCACAGCGACGCGCGGGCCCGCCCAACCCGCGACGGTGACGTTCGCCGCCGCCGGAGACCACGCGGCGGGTGCAGCGACCACCGCCAGCCTCAGGGCGCTAGCCACCGCCGGAGCGGCGTTCTATCTCGCGCTGGGGGATCTGAGCTACGGATCCACTGGAAGCGAGCAGTCCTGGTGCGATCTCGTCAAATCCCACGTCGGCTCGAGCTTCGCCTTCGAGCTTGTTTCGGGGAACCACGAAGACGATGCTCGGCCGAACGGGTTCATCGACAACTTCGCCGCGTGCCTGCCGGACCGCATGAACGCGCACGGGCGGTATGGCGCCGAGTATTACTTCGACGTAGGCCCACTGCTCAGAGTCATCGTGATCGCGCCCAACCTGAGAGTCGGCGGAGTGTCCTATGAGTACGTGCAGGGGAACTCGCGCTACGCATGGCTCGCCCAGCGCATCGATGAGGCCCGAGCGGCGGCGATCCCCTGGGTCATCGTCGGAATGCACAAGGTGTGTATCACGTTAGGCGAGAAATCGTGTGAGATCGGCGCCGATCTCATGAATCTATTGATTTCGAAGCGCGTGGACCTGGTCCTCCAGGGGCATGACCACACCTATCAGCGAAGCAAGCAGCTCACCTGTGCGTCACGAGGCTCGTTTATTAGCGCCTGCGTCGTGGATGATGGATCCGACGCCACTTATACGAAGGGCGCAGGAACGGTCTTCGTCGTCGCCGGCGCATTCGGGAATACGTTTTACCCGATTGACACACTTGATCCCGAGGTCGGGTACTTTGCGAGATGGATGGGCAGCAATGCCAACCCGACCTACGGCTTCGTCAAATACACAGTCACCCCGACGCAGATTTCGGCGCAATATGTCCGGACTTCGGGCGGGACATTCACCGACAGCTTCGGCATCGTAGCGCCAACCAACAGCCCACCGGCTACCCCGACCGGCCTCATGGTCCGCTGAGCGGTCGTCGCCGGACGCACCTGCGACCGGATCGGCCTCAGCAGCTCGTAGTCTGAGGGGATAACCATGATCGAGACGCCGTGCTCTTATGCTGCTCCCCTCCGAATTGAGTCTACCCAGAAGCCGTGATTCGATCACGGCGGAGGTGGACGATGGCGGACGACAGTCCCGAGTCCCCCCCAGCGCCGGACGGCGAAGCGCCGAGCCATGTTGATCTTGAGCGTCTTGAAGGGCGACACATCGGCTCGGGTGCGGCCCGGAAGCATGGGCTGACAGTGGCCGTGTTGGAAGAGTGGCAGGATCGATTCCTGCTCGGGGCTGAGAACGCGCTGCGCGCGCGCCCCAAAGACGAGGGCGCAGGACCGCGCTTTTGCCCGAAGCCGTTGGACGAGTGAGAACGGCGATGCCCCGGGTGTCGGAGCGTCCGGTGTGTCGGGTCCTCGCCGTGGCCGCAACGGATTCCCGGATCGACGCGATTGACGAGGGTCGAGGGATTGAAAGATTCGCTCGCTACCTGTAGTCTTCGGCAGGTGTGATCGCCGGACTCGGCCTCCGAAGCCAAAGGCCGCAGGTTCGACTCCTGCCGGGCGCACCACTTGGTGTCGAGTTCGTGGAGTAGGGCGGGCCGTTAGCTCAGGCGTGGCCTGGCCCGACGCGCGAGACCAGATCCGGAATCGACTCTCCACCCGGTGAAGGTCGTCCGCATAAGGAATGAGAGGATCGAACGTGTCCGACTGGTAGAGCGCCTGCTGAGTCCATGGCCTTTCTATCTGGCCTGGCTCGGGTCTGAGGCTGAACTATAAAGCGTAGGCGGCCCTGGGGTTGCGGTCGACGATCTTGTCGTAGACGCGCGCGCTGATCCCACCGGTGGTCTTCAGGTTGCGCAAGCCCTCGAGATCGGCGGCGTGGTCGTGATGGCCGTAGTCGGTGCCCATCATCATGTTGTCCTCGCCCGTGTACGTGAGCACGTAGGGCAGATCATCGTCGGACTGGCAGGCGACGTAGAGGCGATAGGCTTTCAGCGGATTCTCTGGAAGCGCACGTCCCCGCTGCTGGGGTAAGCGACGCGCGAGGTCCTTCAGAGTCCAGGGCACCCACTGCGAGGCGATCTCGACGAAGACCATCCGGAGATGGGGGAAGCGATCGGGCAGGCCCGCCATCACGAGCGAGTGGAAGGCCCCGATCGAGGACATCCGGTAGGCCCAGAAGGTGCCGGGCGCGTTACGCTGCGCCAGCAACTCGCGGACGTAGGGGTTGGCGTTGCCAGCGTGAACACCGATGGCCATGTTGAGCGCGCTCACGGCTTCGTAGAGGGGGAAGAAGCAGGGATCATGGAGCAGATGCTCGTTCTCGATGCCACGCATGAAGACGGCGACGGCACCGTTGGCGTGCGCGAAGCGCAGCTGATCGAGCGCGTCGGACATGGTCTGTAACGGCAGCACACACACCCAGCGCAGCCGGCCCTTGGCTTGCTGCCAGATGTCGGCCAGCCACCGGTTGTAGCTCCGGCACACCGCGATCTCAGCCTCCGGACGGTCCGCAACCCGCTCCAGAAACAAGGTGGGCCAGAGCACCTGGATGTCCACCCCGAGCTGGTCCATGTGTCTCAGGCGGATCTCCACGTTTTCGCCCTCGCGCGCTTCTTGCGGAGCCGCCATCTTGCGGCCGAGCCGCGCCTCGAGCGCGGAGACGTCAGGAGCGGTCACGGTCTGGCGGGCCAAGCCGCGGATCTTGCCGTCGATGTACCAGTATTCCCGCCCACCCTCTCCTTTGGGGCTGATCACGAACGGCCGGAACTGCTGCTCTGAGGGATCCAGATAGTGCCACGTATGGTCGGTTTCGATGACGTGGGTATCTGCGTCGATGACGGCCATGGCGTTGCCCCTCAAGTGTTCAGCGTCGTCCGGTAGTAGACGTCCTCGAGCCGCAGCGGCCGGCGGAGCAACCCCTGCTCCAGGGAGCCACGAATCGCGCGTTCGACAGTCTTCCCCATGGCTCGCAGACCGATGGGATACGGATCGTCGCCGAAGACGGTCGCCTGCTCCTGAAAGTCCGTTCCCGGAAAGAACAGGTACGCCAACTGGGATCGCCAGGCGCGCTCGTAGGCCACTTCCTTGGATCGCTGAAAGGCCTTGAACAGCTCCAGCGCCACCCACGGATGTTCTTTGAGAATGCGGTTCTGCACGATCACGTGGTGATTCGCCTGGAAACAGCCGGTCTTTCGATAGAACTCGTAGACGACCCCCTTGCCGTTGTCGTCCAGCAACTTCCTGAGGCGAGGGTTACCGTTGATCGGCGTACCGCCCCAGCGGTCGACGACCGTCGTGTCTCCGGCGGTGACACGGGCTTCCGGGCGGATGGCCGTGCACGCGTCGATCTCGCCGCGATCGAGCATCACGTCGAGTGTTTGATCCACGGTGAGCCAGTGATGGGTGACGCCCACCGGCCCGTCCGTGTCCAGGCCCAGCGCGCCTCCGTGGCTCAGGTCTTTCGTGCGCCCGTTGTACCAGACGTTGTCTTTGGCCTCGATGCCGTGGAGATCCTTCAGCGCGATCCGAAACCACAGAGCGGCGGTCATGTCGTAATCGGGAACGCCGATCCGCTTGCCTCTGAGGTCCGCGAGACTCTTGATGCCGGAAGCGGTGTTGACGTAGAGCGTGTGCCAGTGGTGGCCCCGGCTCAGGAAGACCGGCAGGGCAGACCAATCCCATTTCTTCCCATCAGTCCTTTCCCGGGCCAGGAGCGTCTCCGAGATGGACATCTCCGAGACGTCGAACTCGTCGTAGGTGAGGTTTCGCTGGAAGAGGTTGCTGGGATCGAGCGTGATGCAGTCGAGCTCGATGCCCTGCGGCTTCACGATTCCATCTTTCAGAGGCTGCACTCGCGGATTGTCCGAGAAGCCCATCGTCAGTCTGAGCGCCATGACTCACCTCCCGGCTGCCTCGCTTCTCTTCACTCTGTGTCCGGAAGAGTTTGCCAGCCCGTATGTGAGATGTCGAAGACCACCTCATCGGGGCCAGCCCACTTCATTTCGAAGTTGCGGTGGTGGCCGGGGGCCATGGCGACGTCGAGACCGTCCTTCTGGATGAGGCGCTTGGCCTGGACCGCCTCCAGCTTTTCACAGGCCTCGTCGAGGTCTTCCACCTCGAAGCCAAAATGGTGGATGCCGTTGTAATGGGGCCCATTGGCTCCCACGTCGGCGTCTGTCTCCGTCTTCCAGTTCAGGATGGCCAGGTTGATGTAGCCGTCGGTCAGGAACACCGCGCCGCTCGGGCTACGGCGGATTTCCTTCAGTCCGAGGCCTTCCTTGTAGAACGCCGCGACCTTGTCGGGGTTCTTCGTGGTCAGTGCGATGTGCTTGATCCTCGCCATGATGTTCCCTCCTCTTCCGCTCACCGCGGCTGCGTCACCGTGTCGATGAGCGCCGGTGTCCCGTTTTCCTTCACGACCTTCAGGCCTCTCTCCAGCGCCGGGCGGATCTCTTCAGGCTCGAGGATGGGACCCTCGCCGTAAATGCCGAAGCTCTTCGCCAGGGTGGCGAAGTCGGTGGCGGGTCCCTCCAGGCTGACTCCGACGCCAACGTTGTCCAGGGAGCGCTGCCTCATCTTGGTGACCGCGAGCTGATGTCCGACGTCTTGATAGTAGGACCTGTTGTTGAACATGACCATCAACATGGGAATGTCGTGGTGCGCGGCGGTCCAGAGAGACCCCGGGGTGTACAGGAGGTCACCGTCGTTCTGGATGCTGACGCAGACCTTGCCCGTTCCCCTGAACGCCAGCGCAACCCCCATCGCCACGCCCATCCCGGTCCCCGTTCCACCGCCGCCGGCAATGTATCGCGACCCGTCCTTCACCTCCCAGAGCCGTCGCTCCCAGCCGCTCAACGAGCCGTGCACCAGGACCCAGTCGTGGCCGCGTATCGTCTCCCAGATCTCGGCAGCCAGCCGGGCGGTAGATATGGGCTTCTGCGCCCACCAGCGTTCCTTCAGGTCCTTCTGGACGCGAGTGGCGACTGCCGCATGGATCTCCCGAGCCCTCGCGGCCCTCTCGGCGATCCGCCGCTGCAGATCGCCGTCCATTGCGCTCTGGCACAGACGAGTGAGCGCCCGCAGAACTTGAGGCGCGCTCCCGAGAATGGCGATATCCGCGGGCACGAGCCGGCCGTGGCTACTGGTCCAGCTCCTGATCCCATACTCTTGCAGGCCGACACGAACGAGCTTAGTCCCCTCCCGGATGACGCTCTGATGGCGCCGACCGTACCCGGCGGCCACCCTCGGCAGGCCCGCCGGAACGATACCGGCTTCCGGCTCTGGCCGTGTCAGCGCAGCTTCGATGTCCTTGACGCCAATGGTCAGGACCAGGTCCGCTTCCGTCAGCACCTCGACGCTGGCTCCGCTGACGTTCAGAGGGTGAAGATTCGAGAGATTGAAGGAGGAGCCCTGCTCGATCACTGGAATCCCGAAAAGCTCACTCAGCGACTGCAGCGCTTCCGGTCCGCCCGGCGCCCGTCCCAATCCCTCGACCAGCAGAACCGGCCAGCGCGCCTCCCGAAGCGCCTTCGCTGCGTCGGCGATCGCCTCGGGATTGCCCGAGGGAGGGGCAGGGGGGCGGTAGCGGCTCGGATCGGGAATGACGAAGCCTTCAGGAAGCCGGCTCTCCTGCAACTCGACGTCGAGGCAGAGGTAGACCGGGCCCCGGGGCTCGGTCATCGCGATCTGGTAGGCGCGGAGGATAGATTCGGCGACGCTGAGCGCCCCCTGGGGCTGGTCGTCCCACTTCACGTAGTCTCTGACGATCTGCGCTTGGACTTGCGCCGTGTGGATCCAGTCAATCCACGGCCGCCGGTGCGTCGAGTCCAGCGGCCCGGTGCCTCCGATGATGATCATCGGAGCGTTGTTGAGCCAGGCCTCGTAGATCGCCTTGCTCGCGTGCTGCAGGCCGACGATGTTATGAACCAGGGTGGCCTGAGGCCTCCCCGTCGCCAGGTAATAGCCCTCCGCCATGGCGACCGCCACCTCTTCGTGGCTGCAGGTGATGACCTCGGGCGCGACATTGCCACCGTAGGTCACCAGGGATTCATGCATCCCACGGGTGGTCGCGCCTGGATTCAGGGTGACGTACTCGACGCCGAGCCGATTCAGCAGGTAGACGACACCCGCCGAAGACGGCCCGACGCAGCTCTTTCCAGAAGCAGTCGACGTCCTTGAACCCGACGGCCTTCAACGCCACGAGGTGCTGATCCAGGGTGGCCGGAAAGGGACCGCCGCTAGCAGTAGCCGGAGATGCGTGCTGCACCATCGCCGCGAGATCCTCGGCTGAGGCGCCTTCGCGGCGGCGTCGCGCGGTCGCCACGCCGTCGTACCGCTCGAGCAGCGTGGCGGTCGGGGCGTTGATCAAGTCGGCGTTCAGAAAGACCCCGCCCGGCTTCAAATGCCCGTGGATCTCGCCGTAGATCTCGCGGATGCGCTTGAAGTCGCGCAGGTTGTGCAAACAGCTGGACGAAACGGCGGCGTCGAACGGGCCGAACTGCTCGGGCAGCCAACGCACTTCAAAGAGGTCGGACTGATGCAGTTTGAAGCGCTCTCCGTACTTCGCGACGAGGTGTCGTGCGCGATTCAGCATCGGCTCGGAGCCATCCTGCGTAATGCATGTCGCGTGAGGATACCGGTCCAGGATGAACATGCTCACCGGCCCGTAGCCGGCACCGACATCCAGGATGGTGACGGTTGCGTCGTTGGGGAATGGGAAGAGGTCGCAGATCAACTGAAACCGCTCGGCTCGGCTCGGGTCCTCAGCCTGCTGCCGCCTCACCCACTCGTCCACGTACGTCTCCGAGGCCCAATCGTGGTGGTCGCGCCGCGGCCCATCGCCTCCAGTGCGGCTTCCCTGAGGCATCCTCATCGTCACGCCCCCCGCCGGCCCGAATCGTGAGGTAACCGTAGCGCCAACGCAACGAGGGGGCAAGGACGGGCTGGTTCCCGGCGCGCGCTCAGTGCCCGGGCAGATAGCCACCCAGGACGGTGCGCGGCCATTTCGTCTGCGCGAGTAGATAGTCCCGCGACTGCGCGGAGCGGGTGCGAAGCTGATCGAGGTCCGCGCCGACGAGCTGGCCCTGCCACTTCTTCACGCGGCCGCCCACGAACACGGTGTCGACGTTGCTGGTGTCCATACCAAGCACGATCGCGCCGTAGGCGTGGTTGAGCGGGGTCACGTTGATGGCGTTCGCCGTCAAGAGAATGACGTCGGCCTCCTTGCCGGGCGTGAGCGATCCGGTGCGCTTGTCGAGCCAGTTCGCTCGCGCCCCGCCCGCCGTCGCGACGTGCACGATGTCCTTCACGGTCAGGAGCGGCGGAACGTTCGACTCTTTGGCGCGCTCGCGCGTGAAGATCTGCATGCGCTGCAGGAAGAAGTTCGTGCGCATCTGCGTGAAGAAATCGGAGGGGATCTCGGTCTCGACGTCGTTGCTGAGCGACCAGGGGATCTTGTGGTCGAGGGCCTGCTGGATCGGCGGGATGCCGTGCCCCATCTCCATCTCGATCGGCGTGGCCAGCGACAGGCTACCGCCGGAGCTCGCGATCAGCTTCCACTCCTCGGCGGTCAGGTGGCGCCTGACGTGACTTCGTGCAGGCGGCGCTCGAGAAAGCGTCGCTCGGCGTCGTTGGTGACCAGCGCCAGCGCCCGCGCGTAGCTCTTCGCGGCTTCGGCCGCGGAACCGAGGCGCCGCAGCAAGTCGGCGCGTGCGGCGTGCAGTAGATGATAGCGGTCGAGTTCACCGCCGGCGGCCAGCGCGTCGACGAGGGCGAGCGCGGCGCCGGGGCCCTGCACCATGGCGACCGCGGCGGCGCGGTTCAGGGACACGATGGGGGAGGGCTGCTGGCGCTCGAGGAGCTCGTAGAGCCGGACGATCTGAGGCCAGTCCGTGTCTTCGACGCGAGTCGCCTGGCAATGCAGGGCCGCGATCGCCGCCTGCAGCGCGAACGGGCCGGGACCGCCGCGCAGCGCTTCCTCCACGAGCGGCAGCGCCTCGGCGATCTGCCGCTGGTTCCAGCGGCGCCTGTCTTGATGTTCGAGAAGGACGAGCTCGCCGGCCTCGTCGAGCCGCGCCTCGCGCCGTGAATCGTGCAGCAGCATGAGGGCGAGAAGGGCCGTCGCTTCCGCCGGCGCCGGCAGGCCCATCAGCGCCCGGACGAGGCGTCCGAGCCGGATCGCCTCGGCGCAGAGGTCGGTCCGCACGAGCGCGTCGCCTCGCGTGGCCGCGTAGCCTTCGGTGAACACGAGGTAGATCACCGTCAGCACCGCGTCGAGCCGGGCCGGCATGTCCTTCGTGTCGGGCATCGTGTACGGAATGCCCGCGTCGCGAATCTTGCCCTTGGCGCGCACGAGCCGCTGCGCCATCGTCGCGGTGGGCACGAGGAACGCGCGCGCGATCTCGTCCGTCTCGAGGCCGCCCAGCGTGCGGAGCGTGAGCGCGACCTGAGCCTCGAGCGCCAGCGCCGGGTGGCAGCAGGTGAAGATCAGGCGGAGGCGATCGTCGGGGATGTCGCTCGGGTCGAACTCCGGCGGCTCGACGGTCAGGCTCGTCTCGGCCGCGGTGTAGGCGTCCAGTTTTTCCGCGAACCGGGTCTGGCGACGGATGCGGTCGATGGCCTTGTGCCGGGCCGTCTGGACGATCCAGGCGCGCGGGAACTCGGGACCGCCGGAGGCCCGCCACTGGTCCACCGCGGCCGTAAAGGCTTCTTGCGCCGCCTCTTCCGCGAGGTCGAAGTCCCGCACGAGCCGGATCAGGGTGGCGACGATCCGGCCCCAATCCGAGCGATAAACCGCGTCGACGGCCACGTTTGCATCCGGGGGCATACTTCACGGTAGACAATTTTCTGCAGGGTGTCGATTCGAGCCGCAGCCGTTCGATCCTTATAGACGGAGGGCCCCATGAAATACATGCTGCTGATCTGCCGGGACGAGCAGGCCTGGGACAGGTTCAGCGTGACCGAACGACAGCAGATCTACGGGGACACCCTGGCGCTCGCGGAAGAGCTGACGGCGCGCGGGCAGTATCTGGGCGGCTTTCCGCTGCACCCGTCGTCATCGGCGACCAGCGTCCGCGTGCGCGACGGTAAGCGCCTCGTGACCGACGGCCCGTTCGCGGAGACCCGGGAGCAGCTCGGCGGCTACATGCTCATTGACGTCAAGGATCTCGACGAAGCCATCGCCATCGCCGGACGAATTCCCTTGGCCCGCACGAGCACGGTCGAAATCCGGCCGGTTCGGGAGGGTCCGCCGACAGGCTGATGCACTGTCGATCTGGACATCGCCGGATCGACATATAGGATGGAAGCAGGCCTCGCAGGACGGCGATGGAAAGGGGGGACACGAGTCACTATGCTCACGAAGATTCTCATCGCTCTCGCCGTGATCGTCGTCGGGTTCATCGTCGTCGTTGCCATGCGGCCATCGGAGTACCGCGTCGCGCGGACGACCACCATCTCCGCCCCTGCGCCCGCGGTGTTTGCGCAGGTGAACGATTTCCACAGGTGGGAAGCCTGGAGCCCGTGGGCCAAACTCGATCCGGCGATGAAGCACGCGTACGAGGGCGCGCCGGCCGGAGTCGGCGCGATCTACACGTGGGTCGGCAACAACGACGTCGGCGAAGGCCGCATGACGGTGACGGAGAGCCGTCCGAGCGAGCGGATCAGGATCGACCTCGAATTCCTGAAGCCCTTCCGGGCCACCAGCACCGCGGAGTTCACCTTCAGGCCTGAAGGCGGTCAAACCGTCGTGACGTGGAGCATGGCCGGCAAAGTCAATTTCATCGCGAAGGTCGTCCACCTGTTCGTGGATATGGATAAAATGATCGGGGGCAATTTCGACAAGGGACTGGCGCAAATGAAATCCGTGGTGGAAGCAGCGCCCGCGCTGCAGGCGTCACCAGCGCTCCGCTGAGTGACGCCACCCCACGGCACGGGCGACGAGCTCAGGAAGGAGTGAAGGATGAGCAGGGTACGGGTACTGGTTGGGACGCGGAAGGGCGCGTTCGTCCTGACGTCGGACGGAAAGCGTGCACGGTGGGACGTCAATGGGCCTCACTTCGGGGGTTGGGAGCTCTACCACCTGAAGGGATCGCCCGCTGACCCGAATCGGCTCTACGCGTCGCAGTCCAGCAGCTGGTTCGGGCAGCTGATCCAGCGCTCCAACGACGGCGGCAAGACGTGGGAGGCGGTGGGCAACAAGTTCGTGTACGACGGCATCACCGGCACGCACCTGTGGTACGACGGCACGCCGCGCCCCTGGGAGTTCACGCGAGTCTGGCATCTCGAGCCGTCGCTGACCGACCCGGACACGGTCTACGCGGGGGTTCAAGACGCCGCGTTGTTCCGGTCGAACGACGGCGGGCAGACGTGGGAGGAGCTCCCCGGACTGCGCAGGCACGAATCGGCGCCTCTCTGGCAGCCCGGGGCAGGTGGGATGTGTCTGCACACGATCCTTCTGGATCCGAGCGACCCTGGGCGGCTCTTCATCGCCATCTCGGCGGCGGGCGTGTTCCGGAGCGACGACGCCGGCAAGACGTGGCGGCCGATGAACCGCGGCCTCAGGTCCGAGCAGATCCCCGACCCGACGGCCGAGGTCGGCCACTGCGTTCACCGCATCGCGATGCACTCCTCGCGGCCAAGCGTGCTGTTCATGCAGAAGCACTGGGACGTCATGCGCAGCGACGACGCCGGCGAGTCGTGGCGGGAGGTCAGCGGTAACTTACCCACCGATTTCGGGTTCCCGATCGACGTGCACGCGCACGAGCCGGAGACCATCTACGTCGTCCCGATCAAGAGTGACTCGGAGCACTACCTGCCCGACGGAAAGCTGCGCGTGTACCGTAGCCGGACCGGCGGACACGAGTGGGAGGCGCTCACCAAAGGTCTGCCGCAACGCGACTGCTACGTCAACGTGTTGCGCGACGCGATGGCCGTCGACGCGCTCGATCCATGCGGCGTCTATTTCGGGACCAGCGGAGGGCAGGTGTACGTGTCGGCCGACTCCGGCGACAGCTGGAAGGCCATCGTCCGCGATCTTCCGTCCGTGGTGTCCGTCGAAGTCCAGACGCTGCCATGATCCGAGTCGTGCTCCCGGCACATCTGCGGACGCTCGCGCGCGTCGACGGCGAGGTGAAGCTCGACGTCGAGGGCGCTGCCACGCAGCGCTCGCTCCTCGACGCCCTCGAGGCCTGCTATCCCACGCTGCGCGGGACGATCCGCGACCAGGTCACACAGGAGCGCCGGGCGTTCGTGCGGTTCTTCGCCTGCGAGCAGGATCTGTCCCACGAGGCGCCGGACGCCCCGCTGCCCGACGCGGTCGCGCTCGGTGCCGAGCCTTTTCTGGTCGTGGGCGCCATGGCCGGCGGCTAGAGCGCGGGTATAGCGGCGTGCCAGGCGCGTCAGCGCCTGGCAAGGCCAGGAAAAGATCGTGGGCGTGTCGATTTCGCCATCCGTCATTCGACGTCTGAGCAGAGCCTTGGTTCACGCGGTCGAGATCGGCCCCTAGCCCGGCTCTGAATCCGAAACGGGAAGGAGACCCTACGATGCGATTCATGATGCTGGTCAAGGCCGACAAGAATTCAGAGGCGGGAGTGCTGCCCAGCAAGGAGCTCGTTGCGGCGATGGGGAAGTTCAACGAGGAGATGGCGAAGGCCGGCGTGATGCTCGCGGGCGAGGGGCTCCACGCGAGCTCGAAGGGCGCGCGCATCTCGTTCTCCGGAAAGAAGCGCACCGTGACCGATGGGCCCTTCTCCCAGGCGAAGGAGCTGCTCGCCGGCTTCTGGCTGATTCAGGTGAAGTCCAAGGCCGAGGCGATCGAGTGGGCCTCGCGCGTCCCCTTCGCGGAGGGCGAGATCGAGCTTCGCCAGGTGTTCGAGGCGTCGGACTTCCCGCCCGAGATCTTTCCGCCTGAGGACGCCGCGCGTGAGGAAGCGCTGCGCGCGGAGCTGCAGCGCCGGAGAGGCCGGCCATGATGTATGCGCTGTGGATCGTTCAGGGGCTTCTCGCGATCATCTTTCTGTTCTCCGGGGGAATGAAGCTGGTCCTGCCGCTCGAGGCGATGACGGGGCCGATCCCGGTGCCGGGCCTGTTCTTGCGATTCATCGGCGTGGCTGAGGT
>QHSR01000109.1 GCA_003221635.1 Candidatus Rokuibacteriota bacterium | reverse complement strand
ATCAGGAGCGACGCGTTGATCTCGAGCTGGATCGCGTGGACACGTCGAGCCTGGGGTTGGCCGTACGTGGTCACGATGTTGCCGCCGGCATAGCCGCTGATGTTCTCGTGCACCTCGAAGCCGTGGCGGGTGAAGATCGCCGCCACGGTCGCCACGAGCTCGGGGGCGCACGTCGTCTCGTGGCGCGTGCCGATGATGACCTGATGGTCTTGCATCCGGCGCGGGCTCCCGGTGTGGCCATCGAGGAGCATCGCGTAGCCGTAGGCCTGACGGAGTTCGGTGAGCAGGCGCTCCAGGGCCGAGTAGTAGGGATCGTAGAGCGTCTGCAATCGCGCTTCGAGATCGGCGAGCCCGAGCGGGCGCGCGAAGATGGGCGCATCGCGCGTGGTGTGGGTGCGCACGACCCCGCGTCGGGAGCGCACCTGGCCGTCGTGGTGCTCGAAGTCGTCACGGCGGCGATTGACGTCCACGAACATCCGCGAAAACGGCGTCGCGAGCACGGTGGCCCCGTGCTCATCGAGGTCGGCGTAGAGATCGCTCGCGAAGGTGTCGGCGAACCCGTAGGCGAAGGTTTCGAACCACGGCTCGCAGTAGTCGTCGCGGGTGATGTGCGGCAGGGGCTGCGTGCCGTAGTGGGGCACGCTCACCAGAACGGGCGTGCGTTTCCCCGGCGCGGGGTGTCTGACGATCGGGAACGATCGCTCCTGGTGGCTCAGGGGAACCTCGCGATCATCGATCCTCTTCCTCGGGGGCACGCGATTCTCCTGCGTCCACCGCGACCCTGCCGTATCGTTCCTTGCGTGGTCGTCCATCTGGTCGACGGGACATTCGAGCTGTTCCGGTACTTCCTCTCACCGGCGGCGGCCTTCGACCGGAGCGCGCCCCCAGAGTTGAGGGCGGTGCGCGGCGTCGTCGGATCCATCCTGGGCATGCTCGAAGGCGGCGCCACCCATCTGGGCGTGGCGACGGACCACGTCATCGAATCGTTTCGCAACGCGCTCTGGCCCGGCTACAAGACGGGCGAGGGCCTGGACCCGCTGCTCTACGCCCAGTTCCAGCCGCTGGAAGAGGCGCTGACCGCACTCGGCGTGGTCGTCTGGCCCATGGTCGACTTCGAGGCCGACGACGCGCTGGCCGCGGCGGCGGCCATGGCCGCCGCCGACGCGCGCGTCGACCAGGTCGTCGTCTGCACGCCGGACAAGGATCTGGCGCAGTGCGTGCGCGGTGACCGGATCGTCCAGCTCGATCGGCGCACGCGCGAGGTGCGCGACGAGTCGGGGGTGCGGCAGAAATTCGGCGTGCCGCCGGCATCGATTCCCGATTGGCTGGCGCTCGTGGGTGACAGCGCGGACGGCTATCCCGGTCTGCCCGGCTGGGGCGCCCGGTCGGCCGCGACGGTGCTCGCCCGCTATCAGCGCCTCGAGCACATTCCGAAGCTCGCCATGGCGTGGGATGTGTCCGTGCGCGGAGCGCTGCGGCTGGCGACGACGCTCGCGGAGCAAGGCGAGCGCGCGCTGTTGTTCAGGACGCTCGCCACGCTGCGGGCCGATGCGCCCATCGGCGCCGACGTGGACGCGCTGCGCTGGCGTGGCCCGCGCCCGGACTTCGCAACCTGGGCGGAGCGACTCGGCACCCCGCCGCTTCACGACCGCGTCTCGGCGCTGGCGGTCGCGCGCGCCGCCGTCACGCGCTGAATGAACGGGCGCTCCTAGCGTTCTCTCACCACCGGGTTGCGCAGCACGCCGATCTCCGGGACCTCCACCTCGACCACGTCTCCGTCCTTCATGTTCTCGGTCGCGCCGTCGGTACCCATCCACAGCACGTCACCCGGATAGAGCGTCAGGTACCGGCTCATGCGGCTGATGAACTGGCGCACGCCGAAGATCGCGTCCTTGATGGCGTAGGTGAACATCTCCTTGCCATTGAGCCGGATCGTGACGCGGAGATCGTCGCTTGAAGGTGTCGGTGTTCTTCCCCCGCCACAACGTGCGGTCGCCGCGCTGCCAGGTCCGCTCGCTGACGTCATTGCCGATCGTGTAGCCGAAGACATAGTCGAGTGCCTCGGCCTCCGAGACGCGCTTGCATCGCTTGCCGATCACCGCCACCAGCTCCCCTTCGTACTGGATCTGATCCGTCGCGTCCTTGGGGATGACGATTGGCTCGTCGGTCGCGACCAGCGCGTTGTTGGCGCGGTAGCCGACGTCGGCGTTCGGCGGGAACTCCGGTTTCACGCCCCGGCGGTGGGCCATCTCGGTCACGTGCTCCCGGTAGTTGACGCCGGCGGCATAGAAGGTGGGAGGAATGACCGGAACGAGCAGCTTGACCCGGCTCAGCGCAACGGCGGTCGATGTGGGGGAATGACTCTCGAACGGATTTCCCGTGACTTCGGTCACCGTCGTCCCGTCGATGATCCCATACGCGACGTTCCGCCCCGACTGGAACCGGCACCATTTCATGGCCGATGCTCCTTGAGGAACGCGCCCACCTCGCGGTTGAAGACGTCGGGGCGCTCGAAGTAGGTTGAGTGGCCGGCCGCTTCCACGCGCTCGAAGCGTGAGCCCGGGACGTGCTCGTGGACCTTCTTGGACAGCTCGGGCCAGATGAGCCCGTCCTCGTCGCTGGTCAGGAACAGCGTCGGCACACCGGTGGCCGCGTAGCGCTCCACGGGCGTGGTCAGCCGGCCGAGCTGGTCGCGGAAGTCGTCGGGCAGCGGCGCGTTCAGGCCCGCGATCTGAGCGTAGAGG
This sequence comes from Candidatus Rokuibacteriota bacterium, assembly GCA_003221635.1. GTDB lineage: Bacteria > Methylomirabilota > Methylomirabilia > Rokubacteriales > CSP1-6 > AR31. The sequence goes on along the minus strand of QHSR01000109.1, from coordinate 5,113 downwards.
AAGGCGCGAACCGGCTGCTGCTTGCGGAAGGTCTTGCCCAGCGCGGCGTGCCACAGCACGGCCGGGCGGGGTGGACTCGCCGCCGCGAGCGTCTGGCGCAGGGCGGCGATCTCCGGATTGGTGAGGTTGCCGACCGTGTTCGCCATCGCGATCGCCCAGAACCGCGCCGGCGAGTGCACGGCGGCGCCCGCGGCCGCCCAGCCGCCCATTGACTGCGCGACCAGCGCGGCCCGCGCGATTCCCAGGTGATCGAGCAACGCGATCGCGTCGGCGGCGAGCGCGGCGGGACCTGGCCCGCCCGACACGTCGGGCGACTGACCGAAGCCACGCTGGTCTACCGCGAGGCACCGGTACTCCTCGGCGAAGACCGGTACCTGCTGCCACCAGCTCAGGTGATTGCCGCCCGCGCCGTGCAGGAACAGCAGCGTGGGCGCGTTGCCGCCGGTGTCCTCGTAGTAGAGACGAAAGCCATCCTTCACCATGAACGCCATCGTGCTGCCTCCTTGGCCGGGCCCAAGGGTAGCATCGCCGGCAGGGCCGTCAACGCTATACTCACCATCCGAGAGGACGACCCCATGGCGACTGACCTCCACGACCTGTCGATTGCCGAGCTCTCGAACCTGATCGCGGCGCGGAAGCTATCCCCCGTGGAGCTGGTCGAGGCGCTGATCCAGCGCGTCGAGCAGTACGACGGGCAGACGCACGCCTTCATCACGCGCACGTTCGACCTGGCCCGGCAGCAGGCGAGGGTGGCCGAGACCGAGATCGCGGCGGGGAAGTACCGGGGCGCGTTGCACGGGATCCCCTTTGCGCTCAAGGACATCTACGACACGAAGGGCATCCTCACGTCGGCCCACTCGCGTGTCTTCATCGATCGGATTCCGGCCGAGGATGCCACGACGACGAGCCGGCTCTACGACGCCGGCGCCGTGCTGCTCGGCAAGCTCGCGACGCACGAGATGGCGCATGCGGGCCCCTCGTTCGATCTGCCCTGGCCTCCCGCACGGAACCCCTGGAACCTCGCGCACTTCACGGGGGGCTCCTCGTCGGGGTCGGGTGCCGCCGTGGCCGCCGGCCTGATCCCGCTGGCGCTCGGCTCGGACACGGGTGGATCGATCCGGGGCCCGGCGTCGCTCTGCGGCGTCGTCGGTCTCATGCCGACGTTCGGCCTGGTGAGCCGGGCCGGCGTCATCACGAACTCCTACACGTTCGACCACTGCGGGCCGCTGGCTCGAACCGTCGACGACTGCGCCCTGGCGATGGAGGCCCTGGCCGGCTACGACCCGAAGGACGGGGGAAGCCTGAGCCGGCCGATCCCCCGCTATCGGCGGGCGCTCGGTCAGGATCTGCGGGGGCTCAAGATCGGCGTCCTGCGGCACCACTGGGAGCAGGACGTCCCGGCGTCCGAGGACGTTCGCCGGGCGATGGACGCCGCGCTCGACGTTCTGCGCCGGCTGGGCGCCGAGCTCGAAGAATGTCGTGTGAGGCCGCTCGGCAGCTACTTCGACGTCAAGATCATCATCGCCGAGAGCGAGATCTTCAGCGTCCACCAGAAAAACCTGATCGCCCGGCCGAAGGACTTCGGCGCCGACTTCCGCTCGCGCGCGCTTCCGTCCGTCCTCTTCACCGCCAACGACTACGTCCAGGCCAGCCGCGAGCATCGCCGGATGATGGTGGAGATGGAGCCGCTCTACGACCGGTTCGACGCCTTCGTCACGGCCGGCATGGGTGAGGCCCCGCGGCTCAGCGACTACCGCAGCGTCTCGTTCTGGCAGAAGCCGAGCCTCCTCACCGCCTGGAACGTCACGGGCCAGCCCGTGCTGGCGCTTCCCAACGGCGTCGGCAGGAACGGCCTGCCGCTCGGCATGCAGATCGTCGGCCGGCCGTTCGGCGAGACGACGATCCTGCGCGTCGGCCATGCCTACGAACGCGCCACCGAGTGGCACCCGCGGCGCCCCCCGCTCGTGCACGGCGCGACGGCGCCCGACGTCACGCCGCCACCCGTGCTGTCGGAGCCGCGCGATCGGGTCGATGCCGAGACGCGCGATCTGTGCGTGAAGGCCGCCCGGCGAGCGGGTCTCCAGCTCGACGATCTGATGCTGGCCCAGCTCCTGGAGGGCGCGCCGTACGCGCTCGGCATGGCGCGGCGCCTTCGCCGCGACCACGACCCGCACCACGAGCCTGCGACCGTCTTCAGTTTCCCGCCGTCTCGTGCCCCCGAGGGGTGATCACGTCGCCCGTGGATCCAGGGCGTCGCGCAACCGGTCGCCGACGAGGTTGATCGCGAGCACGGTGAGGAGGATCGCGAGCCCGGGAAGGGTGGGGAGCCACCAGGCGACGGTCACGAAGTCGCGCCCGAGGGAGATCATCTGGCCCCACGTCGGGTAGGCGCGCCCCGAGCCCACGCCGAGGAACGACAGCGCCGCTTCCGCCAGGATCGCCTGCGCGACTTGAAGCGTGGACATCACCACGATCGACGACACCGTGTTGGGCAGGACGTGCCGGAAGATGATGCGCAGCCGGCCCACGCCGATCGCTCGCGCCGCCTCGATGAACTCCTTCTCGCGCAGCGCCATCACCTCCGCCCGCACCACGCGCGTGTAGCGCTCCCAGCCCGTGAGCCCGAGCACCACGATGATGGTGACGAGGCTCGGTCCCAGGGCGGCCACGAAGGCGAGCGCGAGCAGGATCTGCGGGAACGACAGCGTGACGTCGACGACGGTGCCGATGGCGGTGCCCACCTTGCCGCCGACGAATCCGCTGACCAGTCCCGCCGTGACGCCGACCAGGAGGCTCACGATGACCGCCGACACGCCGACGAGCAGCGAGATACGCGCGCCGTGGACGATCCGGCTCAGCACGTCGCGCCCGACCTGGTCGGTGCCGAGCGGATAGGCGGCATGGCCGCCCCTCTGCCACACCGGCGGGGTGAAGCGGCGGAGCAGGGACTGCCTGGCCGGATCGTGCGGCGCCACCCACGGCGCGGCCAGCGCGGCGCTCACCACGACGAGCAGGATCAGCGTGCCCGCGAGGGCGGCCGGGTTGAGCGCGAACCGCCGCCACGCTCGCGAGCCGCTGGCGCCGGCGCCCCCCGACACCTCGTAGGCGACCGCGTGCTGCGGCAGGGTGACGGCCATCAGCGAAGCCTGATCGTGGGGTTCAGGTACACGTAGAGCACGTCCACCAGGAAGTTGACCGACACGATGATGATCGCGAGCAGGAACACGCCCGCCTGCACGATCGGGAAGTCGAGCTGCACGATCGCCCGGACGAGCAGCCGCCCCACGCCCGGGACGGCGAAGACCGTTTCCGTCAGTACCGCGCCGCCGAGGAGGAGACCGAACTGCAAGCCGATGACGGTGACGATCGGCAGTGCCGCGTTGCGCAGCGCGTGGCGGCAGATCACCAGCCACTCCGACACGCCCTTGGCCCGCGCCGTCCGCACGTAGTCGAGGTGGATGACCTCCAGCATGCTGGCGCGGATGATCCGCATGAACAGCGGCGTCGTGAACGCTCCGAGCGTGACCGAGGGCAGCACCACCGACGACCACGAGTCCCAGCCCGACACGGGCAGGAGGCGCCACTGCACCGCGAAGAGCAGCATGAGCATGATGCCGATCCAGAACACGGGCATCGATTGACCGAGGAAAACGACCACGGTGGCCGCATGGTCGGTGACCGTGTTACGGCGCACCGCGCTGTAAATGCCGACGGGCAGCGCGACCGCGAGCGCCAGCGTGACGGCCAGACACGTCAGCGCCAGCGTCGTCGGCATGCGCTCGATCACGAGGCCGAACGCCGGCTCGCGGTAGAAGAACGATTTGCCGAACTCGCCGCGCGCCGCGTTGGTGACGAAGCGAACGAACTGCGTCGGCAGCGGATCCGAGAGTCCGAGCGCCTCCCGGAGCTTGACCCGGTCGGCCTCGGGGGCTTCCGGCATGATCAGGGCGACCGGGTCACCGCTCGCGTGGAGGATCGAGAAGGTGACGACGGAGACGCCGATGCAGACGACGACGAAGCGGAGGAGGCGCCGAATCACGAACGCGAACACGGTGCCCCCTCCGGCGGCGCCTCAGTTCTTCGGCTTGGCCGCGAAGAGCCAGAGCCACTCGTCGGGGCGCGCCTCGTAGGCGACCTTCTTCGAGATGCCGAGCGTGTCGTTCTGCGTGTACAGGAAGACCGAGGGCGCCTCTTCGCGGATCATGGCCTGGATCCGCGCGTAGATCTGCTTGCGCTTGGGCTGGTCGACGCTCGAGCGGGCCTCGTCGATGAGCTTGTCGAGTCCCTCGACGCGCGCGTAGTGCTTGCCGATCCAGCCGCCGGGCTCGGTGTGATAGAGCGGGTGCAGCACGGCGTCGGCGTCGAAGACCGAGTAGTTGCCCCAGTTCCCGTACTGGCCGTTGGTCGCCTTGCCCTCGGCCTGGAAGAACTTGTTCCACGCCGGGCCCGGGTCCCACATCTTCACCGTCGTGCGGAATCCGACCTCGGTGAGCATCTGACCCAGGGCCTCGAAGTGCGGGCGCCAGTCTACCGAGGAGCTGTGCAGCGTGATGTCGACGCCGTTCGGATAGCCGGCCTGGGCCAGCAGCTCCTTGGCTTTCTTGGGATCGTACGGGTATGACGGCACGGAGGGATCGAACCCGAACGCGGCCGGCTGGACGACCGTCGCCACCTGGCGCCCCAACCCCGCCATCATCTTCTGGAGCATCGCCTGCTTGTCGATGGCGTAGTTCGCGGCCTGGCGGGCGGCCTTCTTGTCGAACGGCGCGCTCCGCATGTCGAGGGAGATGTAGTGCACGCGCAGGATCGGCGTCGTGCTGATCCCGGTCTGGGGATGGTTCTTGATGTCGGGCAGGAGGTCCGCGTTGACGTTGCGGATGATGTCGACGCCGCCCGTCTTGAGCTCGGCCACCGCGGTCGCCACCTCGGGGATGGCCCGGAAGACGACGTACTTGAACGCCGGCTTCCCGCGCCAATGCTGGTCGAAGGCCTCGAGCCGGATGTGCTGATCGCGCTTCCACTCCACGAGCTTCCACGGGCCGGTGCCGACCGCCGCCGTGCTGCCGAACGCCTCCTCGCCGACCTTCTCGATGTGCTTCTTCGGCACGATGGG
>QHSR01000241.1:6622-62920 GCA_003221635.1 Candidatus Rokuibacteriota bacterium | reverse complement strand
CCAGATAGACCTGACGCCCGCGTTCGGCGCTCGGCGAGAGCCCGCTCTCCGAGCAGCCGCTCGCCACGACCGCGAGCGCCACCACCGCCAGCACCGAGGCCCTCACGCGAGGTCTTCTCGCAGGCTCTTCTTCGTGGTGTCCGAGAGGACCGTGCGCGCGTGCTCGTTCGGGTGCTCGACGACCAGCGCGACCTCGCTGGTCCCGAAGCGCTCCCGCGCCTCGGGCGACAGGGCGAAACGGACGAAGTGGACGGCGCTCAGCTTGCCGCGCTCCTCGTCGGAGTGCCCGGCCTCGAAGTCACCCGCGATCACGTGGGGACCGATCGTCATCTTCACGTAGCCGCGCGTGTCGATGCCCAGCAGCGTGTCGAGCACCGGCTTGATCTCCGCCGCCTCGGCGATCTCGATCATCAGCGTCGCCGACAGCTCGCCCGGTTGCGGCAGGAGCGCGCTGTAGACCTCGACCTCCTCGGCGATCTTCGTCTCGTCCACGATGCGCTCGGCCCGCACCATCTCCTGGATCTGGAACCAGACCGTCGCGCGGTTCTCGAAGACGAAGGTGAGGTAGCGGCCGAGGGAGACGCGGCGCGCCTTCTTCAGCTCGACGATCTGGCGGCGGCGAACGTCCCGGACCTTTTCGTACTCCACGAGATTCAGGATCTCGGAGGGCTCCAGTGCCTTCATGCGCTAGTCCTCAAGGCCGTAGGCCGCCGCGAGAACTTCGATCGGGTGTTTCGATTTCCGGCCCGTGCCGTGCTCGATCTGGAGCGCGGCCAGCGGGCAGTCGGTGGCCGCGGTCGGCGCGCCCGTGTTGATCGCGTCGAAGAGCGGCTTCGCGAGCTTGAGCGACAGCTCGTAGTACTCCGTCTTGAAGCCCCAGGTACCGTCCACGGCGGAGCATTTCTCGACGACATCCACCGAAGCGCCTGGAATCGCGCCGAGCACGTCGGCCGACTTGTGGCCGATGTTCTGGGCCCGTAGATGACAGGGCACGTGGTACGTCACGGCGCCGACCGGTCGGGCGAAGTTCGTGTCGAGTTCGCCCGCCGCCTGAAGCTTGGCGAGGTACTCGAAGAGATCCCGGGTGTTCGCCGCGACGAGCTTGGCGTCGTCGGAGCCGTCGAGCCAGGGGTATTCCCGCTTGAGCATATAGCTGCAGGTCGGTCCGGGCACGACGATCTGGCGCCCCTCTCGGACCGCCGCCGCGAGGCTCCTGACGTTGTCCCGGATGAGGGCCTTCGCTTCGTCCACCGCACCGCCATCGAGATACGGCATGCCGCAGCAGCGCTGGGCTGGCAGACTCACGTCGACGCGGTTCCGCTCGAGCACGCGGACCGCGGCGCGCCCCGTCGCCGGCTCATAGTAGTCGACGCTGCACGTCGCGAACAACGCGACTTTCCGTGCGGCGGGCACCGGGGCCGGCGCCCGGCCCCGCGCGCTCGAGCCAGGCGCGGCCGTCCGCTTCGCGTGGCGTTTGAACCAGGCGGTGAATGTCGGGCGCTGGAACTTGGGCAGGTTCCGTTTCTTGTGGATACCCGCGATCGCCTGCATGAACGCGCGATGCACACCGAGCTCGTTCATCCAGTTCGACAGGGGTGCGCCGAGGCTCCCGAGCCGGCCGACGAGGTCCGCGTTGCCGAGAAATCGGTCTTGAAGCGTGACGCCGTTCTTCCGCGCCTCGGCGGCGCGGGCGCGCAGCATGAGCCGCGGGAAGTCGATCTCCCAGCGGTGCGGCGGTGTATACGGGCAGTGATTGAAACAGAGCTTGCACTGGTAGCAGAGGTCGACGACTTCCTTGACGTCCGATGCGGGCAGCTTTTCCACGTCGCCGTCGACGGCGTCGACATCCATCCGATCGAACAGCACTTTGAACGACGGGCAGAGCGGCAGACACCGCCGACAGCCGCCGCATACGTCATAGACCCGCCGCAGCTCCTTGTCGACGGCGCCGAGCTGCCAGAACTCCGGATTCTTGATATCGAGACTCGCCATGACGGAACTGAGCGTTTAGCGACCCACGAGCTCGCGGCGGGCGGGGCAGCGGGAGGGGTCGACCGGACCCGTTCCCGCAAAGTGGGCGGCGGACGCCGTGCGCCCGGATGGAGCCCAGCCGCCGCGGGGCCAGCGAGCGCGTGCCGCGTGGTCCGGCGGCCCCTCCCGCTGCCCCGCCCGTCGCGAGCTCGTCGTCAGCTAATCGCTTCAGCCGGATCCTTGCCGGCGATCTGCGCGAGCCCCTTGTTGAACCGCCCCGCGTGGGACTTCTCGGCCTTGGCCAGCGTCTCGAGCCACTCCGCCAGCTCGCTGAAGCCTTCGCCGCGCGCGGTCTTGGCCATCCCCGGGTACATCTGCGTGTACTCGTAGGTCTCGCCGGCGACGGCCGCCCTGAGATTCTCCTCGGTCTTGCCGATCGGCTCGCCAGTCGCCGGGTCGCCGACTTCCTTCAGGAAATCGAGATGCCCGAACGCGTGGCCGGTCTCGGCATCCGCCGTGTCCTTGAAGAGGCCGGCGATGTCGGGGAAGCCCTCGATGTCTGCCACGCGCGCGAAGTAGAGGTACCGCCGGTTCGCCTGCGACTCCCCGGCGAACGCTTCCTTGAGATTCTCGAAGCTCTTGGTGCCCTTGAGGCCTGCCATGATCTCCCCTTCTCTATCGGGTGACTGGTGATCGGCCGCGTTGCCGGCGGCACGCGCCGCAGCGGCCGTAGTACTCGGTTCGGTGGTCGAGGACTTCGAACCCGGTGCGCGCTGCGATCCGGCGCCGGACGCTTCGCTCGGCGCGTGCGGGCACGTCGTAGATCCGGCCGCACGCGAGGCACGTGAAGTGGTCGTGGGGGCCGGTATTGCCGTCGAAACGCATGCCGCCCGCATCGGCGCGCTCGGCCAACAATCCCTCCGCGGCCAGCATGCGGAGGTTACGATACACGGTAGCGAGGCTCACCCGCGGCAGCCGACGCCGCACGCGCTGATAGACAAACGCCGCCGTCGGGTGGGCGTCGGTCGCGCGGACCACGTCGAGAATCAACTGGCGGGGCCGCGTCAGCCGTAGCCCGTGGGCGCGCAGCGTGTCGAGGCCTTGGTAGTTAGTAATCATTATCAATTACCGTCATTCGCAGCGTACACACGTCGCTCACGCGTGTCAAGCGGCTCGCGCTCTGGCGCGCCCCTGTAACTTCCAGTAGACTACCCACCTCAGGAGGACGGTTCGAATGGCTCCGCCCCTCGGGCTCCGCATCCAGGGAGCCCGACAGAACAACCTCAAGAACATCTCGCTCGAGATCCCCCACGACCGCCTCACCGTCGTGACCGGGGTGTCCGGCTCCGGCAAGTCCTCCCTCGCCTTCGACACGCTGTTCGCCGAGGGTCAGTGGCGCTACATCGAGTCGCTTTCGACGTACGCCCGGATGTTCCTCGACCGCGTCGACCGTCCCGACGTGGACAAGATCGAGCAGATTCGCCCGGCGGTCGCCCTGGAGCAGAAGAACCCGGTGCGGACGGCGCGCTCCACGGTCGGCACCGCCACCGAGATCTACGACTACCTCCGGCTGCTGTACGCGAAGATCGGCCGCATCCACTGTCCGACATGCGGCGCGCCGGGCGCGTCGCACTCGCCCCAGTCCATCGTCGAGGCCTTGCTCGAAGAGCACCCGGGCGCGCGCGCGATGATCACGTTCGGTCTGGCCGTCCCCGCCGGCCTCCCGCCGGCGGAGCTCTGGGCGAATCTCACCCGGCGGGGCTTCGCGCGCGTCCGGATCGACGGCGACGTCCTCGACCTCGCCGGTCCGCCGCCGGCGGATTTCGGCGAGCGAAAGACGATCGCGGTGATCCTCGATCGCGTCGTGCTGGACCCGGCGCAGCGGGGTCGCATCACCGAATCGGTGGAAGCGGCGCTGCGGGAAGGCGGCGGTCGGCTCGCGGTCGAGATCGTCGGCGGCGGCACCCGCGAATACGGCGAGGACTTCCGCTGCAGCGGGTGTGGCGCCGTCCTCGAACGGCCGCAGCCCCTCCTGTTTTCGTTCAACCATCCGCTCGGCGCGTGCCCGGAGTGCAAGGGCTTCGGCAACGTCCTGAAGTACGACGAGGCGCGCGTCGTCCCGGACCGTACGCTGAGCCTCGCCGACGGCGCGGTCGAGCCCTGGACGCACCCGTCGGGACGCCGGTACCAGCGCGAGCTCATGAAGGCGTCGCGTCGGCGCAAGGTCGACACCGAGACGCCGTGGGAGAAGCTCTCGGAGGCGACGCGCGGGTTCGTCTATGCCGGCGACGGGAGCTTTCCCGGCATCCAGGGATTCTTCGAGGAGGTCGAGTCATACCGCTACAAGCTCCACGTGCGCGTCTTCCTCTCGCGCTACCGCAGCCAGTCCGTCTGCCAGACGTGCCACGGCGCGCGGCTCAAGCCCGCCGCGCTGGCGGTCCGGGTCGCAGGGCTTGCGATCGCCGAGTTCACCGCGCTCACGATCGACGGCGCGGCGCGGCTGCTCGGCCATCTCGGTCTGAGCGCCTGGGAGGCGGTCGTAGCGCGCGAGATCCTGCGACAACTCAACGCCAAGCTCACCTTCCTGCTCCGGGTCGGGCTCGGCTACCTCACGCTCTCCCGGCAGACCCGCACGCTCTCGGGCGGCGAGGCGCAGCGAATCAACCTGGCCAATCAGCTCGGCTCCCAGCTCGTGGGCACGCTCTACGTGTTGGACGAGCCGTCGATCGGGCTGCACGCGCGCGATACCGCCCGGCTCGCCGAGCTCTGCCACGAGCTCGCGCAGGCGGGCAACACCGTGGTGGTCGTCGAGCACGACCGCGAGTTCATCGCGGCGGCGGATCACATCGTCGAGCTGGGCCCGGGCTCGGGCGAGCGTGGCGGCGAGATCGTCTTCAACGGTTCGCAGGCCGAGTTCCAGCGGGCGACGCACTCGCTCACCGCGCGCTACGTCTCGGGACGCGAATCGATCCCGGTGCCGCCGTTCCGGCGGAGCGGGCGGCGCGCGCTGACGCTCACCGGTGCGCGCCAGCACAACCTCAAGAACGTGACCATCCGCGTCCCGCTGCACACGCTCACCGTCGTGTCGGGCGTGTCGGGCTCGGGCAAGTCCACGCTGGTGCACGACACGCTCTATCGAGCCGTCGCGCGCGCCTTCAAGACCGACTTCGCGCCGCCCGGCGCCTACGACGCGCTGGTCGGCATCGAGTACCTCAAGGGCGTACGCCTGATCGACCAGGAACCGATCGGCCGCACGCCTCGGTCGAACCCGGTCACCTACGTGAAGGCGTTCGACGAGATCCGCAAGCTCTTCGCCGCGCTCCCCCGGGCCCAGGCGCTCGGCCTCGACTCGGGGGCGTTTTCGTTCAACGTCCAGGGCGGGCGGTGCGAGTCGTGTCAGGGCGACGGCTTCCAGAAGCTCGAGATGTACTTCTTCGAGGACGTCTACGTCTCCTGCCAGGAATGTGAGGGGCGTCGCTACCGGCCGGACGTCCTCGGCGTGAAGCTCCGCGGCCGTAGCATCAGCGACGTCCTGCTGATGACTGTCGACGAGGCCGTCGACTTCTTCTCCGCCCAGACCGGCCTGGCGCGACGGCTGCAAACGCTCGGGGCCGTGGGCCTCGGCTATCTGCGGCTCGGCCAGGCCGCGACGACGCTGTCGGGCGGTGAAGCGCAGCGGCTCAAGATCGCCGCCGAGCTGGGCGCGCGCGCGACCGGCGAGATGCTGTACATCCTCGACGAGCCGACGACCGGTCTGCACCTCGACGACGTCAAGAAGCTCCTGGGGGTGCTCAGCCGCCTGGTCGACGCCGGCAACACCGTGCTCGTCGTCGAGCACCATCTGGACGTCATCAAGTCCGCGGACCACGTCATCGATCTGGGGCCCGAGGCGGGCGACGATGGCGGGGAGATCGTCGCCGAAGGCCCGCCCGAAGCGGTCGCCCAGACCCCGGGCTCGTACACCGGCAAGTTCCTGGCGGAGCTCCTCCCGAGGCCCAACGGCAAGAACGACCATCCCTAGAATCGCGGGGGCACGCGAAAAGACCATGCCGATCCATCTCGTAATCGTCAACCGGCTGCATCCCGACGTCTGTGAGGACCTGCGCGCGCGATTCGCCGGCGATACGAACGTGCGAGTGATCCTCGACCGTCGACTCGGTGCACGGCGACGGCGGACGGCGCCGGCGGCAGCCGAGCGTCGCCGGGCGGAACGCCGCGCTCGGCCGGACGTCGACGAGAAGCTTCGGACCGCCTCCCACACGATCGTGAGTGAGCCGTCCGAGGCGTCGAGCCTGCATGAGGCCCATGAGTGGATCGACGTGCTGTACGATCGCGTCGGCGCGATTCGTGATGCGCTCGATGGTCATGATCGGCTGCGGCGAGAAGCCGAAGCGATCGCGCAGGCACACGAGCGGCTCCGGTCGGAAGTGGATCGGGCCAGAAGAGAGCTCGAGGACATCGACGCCGCCTTCGCCCGCGCCCTCATGCTCGCGAACGACCTCCTCTCCCGATTGCGCAGTGAGGCGTCACCGAGCCACACGGGCTGAGCGCCGTACTGCGCTCGATCCGGGTCGATGACACACCTGGCAACAAAGTGGTAGCATCGCGCGGCCGCCGAGATCGGGGGCGGACAGGCCCAACGTCCAGAACACCGAGGAGGCACCCGAGAGATGGTCGTCCAGAGTCGCGGGCTCCGGGACAAGTACTGCATCGCCGGCGTCGGAGAGACAGAGTACTCGCGGAGCTCCGGGCGCACGACGCGGGCCATGGCCGTCGAGGCGATCCGCAAGGCGATCCTCGACGCCGGGCTCAAAGCGGCCGACGTGGACGGGATGCTCGACTACCAGGGCGGTGACTCGACGCTCGCCAACAGCGTCGCCTCCGACCTCGGCATCCGCTTCAACTTCTATATGGACGTGATGGGGGGCGGCTCGTCCACCGAGGCGCTGGTCGGGCTCGCCATGGGTGCGATCGAGGCGGGCATGTGCAACACCGTCGCGATCTACCGCTCGATGAACGGGTACTCGGAGTTCCGTATCGGGGGCACCGGGGCGCGCGCCGCCCAGCCCGTCCGCGGGCTCGACCTCGCCCAGGTCCCCTACGGAATGCGCAGCGCGGGTCAGAACTTCGCGCCGACGTTCATGCGCCACATGTACGAATACGGCACCACCTCCGCGCAGGTCGCCCACGTGCGCGCCGCGCACAGCAAGCACGCCTCGCAGAACCCGAAGGCGCTCCTGAAGGAGCGCGTGACGGTGCCGGACGTCCTCGCGTCGCGCTGGATCGTCAAGCCGCTCCATCTCCTCGACTGCTGCCTCGAGACGGACAACGCGACATGCATCATCGTGACGTCGGCCGAGCGCGCCCGCGATCTGAAGCATCGACCCGTCTACATCATGGGCGTCGCCGGCCGCGTGTCGAAGCCGCGCCTGGACTTCCACTGGGCGCACGGCCCCATCTCGCGCGTGGCCGGCTACTACGCCAAGGACATCGTCTTCCCGCAGGCCGGGATCACGCCCGAGGACGTCGACGTCACCGGCTCGTACGACGCGTTCACCTTCACGACCATGTTGCAGCTGGAAGAGTACGGGTTCTGCAAGAAGGGCGAGGGTGGAGCGTACGTGTCGAGCGGGATCATCGAGCTCGGCGGCAAGCGCCCCAACAACACCTCGGGCAGCCACCTCTGCGAGGGCTACACGCACGGCATGTCCATGGTGATCGAGAACGTGCGCCAGCTCCGCGGCACGGTGGACGACTACTGTCCGCGCGCCGCCGAGGGCGTCCACACGTACGACTATTCCCCGCGTCACTGCCGTCAGGTCAAGGACGCCGAGATCACGATGAACCTCGGCTGGGCCATGCCCGCGACCGGCAGCGCGCTCATCATGCGGCACTAGCAGCTCAGGACAAGGAGCTCTCGATGCCTCAGCCCGTCCAGTACCGCGGCATGGCGCTGATCGTTCCCGACAACGACAGCGAATGGAAGGAATTCTACGCGCACGCGCGCGCCCACCGGCTCGTCGTGCGCAAGTGCAAGGCCTGCGGGCTCATGCGCTACCCCCCCACCCACGCCTGCCCCTGGTGCATGGACCTGGGCTGGACGTGGCAGGAGGTGTCCGGGCGCGGGACGATCTACTCCTACGAGATCGTCGCCCACGCGATCCAGCCCGGCTTCAAAGAGCTGACGCCGTACGCCGTCGTGCTGGTCGAGCTGGACGAACAACGGGGTCAGCCGACGCCCGACGAGGCGCTGCGGGTCATCGCCAACCTCGTGAAGGCTGACTTCACGCCGGAGCCCGAGGCGAACGTTGCGATCGGCAAGCGTGTCCGCGTCGTCTTCCAGGACCTCGCCGACCACATAGCCCTGCCGCAGTTCGCGCTGACCGAGGAGCCCTCGGCCGGCCGCGTGTGGAGGCTCCCCGAGTGAAGTTCGGCCTCGGCCTCTCCGTTCAGCATCTCCCGGAGGAGCCGCAGGCCGCCCGCTTCCGCGAGCATGTCGAGCAGGTCCGGCTCGCGCGTGCCGTGGGCTTCAGCTCGGTGTGGGCGAGCCAGCACTATCTCTCCGATCCGTTCACCTACTTCCAGCCGATCCCGACCCTCGCGCGCATCGCCGCCGACGCCCGAGGCATGCTCATCGGCACCGGCGTTCTCCTGCTCCCGCTGCACCACCCGGTCGAGATCGCCGAGCAGCTCGCGACCCTCGACGTGATCTCGGAGGGTCGTTTGGTCTTCGGCGTCGGACTTGGGTACCGGGACGTCGAGAATCGAGCGCTGGGGCACGACCCGAAGGAACGGGTTGGTCGCCTCGTCGAAGGGCTCGAGGTCGTCGAGCGGCTGTGGAGCGGCGAGCCCATCACCTACGAGGGGCGCCATTTCAGCCTCAGCGGCACGCGGATCTCGATGCGACCGCTCCAGAGTCCCCGCCCTCCGATCTGGCTGGCCGCCAACAGCGACGCGGGCGTCCGGCGCGCGGCGCGACTCGGCGACGCCTGGCTGATGAATCCCCACGCCACGCTCGCGACGCTCGAGCGCCAGCTCTCGCTGTTCCGGAGCGCGCGGCTCGACCTCGGGCGTCCGGCCGCCGTCGAGACGCCGCTGATCAAAGAGTGCTACGTGGCGCCGGAGACGGCCGCGGCCGTCAGCGAATCGTCGGCGTTCCTCGGCGCGAAGTACGGCGCGTACCGCCGATGGGAACAGGACAAGGCGCTCCCCGCCGGCGAGACGTTCGACGCGAGCTTCGACGAGCTGGCGCGCGACCGTTTCATCATCGGCGACCCGGCGCGGGTTGTCGACGAGATCGCCCGCTATCGCGAACGGCTCGGCGTCACCACCATGATCTTCCGACTCCAGTGGCCGGGGATGGACCAGGAGAAGGTGCTCCGCTCGATCCGGCTCCTCGGCCACAAGGTCCTGCTGAAGTTCCTGTCGGGCTAGCGAACAATGACACGAGGAGCATGTAAGTCTTACCGCGCCTGCCCGTGCGAATAAAGTCGCGGATCCGCGTCGTGCCGACCGCGTCGAGCGCGCCCCCGCTCAGAACAGCGCGATCGGGTTGACCGGTGAGCCCGTCGTGTGTTGCAGCCGGAGGGGCGCGATCGTGAGCAGGAACTCCCAGCGCCGGCGCGCGGCGAGCCGTCCTTCCCCGGATTGCGCGGCTCCCGGAGCCGGCGCGCGTAGTAGCCGGTCCGGATCAGAAGGATGTCGCCGGCCTCGACCCGCACGCCCTGCGCCTCTTCGGCGGCTTCCAGGTCATCCGGCATGACTCCCTCACCGGCCTCGAGCCAGCGTCCCTTGAGCGCCGCGATATCGAGCAGGACGCTGCGGCTCACGACGCCGTCGCGGAGGAGGTCGACCGACTCCACCTGCGCCCCTTCACGCGACGTGATCAGGTGCGCCGGGCGGCCGTTGTACATCTGGCCCTGCCAGAAGTAATGCGCCGGCGTATCCACGTGGGTGATCGAGTAGCCGTGGAAGACCATGCCAATGAACTCGGCGGCGCCGCGGCGCTGGAGAATGCGCTCCGACGAGTCGTGATCGCGGCCCTCGCCCGAGTCCACCATGAAGCGCAGGGGCTGGATCGTGGTGTCGGCGCTGATCTCGTTGGTCACGATCGGGCGGGCGCAGCTCACCGGCACGCCGTCTTGCACGAGCGCGGCGGCGCGCTTGCGCTTCGCGGGCGTGATGAGGTTGATCGTGCCGAGCTGGTCGTCGGCGCCCCATCGGCCCCAGTTGCTGAGGCTCGAGATCATCTTGATCACGTCGCTCTCGGTCAAGGTCGTCGCCACCGCACCCTCCTCTGATCTCCCGGCTCCCGGGCGCCTCGAATTGATCGCCCTTCGAGCGCCGGCTCTGCCGGCGCCACCAATCTAGCGCAAGGCCGCGGCGCATAACCGGTGGGGCGAATCGGGAGGAGCGGCGCCGATCCCCGATGTTCAGAAAAACTCGAACGAGACCGGCTCGCGCTCCATCCGGAGCCGGAGGTCCGCCATGAAGACGAGGTACGGATGCGCGCCGCGAGCGAGGAGCGCATCGCGGTCTCCCCCGAGGAGGGCGGCCGCGTCCTCCGCGTCGAGCCCCAGCTCACTCATCGCGGCCCGCGCGTCCTTCAAGAACCGCGCGCGAAAGCCGTCGTCGGACTTGAGCGCGAAGAGGCAGCGATTCAATCGGTAGGCGGAGGCCGGCGGAAACCGGTAGTGCGGCTCGCCGCTCATGGCGCGACCGGCCACTCCACGACCGCGTTGCCGTGATGCCACGAGGGCTCGTAACAGTACACGTCGGCTTTCGCGTCGCCGAGGGCGCCGAGGAGCGTGGCCCACGTTCGGAGCTCGATGTTGCCCATCTTGTCGAGCTCCTCGCCGGTAATCGCCGCCAGCTCGCGACCGCGGCCCCCCTGCAGTGCGTCGAGCAGACGGCGATCGTACTCGAACTCCGGCGACGCGTACCGGTCCGTTCCCGGGAAGTGGGACATGCCGCCCGAGGCCATGAGGACCACACGCTCTGGACGCGCTCGGACGATCTCCCCCAGCGCTCGGCCCCACTCGTAACAGCGCCGGGGTGTCGGCTGGGGCGGCAGGTACACGTTCACGTGCAGCGGGACGATCGGGACGGCCGGCTCCGGCATCGTGAAGTGGAGCGGAACGTAGAATGCGTAGTCGAGCGGAGCCTGCTGCGTGTAGAAGAGATCGAACCCGCGCTCGACCCCTTGCTCGATGATCGCCCGCGCCACGGGCTCGTGGATCGGGAACCGGTAGCGGTAGCGCCCAAAGGTTCCCGCGCATTCCGTCCCGACGTACACGGCGAGCGCCGGGACCGCATCGAGGAAGAACGCCTCGACGTGATCCCCGGCGATGACCGCGAGCGCGTCGGCGCGGAGCGCCGCGAGCCGCTGCTTCACCCGGGCGAAGGCCGCATGGACACGCAGAACGAGGTCGCGGTCCTCGGTCCCGGGGCGCGCCAGGAGCTGGGGCGTGTGGGCGCACACGAACGCGCCGACCAGCATATCGGTCTCAACCCCCGGTCGCCGCCTCGACCGCGGACCGCGAGTCCCCCTTCACGCGGTGATTCTCCTCACGATCTCGTCGAAGGCCTTGTCGGCGAGCGCCCTCACCTCTTCCCGCGTGAGCGGCTGGATCGGGTGGGGTACCACGACCGTCCGGTAGTCCGCGGCGCCGAGGGCCGCCGCCTGGGCTCGCGCGGCGCGGGTGAACTCGGACGAGATCACCGTCGCGACCGGGATGCCGCTATCCTCGAAGAACACGCCGTCGTGCACACTGCACGTTGTGCACGACCCTCAGTCGGCGAGGCCCTCGACGACGACGTCGGTGGCGCGGACGATCTCCTGGCGGAGGGCGTCGGGCGCGGGCCGCGCGAACGTCGGCTTCTTCTTCCGGACGATCGCCTTCGGTGTGGCGCGCTCGCGCAAGAGCTCCTCGAGGCGGTCGAGCAAGTGGTTCCCCTGCGCCTTGGAGATGTCGAGCAGCGTGACGATCTTGCCGTCGAGGCTCGCCGGCCTCGGCGCCGTCTTGCGCGGAACGGCGACGGAATCGGTGGGGTCGAGATACTCGGTCATCGGAGGATCCTCCTGAAAACGAGATTGGAGCCCTTGGAGAACGTCCAGCCCGGTACGATCGCGGAAAAGCGCCCCGCGGTGCCGCCGGCGACCACGAGCTTGATGTTCTCGGGCGAGCGGAACTTCGGAATCATCGCGGTCTCGCGCGCGGGGTCGCGAAACTTCGCGAGCACGTGCTCGGGCAACCCCTCGCCGCCCTCACGCCCGGGCAGCAGCTCGCGCACCGGCCACCGGAGCCGGTCGTGGAGCCAGCCACGCACGTCGTCCTTCTTCCAGCCCGCGTCGCCGAAAATCTTCGCGTGCTCGGGCGAGAGCACGAGCAGCGTGTCCCCCCAGTGCGTCATCTTGTGGTGGGAGACGACGGCCATGCTGGCGGCGATCGTCGGCAGGAGATCCTCGGGCGTGCGGCTCCGCTGCGCGTAGACGCCGAGCGGCGCGTCGGCGGCCAGCAGGGCGACGGTATTCTGCTCGGGGGCGAACCCGTGCTCGACGGCCAGCGACGCCCAGGGGCTCGCCTCCTCGTGCTCGCCGATGCAGTAGGTGTAACGCCCGGGGTGGGCGAGCGTGGACATGCTCACGGCGCCCGGCTTCGCTCCGCCCAGGTTGACGCAGACGAGCCTCACCGCCCGTCCGATCGTCGCGTTGGCGCGCCAGCCCGGGCCGAATACCCCCGCGCCCGAGTTGATCTCGAGCGCCGAACGAATCGGCCCGTTCACGATCACGAGCGGCGAAGGGGCGTTGGTCGTCGCGGAAACGCCGTGAAGATCAAACGCTTCGTCACAGACGGCTTCGACAGCGGCGATGACGACGGGAAGATATTCGGGCCGGCAGCCCGCCATGACGGAGTTGATCGCGATCTTCTCGACGGTTGCGCGCCCGTAGTTGGGCGGGACGAGCGCCACCAGCTCGCCGGCCTCGCGTCCGGACGCCGCGACGGCCAGCTCCACGAGGCGGCGGGTCGGCGGGACGACCGGAAGGCCGTCGGTGACGCCGCGGGCGTAGAGGCTCTCGATCGCGTCGGCGTCCAGGTCGGGGTCGACCGGCGACATGCCCAGAGGCTAACACAGTCGCGCCAACGGACCGGTGACGGCGAGCGGCGCCGATCCGGGGCGGGCCCGTGTCAGCGGGTGGCGCCGGAGCTGGCGAGCGCCGAGGGAGTCGGGCCAGCCACCACGCCGATCGGGCCGGCGTATCCGTAGCGGTGGACGGCGGCGAGCAGCACGCTCAGCAGCGCGGCCAGAACGAGGACGCCGGCGACCACGTGGCGGTAGCGACGCCGGATCTGCAGAACTGTAGAGGTGAAAGCGCCGAGGACGAACACGCTCACGAGCGCGGGGCCGACCGTCGCGAAATGGCCCAACCGCCACGCGAGGGCACCCGCGAGCAGGAGACCCAGCGCGCCGAGCGTCGCGAAACCCAGGAGGACGTGATGGTACTCCGGCTCCGGTGGGAGCATGAGCATCTTGCGGCAGAGCCGTCGCTGCCGCGCCTCCTCGGAGCTCTCAAATCGCCACACCCAGAGCTTCATCGCCGATGCAGAACGTAGCAAACGGCACACCAGATACGAACGGCCCGCCAAGGGCACAGATGTCAACCATCACACGGGTTTGCCGAGCACGTCGGGTCGAAGAGGAGTCGGACAGGACCGACCGACCGCTCAAGAATTGAGCGAGCGGTCAAGACATGACACATTTCCGGATGTGAACCGAGGAGCAGGTGCGCGGCGACACCGCACCTACACGTTTGGATGCGCCTCGACGATGCGGAGATTCTCGTCGCGGCCGGCGTGCGGGAATCCTTCGACCTCACGCCGACGTCACAACCATGTATCGAACGAATCAGTGACGGAGGACGATGATGACGAAGAGGATCCTGACACCTATCGATGGTCGAGAGCAGAGCGCGGCCATCGTCCCGGTGGTCGCGGCACTCGCGCGAGGCGCGGGCTCGACGGTTCGTCTCCTGAGAGTGTTCCCCGTTCCGGAGCACGTGATCGGTCCCTACGGGCGGACGATCGCGTACGTCGACCAGGAGATGGCACGGCTGACGGCCGAGGGCCTGGACCAGCTCGCCCACGTCGAAGCCGAGCTCGAGGGGATTCCGGTGGAGCGGGTTGTGCGCTTCGGTGAGCCGGCGGAAGAGATCCAGCTCGAGGCCGAGGCGTTCAACGCCGATCTGGTGGCGCTCGCCACGACGCGCCGGAGCCGTCTGGGCAGCGCGCTGGTGCCCGGGGTCGCCGACCGCGTGGCCCGCGCGACGACGGTGCCGACGCTGGTGCTCCGCGGCTGAGCGCTACGCGAGCATGTGTCGGACCATCTTGCTCTCGACCAGGTAGACCACCATCTCGGCGATGTTGGTCGCGTGGTCGGCCACGCGCTCGAGGAAGCGCGAGACCAAAATGAGCCGGATGGCCCGGGGAATCGTCTTCGGGTCCTCCATCATGTACGTCAGGAGCTCGCGAAAGATCTGCTCCTTCAGCGCGTCGACGTCGGCGTCCTCACCGCACACCCGCCGCGCCAGATCCGTGTCACGGCTGACGAACGCGTCGAGGCTCTCCTTGACCATGCGCTGGGCCTTCTCGGCCATCCGCGGCAGGTCCACGTAGGGCTTGAGCTGCGGCTCGGGGTTCAGCTCGATCGTGCGCTGGGCGATGTTGACGGCCTGGTCGCCGATGCGCTCGAGATCGGTGACGATCTTCATGGCGGTCGTGATGCCACCAGCTCCTTCGGCGAGAAGGGCTTCGCCACGTAGTCGTCGGCGCCGATCTCGAGCCCGACCACGCGGTCGACCTCGTCGGACTTGGCGGTGAGCATGATGATCGGCACCGCCGCCGTGCCGGCGTCCCGCCGGAGCCGGCGGCACACTTCGAGACCGTCGAGCTCGGGCAGCATGAGATCGAGGATTACGAGGTCGGGAACGGCCGCCTTCACCTCCCGCAGGGCGTCCGGCCCGTTGGCGGCCGTCCGGCAGCGAAAGCCGTCGCGCTCGAGGTGCAGGACGACGAGCCGGCGGATATCCGGCTCGTCCTCGACCACGAGAACCTCGCGGACCATCGCCTATGGGCGACAGGCCCGGAAGTTCGCGTAATCCCCCTGCGCCGTCGAGCCGGTGTCGTCGGAGTCGGTGAGCACGGCGATGCCGGCGGGCTTGGGTGTCTCGTTCACGTCGAAGTACTTCGTGTAGTCGTCGCGCACGTTCACGCGCTCCTCGACCCACTCGCCCTTCTTCTCGGGGGCGCCGGACCGCAACACCCTCACCTGAGTGAGACCCATGTTCGAGTTGAGCCGCGTGCCGAGGGGGACTTTCTCGCTCCAGACGTACTTGACCGCCTTGGGCCCGGCGAAGCGCGAGTAGGGCACGAGCATGTAGACCGCTAGCACGCTGTCGTTGGTCTTCGACTCACGCTCGTCGCCGCCCTTCGGGAACGCGAGCGGCCGCCACGACCAGACGAGAACGGGATAGGCGCCGAGATCCCACTCGTGCTCTTTCGCGGCCTGGACGCCAAGACCTCGAACCGCAGCGTGCAAAAAACGGAGACCCGGCTCTTCGGCGACCTTGTAGATGTCCTTGCCGGAGTCCTTGCGCGGCTTCCAGTCAGCCGGAAACTCGCCGACCTTCGCCTTCGAGAAGTCCTCGATCGTTTGGCAGTCGGGCTGGGCCGCGGTATTCGTGAGCAGCGTGGCGAAGGCAAGCGAGGTTGCCGCGATCAGCGACAGCTGCCTCGTGGTCCGGCCCCCGCGGCCCGCGGCGGCAGACGTTTCGTCAAACGAATCGGGGTCGGCGAGTGCCATGCCTGAAGGCTAGCACACGCCGACCCCGACGGATCGCCGGCGTCAGTTAGCGCTGGTGGTGCTTGAGAATCTCGTGAGCGAGATAGTACGACTCCCAGAGCTCGTGGTGGGCGCGCCAATAGTGGCCAGCGCACAGCGCCGCCTTGCCACTATTGAACTCTTTCAGGGCGCGCACGTACCGCTTGTCACTGTCACCGACCTTTGCCTTTGCCTTCCCGAGCTCGACCTGGGCCGCCGAGTACAGTCTGAGGGCGGCCTTGAGCTGATGGTCGTGCCTCCAGGGGTGCTTGTCGGCGGCCACCTTCTTCTGAAGGTCCTTGATCTTGTCGTCACACGTCGTAGGTGGCGGCGTCGTCACCGTGAAGTTCGCGGTCACACTCTTGGCCATGTCCATCGTCACGCTGCAGGTGTTGCCGCTCCCCGAGCAGCCGGACCAGCCGCTGAACTGATAGCCGGTGGCCGGGTTGGCCGTGAGGGTCACGACGGTGCCGTGGTCGTACGTCCCCCCTGGCGGCGTGATCGTCCCACCCACGGCCGGCGCCGCCGTCACCGTCAGCCCATACTGCTTGAGCGTGAAGGTCGCGGTCACACTCTTGGCCATGTCCATCGTCACGCTGCAGGTGTTGCCGCTCCCCGAGCAGCCGGACCAGCCGCTGAACTGATAGCCGATGGCCGGGTTGGCCGTGAGGGTCACGACGGTGCCCTGCTCGTACGTCCCCCCTGGTGGCTGGGCCGAGATCATCCCGCCCACGACCGGCGCCGACGTCAGCGTCAGCGCATACTGCGGCACGGGCGGGCCGTCGGTGGCGAACGCGCCGAAGACGAACGTCATGGACTCGACCGGGACTCTCTTGACGGCACACGGCGGCGTCCCCCCCGCGCACGCGCCAACTGTCGCGCCGATCACGGATACATTCCTGTCGGCGAGGCTGCCGACGAAGACGTGCGTCCCCGCCGGGAAATTGGTCGCTACCCCCACCGGACCCGCGCCAACGCTGACGGCGGGCGTGATGTCGCCCGTCGCAATGGTGGCGACGATGAGCCCTTCCTCGTTCGGGGTGTCCTTCACGACGTAGAGCAAAGCTCCGTCAGGGCTGACGGCGACGCCCTGCGGGAAGGCCGCCGTATCCGACTCGATCACAGTCACCCCGTCTCGGGTGAGGTTATTCGTGTTGAACGCGGAGACGACCAAATCCAGTCGATCCCCAGGAAGCTCGGCGCGATGGACGACGTAGACGCGCTGCCGATCGGGGTCGGCGACGACGCCGAACGGCAAAGAATTGTTACCGAGCGAAAACGTAAGCACGCTGGTGCCATCGATCATGACGATGTTGTTGTTATTGCCATCGCTGACGAAGGCGCGCGAGCCGACGACGGCGATCCCGTTCAGCACCCCGCCGATGGGGATCGTGGTCAATTGGTTGGGGTTGTTGACGTTGTTGACGTCGATCACCGCGACCCCGCCGTTCAGGGTGACATAGACCTTCCCGTCGGTGGCGCTCACCGCGACTCCCCACGGCTGGGTGTCGGCGCCGACTGAGATTGAGTCCACGACCCTCTTGCTCCTGACGTCGATCACCGATACGGTATCCGAGCCCTGGTTGGCGACGTAGGCGCGCGTGCCCTCCCGGTTCACCGCCACGCCGGCGGGCAAGAGGCCGACGTTCAGCGTCTGGACGACGCAGGGCGGCGGCCCCGACAGGCAGGCGGCTCCGGCTCCCGCGTCGATTATCGAGACGGTGCCCGAGCTCCGGTTGGAGACAAACGCGAACGGGGCCGCCACCGCTGCGGATGCCGCGGTGAGCGAGAGCACCAGCAGGCTCAGCAGGATTCCGGTAAATGCCTGCATTCCGGAAAATCCTTTGGGTAGCGGACACTTAGTCTTCATGTCTCCCTGACGAGTGCAGCGTTGATGCCAGGAGCGAGAATCGAAGCAGGCCGATCGGATACGTGCGGAGTTAGCCGCGAGCCAGAGCCAGAACGGCGTGACGGAACGGCAGCGAGTAGCAAATTCCGTCAGCCGGAAATTCGCCAGTGGCGGTTTTGCGACCGCTTCGGCTGGCGCGATCTCGACCACTGAAAGGGCTCGCCTCAGCGCGGGCACCGCTTCGGCTCGCACGATCTCGATCACTGAAGGGCTCGCCTCAACACAGGCACCGCTTCGGCTCGCACTACCTCCCGCGACGCCACCAGTGGTGCACGAGGTTGTCGACGACCTCACCCAGCTGCCCGATGGTCCGGCACTCGCGGACGAAGTCGCACGCAGGCGCGTAGAGCGGCATGACGCTGTCGCCGATGCCCCAGCCCCACTGGCCCTCCGGGTTCAGCCAGATGATCCCCTTCACGCGCTCGCGGATGAGCCGCAGCGCCCACGCCTGCGGATCGTTGTAGTTGTTGCGCGCGTCGCCCAGCATGAGGATCGTCGTCTTCCGGTCGAGCGAGTCGAGCTCGGTCTTCGCGAACCGGCTGAAGGCAAATCCAAAATCCGACCGGCAGTGGTAGTCCACGGGCGCGCCCTTGAGCGCCCACTCGATGGCGCGCTCGACCGGATACGTGTTGAAGGCCTGGGTGACCTCGGCGATCTCGGAGACGAACACGTACGAGCGGACCCGGCTGAAGCACTCCTGGAGGCTCCAGACGAGCTGCAGCATGAAGCGCGAGGCGTTGCGGACCGAATCCGACACGTCGCAGATCGTGATGAGCTTCGGCTTTTCGCGGTGCCGCCGCTTGAGAAAGATCTCCATCGGCACCCCGCCGTACTGGAGGCTCTTCCGCGTCGTGCGCCGCGTGTCCAGGCGCCCCTTGTGCTCCTGCCGCTGGCGCAGCGCGAGCGCGTCCTTGATCTTGCGCGCCAGCCGGGCGACCACGCTCTTCATCTGGGCGATCTCGTCCGGCGACAGGGCGAAGAGCGGCTTGTCCGAGAGCACCTCGCGCGTGAGCTTCTCGCCCTGGCGGTACGCCCGACGCTCCAGCTCGCGCTCGACGTGCTGGCGGATCATCCGCTTGAACGCCTCCAGCCGCAGCTCCAGGTAGTTGCGGATCCGCGCCAGCTGGCCCGGATCGAGGCCACGGGCCTCGAGCGCCTTCATGATCCGCTCGAGGTCGCCCTCGATGGCCGACCAGTCGAAGCGATCCGAGATCCGGCGTGAGAAGAAGCCGACCTGCAGGAAGTACATGAGGCGCTCGAGGCCGGCGTTCTGGCCGCCGGAGCGGATCGCCATCTCGAGCTCACTCCCCTGGCCGCGCATGAGCAGCTCGGTCAGCTCGTCGAGCTCCATCCCCTCGTCGGCCAGAAGCTCGTCCAGCATGTCCTGCACGCGCGGATCTTGAGGGCCGAGCGCCTTCTTGAGCCCCTCGCCGAGCGCCTCGAGGTCGAGGAAGTAAAGGTTGAAGAGCCGGTCGAAAGTCGGCTGATCGCGGAACTCCTTGATCAGCGTCGCGGCGAGGGTGGACTTGAACGTCTCCCGGTCGGACAGGCCGACCTCGGCGCTCGCGGCGAGGGCGTCGAGCGCCTCCGAGGGCGAGATGCGGATCTCGGCCCGGCGAAGGTCGCCGATGAACTCGAGGATCCTCTCGTCCAGGGGTTACTCCGCCAGGACCTTGTCCAGCGAGCCCTTGACGCGCTCGAGATCCTTCTCGTGCTTGACGAGCATCGTCAGCGTGGATTCGACGATCGCCGGGTCCAGCTCTCGGGCGTTGAGGATCACGAGCGAGCGCGCCCAGTCGAGCGACTCGGAGACCGACGGGAGCTTGCGAAGGTCCATCGCGCGGATCTTCTGCACGGCGCTGACGACGGCCCGGGCCAGTTGCTCCGGGACCTCCGGCACCTTCAGCCGGATGATCTGCAGCTCGTCCGCCGGCGCCGGGAAGTCGATGAAGAGGTGCAGGCACCGGCGCTTGAGCCCGTCGGAGAGCTCGCGGGCGTTGTTCGAGGTCAGGACGACGAGCGGGATGTGCTTGGCGCGCACCGTCCCCAGCTCGGGGACGGAGACCTGGAAGTCCGAGAGCACCTCGAGCAGGAACGCCTCGAACTCGGGCTCGGCCTTGTCGATCTCGTCGACGAGGAGGACGACCGGCTGCTCGGCCAGGATCGCCGAGAGAAGCGGCCGCGGCGAGAGGAAGCGGAACGAGAAGAACGCGTCTTCCTGGCCCGCGATCTTCGACACCGCGTCGGGGAGCGACGGCGCGTCGGCGATCAGCTCGCCGATGCGGTCGCGCAAGAGCTGGGTATAGAGGAGCTGCTTGGCGTACTTCCACTCGTAGAGGGCCTTGCCCTCGTCGAGCCCCTCGTAGCACTGCAATCGGATGAGCGGGCGCGCCGTCACCTCGGACAGCGTCTTCGCCAGCTCGGTCTTGCCCACACCGGCCGGCCCCTCGATGAGCACCGGACGGCCCATGCGCGCGGCCAGGAACACGACGGTGGACACGCGGCGGCTCGCGATGTAGCGCGCGTCCCTGAACCGCTGCTGGACCTCCTCGACGGACTCGAACATGATGGCTCCCTTATTCGACTGAATGTCGGTTCATTGTAGCAGGCGAGTCAGGGCCCTGCGGCGGTCCGACGCACCGATGTGTACAATGCCACATGCTCGACGCGACCCGCTACCATCGGCTTCAGCTGCTCCTGGCGCTGCTCGGCCTCGTCGTCTCGATCGCGTATCTCCTCGCGGTGCTCCTGACGGGCGTGGGACACGCTGTGGCGTCCTGGGCGGCGCAGGTCACGTCAGCCCGGTGGGGCCGGGTCGCGCTCGTCGTGCTTCTGCTCGGCGCCGGGCATACGGCGCTCCGCCTCCCCCTGGGGCTGGTCCGGGGCTACTGGCTGCCACGGCGCTTCGGGCTGCTCCATCAGCCGCTCGGCGGGTGGCTCGCCGATCGCCTGAAGGCGATGCTGATCGGCGGGGCGCTCGGCCTCGCGGCCGTCGAGGTCGTCTACGCTCTCCTCGAGCTGACGCCGTTCTGGTGGCTCGTCGCGGCTGTGGTCTTCTTCGCCGCCCAGGTCGCGCTGACCGCCGTGCTGCCGGTCTGGATCGTCCCACTGTTCTACCGGCTGGTACCGCTCGCCGACGACGGGCTCCGCGAGCGGCTGCTGGCGCTGGCGCGCCGTGCGGGTGTCGACACGATCGGCGTCTTCGTCGCGGACCAGTCGAAGAAGAGCCGCACCGCCAACGCCGCGGTCGTGGGTCTCGGCCGCACGCGACGGATCATCCTCTTCGACACGCTGCTCGCCGATTTTCCAGGGGAGGAGATCGAGTGGGTACTCGCCCACGAGCTGGGCCACCACGTCCACGGCGACGTCCGTCGCGGCCTCCTCGTCCAGGGCGCGCTGATGGTCGTCACCGCCTGGCTGGCCGCGCTCGGGCTCGACGCCGGCGTCGCGCTCTTCGGGCTCGCCGGGCCCGCCGATCCGGCCGGGCTCCCGTGGCTGGCGCTCGTCGCGCTGGCGCTCGGGCTGGTTCAGCTCCCGCTCGGCAACGGCTTCTCGCGCCGGATCGAGCGCCAGGCCGACGACTTCGCGCTGGCCACGACCGGAAACGCCCCCGCGTTCATCGGGGCCATGGAGCGCCTCGCCCGGCTGAATCTCGCCGAGCGGCGCCCGAGCCGGCTCAAGGAAATCGTCCTCTACTCGCACCCGGCGCTCGATCGGAGGATCGCCCGCGCCCGGGCAAGCCTGGCATGACCGCGCGCTGGCGGAGGGCTATCGGGCCGACGAGCGCTCGGTGACGTACGCGGCGAGGGCGGCATCCCAGGGTCGCAGGTCGTCCTCGCCGAGCGCCGCGAGGTGCGCGTGCGCCAGGACGGAGTAGGCGGGGCGCCGCGCCTTGGCGCCGTACTCGGCGGCGGTCACGGGCGTGAGATCGGCCGTCATGCCGGCGAACTCGACGGCACGCCGCGCGAACTCGTACCAGCTCGTCTGTCCGGCGTTCGTCAGATGATAGATCGAGTGGGCCGCCTTCGGGAGCACGGTCCACACCTTGCGCGCGAGGTCGAGCGTGTAGCTGGGACCCAACACCTGATCGGCGACGACGCGCAAGGGCTTGCGCTCGCGCGCCAGGCGCAGCATCGTCTCGACGAAGTTCGTCTTGCCTTGGCCCGAGCTGCCGGCGACGCCGAACAGTCCGCAGACCCGGAAGATCACCGTCCGCTCGCAACGCTCGAGCGCCAGCCGCTCTCCCGCAAGCTTTGACTCGCCGTAGGCGCTCAGGGGAGCGGGCGAGTCGGACTCGAGGTAGGGCGTGCGCTTCCGGCCGTCGAAGACGTAGTCCGTCGAGAAATGGACGAAGACCGCGCCGAGCGCCTGGCAGACCGTCGCGAGCGCACCGACCGCATCGGCGTTCAGCGCGAATGCGCGCTGCCGCTCGTCCTCCGCCCGGTCGACGAGGTTGTAGGCCGCCGCGTTCAGAACGCAGGTCGGTCGCAGATCCTCGAGCGTCGACCGCGCTCTGGCGGCATCGAGGATGTCGAAATCTCGGGAGCCGAGCGGAACCAGCTCGCTCGGCCGGTCGAAGGTTCGGACGAGATCGGACCCCAGCTGGCCGGTGGCGCCGATGACGACGCAGCGCTCACGACGCGCGCCGCCGCTTCGCCGGAGCTCAGCCACCGGCCGCGGAAGATCGGGACGATACCGCGAGCGCGACGAGGTGGTCGAGATGTCGAATGTCGAACGGCTTGGGGATGTACGCGAACACGCCGCCGCTCAGCGCCTCGGCCGCGGCCCGGGTGTCCGCGTTGGCGGTGATCATGATGATGGGCACGTTCACGCCGAGACCGCGAATTTGCTTCAGGAGCTCGAGGCCGCCCATCCGCGGCATGTGCATGTCGAGCAAGATGAGATCGAACTGTCCCCGGAGCAGAAGGATCAACGCTTCGGCCCCGTCGCGCGCCGACTCGGTCTCGTACGTGTGCGCGTGGCGGAACTGGCGGAAAAAGTCCTTCAGCACTTCGATCACCGGTGGCTCGTCGTCGACGATCATGACGCGTTTGGTCACTCAGGCAGTATATGACGGACCGGGACGAAAGTGCCTCCGCTGGCGCTCACCGGTCCGCCGATCGTCGACGAAGTTTACGATTCGCGCCTGCCTCCGTCGTGGCCGGGCCAGAACTCCACGGCGCACAAGCCCTTTGCCCGGTGGCACGGAAGATGTACGGCGGACGGGACTGTGCCTCGACGCTGGCTTCGCAAATTCTCGCGTGATCCCATGACACAGTTCGCGCGATGAGCATTACACCGGAGCGCCGTCGTCACCCCCGGATTGCCGTCTCGTGGCCAATCCGCCTGTGGGTCGACGACGAGGCCCTGCTTGGCCGCGCGGAAGATGCGAGCCGGCACGGTCTCTGGGTCACCGTTCCCCCGACGACATCGTTGAAGCTCGGGAAGGCCTGCTGGATCGACGTCCTGAGCGAAGAGTTTGGGTCCTTCACCGTCGCAGGCGAGGTGCGCCACGTCGCCGGGCGTCGAGTCGGACTGGAAACCACGCGTCCGGTCCCGATCGCCGCGCTCGACAAGGAGTGAGGTCGCGGCGAGCTTCGAGCCTCGATTTTCCGGAATTCTTGTAAATCTTCTGGACAGTTACGAGGCGTGACCCGAAAACGCTCGTTAGAGCTTCGGCGCGAGGGCCGACGCGAACAGCTCGAGCTGCTCGAGCTCATCGAAGACCGGGTTCAGCATGAGGAAGCCGACTCCCGCCCCGACGATCTCCGACAGGCGCTCGACGCACTCCTGGGGCTCTCCCCAGACGGACACCTCCGTGGCGAGCTCCGGGCGGCCGTAGAAGGCACCGAACCACTCGGCAAGCCGCCGGCCGGCCCGCGCACGGTCTCGGTCGACCGCGATGTAGACGCGCTTGCCCAGCGGAAAGCGGGCGGGATCTCGACCGCTCTCCGTGAGCATGGCGCGGAGCAGCTTCACCTCGTCGAGGAAGACCTTCGTCGAGACGGAGCCGGCGCCGATGAACGCGTCGCCCAGCTCCACCGCGCGCCGGAGCGCGTTCGGATGGTGACCGCCGAACCAGAGCGGCGGATGCGGTTTCTGCAAGGGCTTCGGCTCCATCGACGCGTTGTGGACCTTGAAGAACTCCCCGTCGAAGGTCACGCGCTCCTCGGTCCAGAGACGCTTCATCAGCCTGAGGCCCTCGGCGAACCGGGCGGCGCGGCGCGCCGGGGCGAGCCCGAACGCGGGGTAGATCCTTGGATTGCCGCCGAGCCCGACGCCGACGTCGATACGGCCGCCACTCAGCTGATCGAGCGTGGTCAAGGTCTTGGCGAGATGGACGGGGCTCCGAAGCGCCGTCAGGAGGACGGCGGAACCGAGCCGGAGCCGCTCGGTGCAGGCCGCGGCGTAGGTCAGCAGCGTAACCGGCTCGAGGCTCCGGATCGACCCGAGGATCTGCTCGACGACCCAGGCGCTCTCGAAGCCCAGGGCCTCCGCGCGGGTGAGAAATCTGACGACCGCGCGCGCGTCGAACGCGCCCGAGAGAATCGTCTGCGGAATCGCGACACCGAGCCGCACGCCGGTGGGCACGGCCGAATCCTAGCACACGCCGGCAGTGCTATAGTTGACCGCTATCCCGTAATCAGACACTCCAGGAGACAGATATGACCGCCCTCAAAGACACGATCGGCCGCGCGATCGACCGCCTCGGCGACGACCTCGAGAAGCTCTCCCGCCAGATCCACGACAATCCCGAGCTCGGCTACCAGGAGGTGAAGGCGGCCGGCTGGCTCACCGACTTCCTTGCCGAACAGGGGTTCAAGGTCGAGCGTGCCCTCGCGGGCCTCGAGACCGCGTTCCGCGCGACGATCGACACGGGCGAGGGCCCGACGATCGCGATCCTCTGCGAGTACGACGCGCTGCCGTCGATCGGCCACGCCTGCGGTCACAACGCGATCGCGACCGCGGGCGTCGGGGCCGGCGCCGGCCTTGCCGCGGTCCGGCACCAGCTGCCGAAAGGGCGCATTCACATCATCGGCACGCCGGCGGAAGAGGGCGGCGGCGGCAAGTTGAAGCTGATCCAGGGCGGCGTCTTCAAGAACGTCGACGCCGCGATGATGGTCCACGGCTTCGATCAGTGGGTCGGTCACATGGACCTGCTGGGGATCGTGCGGGTCGGCTTCGAGTTCACCGGCAAGGCGGCGCATGCCGCCGCCGACCCGTGGGAAGGCGTCAACGCGCTCGATGCGGCGGTGCAGACCTACAACAACGTCAGCATGCTCCGCCAGCAGACACGCCTCAACGCCCGAATTCACGGCATCATCACCCACGGCGGCGCGGCGCCGAATATCATCCCGGAGTTCGCGGCCGCCACCTTCTACGTCCGCTCGCTCGACCTCGACTACATGTGGGAGCTCCACAAGCGCGTGATCGCCTGCGCCGAGGGCGCGGCGAAAGCCACGGGCTGCACGCTCAAGGTCATTGCGCACAACGACACCGTCTACGCGCCGATGAGGCGGAACGAGACGCTCCTCGGCGCCTTCCGCGCCAACATGAAGGGCCTGGGCCTCACCGAGGCACCACCTCTGGTCGACCGCCTCGGGTCCTCGGACGTCGGAAACGTGAGCCAGGTGATCCCCACGATCCAGCCGCTCATGAAGATCGCCCCCGACGGCACGCCGATCCATTCGCGCGCCTTCGAGGCGGCGGCCGTGAGCCCGCTCGCGCGCGAGGGCACGCTCGCCGCAGCCAAGGCCATGGCCATGACGACGCTCGATCTCCTGGCCGAGCCCGCCCTCGTCAGGCGGGCGCAGGACGAGTTCAAGGGGGCGAAATGAGCACGCCGGGCGACGTGAAGCACAAGGTGGCGGGCGCGGTGGATCGGCTCGCCAACGACCTGGAAGCGCTGTCGCACAGGATCCACGACAACCCGGAGCTCTGTTTCAAGGAGGAAAAGGCGCACGCCTGGCTCACCGAATTCCTGGAAAAACACGGCGCGCGGGTCGAGCGGGGCGTCGGCGGCCTGCCGACGGCGTTCCGCGCGACGATCGACGGCATCGGCGCCGGGCCGACCATCGCCATTCTGGCGGAATACGACGCGCTGCCGTCCATCGGTCATGCGTGCGGCCACAACGTGATCGCGACGGCGGGCACCGGCGCCGGCGCGGCGCTCGCGGTGGCGCTCGGCACGCTCCCGTTCGCGGGCCGGATCCAGGTGATCGGCACTCCCGCCGAGGAGGGCGGGGCCGGCAAGGTGCGGTTGATGGAGGCCGGCGTGTTCCGGGACGTGGACGCGGCGATGATGATTCACGGCCGATGCGGGACGCAGGTGTGGCGACCGACGCTCGGTATCATCAAGGTGAAGGCCGAGTTCCACGGCACGGCGACGCACGCCTCGTCCTGGCCCTGGCGCGGCGTGAACGCGCTGAACGCGGTCATCCAGCTCTTCGTCGGGCTCGACCAGATGCGCCAGCATCTCCGGCCCGAGGCGCGCGTCCACGGGATCATCGTCAAGGGCGGCGATCAGCCCAACATCATCCCGGAATACACGCGCGCCGACTTCTACCTCCGCGCGCTCACGAAGGACTACTGTCAGGAGCTGCTCCGGAGGTTCACGGGCTGCGCCGAAGGCGCCGCGACCGCGACCGGCTGCCGCGTCGAGGTGACTGCCGAGCCGACCATCCACGACCCGATGAAGCCGAATCGGACCATGGCCGAGCTCTTCGAGCAGAACCTCGGCGTGATCGGGTTCCCCCTCGATCCCGACACCGGCGAGGCGGGCTACGGCTCCACCGACTGCGGCAACGTGAGCCAGGCGCTCCCGACCATCCACCCTTATATCCGCATCTCCCCCGACGGCGTGCCCGGGCATTCGCGCGAGTTCGCAGAGTGGGCGCGCTCGCCGATGGCCCGCGGCGGCATGGTGGCGGGCGCGAAGGCGTTGGCGCTGACGGCCCTGGACCTCCTCGCCTCGCCCGACACGCTCAAGGCTGCCAAGGAGGACTTCAGGCGATGAGACTGTTCGCGATGGCGCTCGGGGCGATACTGCTCGGCGGGGTCAACGCTCCATCGCCGCGAGCACCTTCTTCGCCTGCTTCAGGTGATCGATGGCGTGAAGGCGCCAGCTGACGATCGCATACGCTTTCCAGTCGAGGTCCTCGACCCAGTGGAGCGGGGTCGTGTTCCCCTGCGCGTCCTTCACGTTGACGACCATCACGATCGGCGCCCGTGCGTCGGTCTTGAAGTCGCCGGGAACAGCCTTGAGAGTCCTCAGAGCCTCCGCGTGCAGGCGCGTGACCTCGTCGAGGAGCCACCGCCACGGCCGGAGGAGTGGCGCCTTGGACCGAAGGCTCGCCGGTATCGGCTCTCCCGGCGGCCGCTGTCCCGCCAGGAGGCACCACAGCTCGTCGAGCCCCGGACGGTACGTCTCGACGACGTGATCCACGACCTCCTGGATCGTCCAGTCGCCCGGGGTCGATCTCTGCGCGGCCTGCGCCGCGGACAATGGGAGCACGAATTCCTCAAAGGCGCGCACCGCGTCCGCGACCCGCTCGACGATCAGGGGCAGCGCGAGCTCGGTCGCCTTCGTCCTGAAGTATTCCCGCGCCTTCGCCTTCGCGTGTGCCTCGATCTCTGGATTCATCGTGCCTCCCGCGTGAGGTAGCGCAACACTGCGTCTCCACAGAATCGCGTCGCGTCCGCGACGCTGAACGCCGCCGGGTCGAATGTGAGCTGGAGCGACACCCCGTCGACGAGGCCGAGGATCACGGCGGCGGCGCGCAGGGGATCGGTCCGGCGGAAGGTCCCGGCGCGCACGCCCTGGACGACGACGGCGCCGATCAGACGCCGCGTGCGCTCGTACAGCACCGCGTTCGTCTCGCGGAGCTGCCGGTCGTGCATCATCTCGCCCCAGAACTCGACGAAGACGATCCAGAAGGCGCGCTCCTCGACCGCCAGCCGCAGGCACGCCTCGATCAGCGCCAGGAGTCGCGCCCGCGGGTCCTTCGGTCCGCGAGATTGCGCCGCGGCGACCCGCCGATCCAGATCCGCGGCGACCGCCTCGAGCGCAGCGACGAGGATCGCCCGCTTGTCGGCGAAGTAGTAGTGGAGGATCCCCTGGCTCACCCCGGCAGCGCGCGCGACCTTCTTCATGGTCAGTCCGGAATAGCCGTCCCGCGCGAGACACCGGATCGTGGCGCGCACGATCGCGGCGCGCCGGAGCGGCGCCACTCCCCGCTTGGGGCTCACGGGTCTCCTTTTTCTTGATTGGACGACCAATTATCTTGACGCGCCGGGCCCGTGTCAAGGGGCGAGCCGCGGGAACCCTCTAGGCGGACGCCGCGCGGCGGCGCGCCGCCGCGCGCTCGGCTTCCAGGCGCTCGAGCTCGACCGCCGAGTGGTCGGCGAAGGTCATCGTGGCGGCGATCGCGGGGTGGCGCTCGCCGATGAGCCGGTGCATCGTTTGGCAGATCCGCCGGTAGGACGGGTGCCCCTGCGGCGTCGTCCGCAGCTCGATTAGGTGCATCGCCTCGCGGGCGTTCATGTCCATGTAGAAGCGGACGCGATAGGCCATGGACACGGCGTAGGAGGCGACGTCGGCCAGGCCGATCGCCTCGATCGCGTCGTGGAGCTCGGCCGACTCCGCCAGCACGCGGCGCCAGTCGTCCGCCGCGCCCGCCTCGGCGATCGCCTCGGGCACGACGTGCCCGTGGCCCGGCGTGAGCCGCTGCCACTCCAGCGTGAGCAGCCGGTGCCGCTGCAGGTCGCGGAACGCTCCGTAGTCGCCCAGCACGTCGAAGCGGTACGACGTGCGCTCGAAGGCGCGCCCCGGCCGGTGGCGCCGGTTCAGCCGCTTGCCGACATACGCCGCCAGCACGGCGTTGCGCTCGTCGTGCGTCATGGCGCGCGCGGCGTCCAGCAGCTCGGCGTCCGAACGGCTGGAGACGGCGTAGAGCGCCGCCGCCACGACCTTCACCTCGCCATCCGGATCGAAGTCGGTGAGCGTGACTTCATCCTCCAGCGCGACCGGTGGTGGCACCGTGCCGGCCGCGGCGCCCGCGTTCAGCAGCCGCCCGGCGACCTCGCGCATCTCCCGGCGGGTCTCGGCGAAGTAGGCCGACCAGACGCCGCCGCGCTCGGGCACATCGACGCGCTTGAGGAACGCAGGGATGACCTTCCGCAGCTCGACCAGCATCAGGTTCGCGTAGGCGCGTACCTCCTGCAACGGATAGGCGCGCATGCGCAGCAAGAGCTGCTCGTACGCCTGGCCGGTGCCGTAGATGCCGACGTTGGAGGTCGTCGCCGCGGGCAGCATCCCGCGCAGGGTGTCGAGGGCCTTGGCCCGGATCGTCATGCGATAGACCGTCTCGGACTCGGCTGGATCGCGCGGGAATTTCTTCTCGAAGAACGCGCGCAGCTTCGGGAGCCACGCGCGGTAGGTATCGAAGCTCCGATCGAGCGTCGCCACGTAGCGCTCACGGAGCGCGCCGGGCAGCTCGGCGGGGACGTGATAGCGGTACCGGCCGTCGGGGCGGTCGTCGTACGGGATGTAGCGCGTCGACTGCTCGAGGTAGGCCATGAGACGGCCCCACTCCAGGACCTTGGTCAAGATGTTCGACGCACCCTCGCACGCCAGGTGCACACCGCCGAGCTGGGCCACGGAGTCGTCGCCGTACTCGACGAACACGCGCTCGTAGAGCTGCTCGGCCCGCTGCGTTCCGGCGTCGCCGCCAGGCGCGCCGAAGGCCGCGGCCTCGAGACCAGCGGCGCCGAGGAACTCGTCGACGAAGAGGCGGCGGAGCGACTTCGGCGAGCGGGAGTAGCGGGCGAAGAGGGCGCCCTTCACGACCTCAGGGAGATTGACGAGCGCGAACACCGGACCGTCGAGGTTACTGACGTACGGGGCGAGCGCGGCCCGTTCCTCACGGGTGAATTCGTCGGCCATCCTGCGCCGATCGTATCAGATACCCCGACACCCCGGCGCATCCCCCGCGGTGTCGGGTGGACAGGACGCCCGCGACGCGATCGCGACGGAGTTGCCGGGTGAACCGGTAGCGCCCTTGAGGGGCAGCGGGTTGAACGACCAGGCGAACTCGTACGCCCTGTCGGCCCCCAGCTCCTCGAGCTCCAGGTTCTCGTTGATGTAGATACCAGCTCGCGGTTCGCCGAACCAGTCCGATCACCCCGTTCGCATGTATGCCGGCACCTCCGCGGTGAGGAAGTCCTCGCGAGGCGGCGCGAAGATGTCGATGACTTCCGTGGCCTCGGGAAACCATGCTTCGTGCTCGACGCCGCCCGGGATCACGCCGAGGTCCCCCGGGCCACACGTTCGCTTCTCCGTTCCCAGGCGGAATTCCATCTTCCCCGACATCACCACGAACATCTGCTCATGCGGGTGCTGGTGGGCCGCCGCGTGGACGCCCGCCTTCATCGACCACCAGACGACCATCTCCTTGTCCCCGACGAGGATCCGGCGCGAGATCTTGTCGGTGACTTTTTCCTCGGGAAGATGCTTGAGCGCGTGAAACCCCTTCATAGTGGCCATGGGCTGCCCTCCTTCGGAGAGTGGTGGCTCACGGTTTAATCGTCTGTGCGCGGCCTGTCAAGTGACTCGCCCGGGAGGCCGTGCTAGGCTCTCGCCTCATGGCACGCCTCAAGATCGGCTTCATTCCCATCGAGGGGGGTCACTACTACAAGGAGGCGCTCGAAGAGGTCACGAAAGCCGAGGAACTCGGCCTCGACTCGGTCTGGATGGAGGAGCACCACTCGGTGACGAACCACTACTGGCCCTCGCCGCTGGTGGTGCTCGCCGGCTTCGCGACGCGAACGTCGAAGCTGATGCTCGGCACCGACATCCTCGTCGCCGCTTTCCACAATCCCGTACGCCTCGCCGAGGACGCGGCGCTGCTCGACGTCATGTCCGGCGGGCGTTTCACCCTCGGGATCGCGATCGGCTACAAGCCCGACGAGTTTTCCCTCTACGGCGTCGAGCTGGAGAAGCGCGGGGCTCGGTTCGAGGAGCAACTCGCGATCATGAAGAGTCTCTGGACGCAGGAGCGGACCAGCTTCAAAGGCACCTACTACACTATCGACGGGTGCCTCGAGCCCAAGCCCATGACGAAACCCCACCCGCCGATCTGGATCGGCGGCTGGGGGGACATCACGCTCCGGCGCGCCGCGACGCTCGCCGACAACTGGATCCCCGGGCCGACCGCCGACCTCAAGCGCCTCCTCGAGGGCAAGAGGCGGTTCCTCGACAACCGCCGGAGCGCGGGCCGGAGTCAGCCGATCACCGAGTGGCCCCTGACCCGTGACCTGATCATCGCCGACACCGACCGCAAGGCTCGGGAGCTCGCCGAAAAGCACATCATGATTGCGTACCGCAAGGAGTACGCGGGCGGCTGGCGCCATCCCTTCATCGACGCCTCGATCGCGACGGACCTGGATCGGCTGATGGAGGACCGCTTCATCATCGGCGGGCCCGACGAGTGTGTGCGGAGGATCCGGCGCTTCGTAGACGAGTATGGAATGACCCATCTGATCTGCCGAACGTTCTTCCCCGGTATGCCGCACGAGCACATCATGCGCGAGCTCGAGTTGATCGCGCGGGAGGTGGCGCCGGCTTTTTCATAAGGCATGGCTCGTAACTACGTGATATACTAGGCGCTTACCTGGGCTTTCCCGGGAGAAGGGAGTGCGAGCGCGATGCCTCACGGCGCCTATCGTGTCGACCGTTCCTACCAGTGGAATTACGCGCATGCCCCGAGCTTACCGCGCGTGAGGCGCCTTCCCTCCGGAGCCGGCGGCAGACTCTTCGGCCACATGCTCAACTCGAGCTTGGGCATCGCCGCGGGCCCCCTCCTGAACTCGAAGTGGGTAGAGGGCTATGCCCGGCTGGGCTTCGATGTCCTTACCTATGCGACGGTTCGGTCGGCCTTCCGGCCGGCCCACGCCCTCCCCAACATCCGTCACGTGGAAAACCGGGAGCAGGCCGCGGTCATCGCGCGACGGCCGGCCGGGAACGGTGACACCACCATTGCCGTCTCGCTGGGCGAGCCCTCGATGGAGCCAGACGTGTGGCGCAAGGACGTTCGCCGGGCCAGGGAGCGCATCGGGCCGGGCCAGATTCTGATCGTCAGCGTCATCGGCACGCCTGCCCCTGACGGGGACGCCGAGACGCTCATCGCCGACTTCGCACGCTGCGCCGCGTGGGCGGCCGAGAGCGGAGCCGACGCGGTCGAGGTCCACCTCGCGACGCAGGATCCGTTCGTCGAGCAAGCCCAGATGATCTACGAGAACGTGCCGCTCGCCGCCCGGATCCTCCATCGCGTACGAACGACGATCGGTGTCCCGGTGCTGGCGAAGCTCGGCGCGTTCAGAACACCGCGGCTCCTTCACGACACGGCAACCAGGCTTGCGCCCTGGACCAATGGCTTCGTCCTGGTTCACAGCATCAGCCGCAGGGTCCTGGACGACAAGGGCACCCCGGCCTTCGAGGGGACGGGCCGGGAGCGTGCGGATGTCGTGGGGGCCCAGACCTTCACGGTCGCGTCACGGCAGGTCGAGGAGATGCTCGCCTGGCGCAAGGCCGGCGCCTGGGACCGCGCCATTCTCGCGGTCGGGGGCATCTGCACGGTCGAGCGCGCGCAAGACGTCCTGCGTGAGGGCGCCGACGCTGCGCTCGTCGCGACCGCCGCGCTCTTCGATCCGCTCTTCGCCGCACGCTTCCGCCAGACTCGCCCTGCCGAGGTCGCCTGACCCGGGGGCGGCAGTTTGGTGCGGCAGGGGTCGAAGGGACCCTGTACGAAACTGCCGCTCCGGGTCAGGCGACCGTGCGGGCCAGAGCGTCGTGGATCTGGAGCGTGAGCGCGCCGAAGTCGGCGCTCGCCCGCGTCGCGATCGTCCGCGGTCTGGGGAGCGGCACGGGGACGACGCTCGCCACGCGCCCAGGGCGTGGCGTCATGACGACCACCCGGTCGGCGAGAAACACCGCCTCCGGGATCGAGTGCGTGACGAAGACGATCGTCTTCCGCTGCCGGTTCCCCTCACCCCACACGCGCAGCAATTCCAGGTTGAGCTCGTCGCGCGTCATCGCGTCGAGCGCGCCAAACGGCTCGTCCATGAGGAGCAGCGGCGGATCGAGCAGCAACGCGCGGCACAGGGCGGCGCGCTGCTGCATGCCGCCGGACAGCTCGCGCGGGAGCTTCTCGCCGAAGTCAGCGAGCCCTACGAGCCGCAGCAGCGCATCGGCGCGGGCCCGGTACTCGGCGCGCTTCAGGCCCGCCAGCTCGGCGGCCAGCAGGACGTTCTCGATGATGCGGCGCCACCTGAGGAGCACCGGCGCCTGGAAGACCATGCCGACGAAGGGGATAGGCCCGCTCACGACGCGGCCGTCCACGCTGATGCGCCCGGCGGTCGCCGGCCGCAGCCCGGCGATGATGCGTAGCAGTGTGGACTTGCCGCAGCCGGACGGGCCGACCACGGCGACCAGCTCGCCCCCCTCGACCCTGAACGTGATGTCCCGGAGCGCCTCGACCGGGCCGGAGTCGGCACGATACGTCATCCCGACCCCGTCGAGGACAATCAACGCTTCGGCGGCTCGACCTTCGTCAGGAACTCGTTGGTGAACACCTCGTCGCAGCCGACCTGGCGCGGCATGTCGGGCATGTAGCGGTTGATCAACTCCGTCGTCCGGCACATCTTGGCGCGCTCGATCCAGCCGACGCCGTTCTTCGCGTAGCGGTCCGTCTTCATGAGCTCGAGGCCGAGCATCATGTTCGGCTCGATGAGGGCGAGGTCGATGTCGGGCACTCGTTTCTTGAAGATCTCGAGCGCCGCTTTCGGACTCTCCATCACGTCGCGCCAGCCCTGGTACGACGCCGCCACGAAGTCGCGCAGCACTTTGGGTCGCTCGCTGATGGTCTTCTCGCTGGCGAAGATGGACATCGAGTAGGTGTCGAAGCCGAACTGGCTCCAGGGCATTCGCACGAGATTCTGCGCGCCGACCGCCCTCTCCCAGAACGGCTGGCCCGTCGTGTAATCGGGCACCGCGTCGGCGCGCTTCTCGGCGAGCGCGACGAACTTCGCCGCCGGTTCGATGTTGACCCACTGCACCCGGGCCTCGTCGATGCCGTTGAGTTTGGCGAACGCGGGGAACAGTTGGCGCTGCGCGTCGCCGGGCGGCGCCGCCAGCGTCTTGCCTTCGAGGTCCTTCGGCCTCGCGATCCCGGTGTCCTTACGCGTCCAGATGTTCAATGGTGTGTTGTCGAAAACGGCGCCGACGACTTTGATCTTTGCTCCCTGCGCGATACGCGGGATGATGACGACCGCATCGGCCAGGCCGATATCGGCGCGGCCGGTGTCCACCTTGGCGATCGAGTCGCCCGAGCCCTTGGAGTTCTGCAGCTCGACCTCGAGCCCTTTGGTCCGGTAGTAGCCTCGCTCGAGCGCCACCCAGTACGCCGCGTGGTCGCCGACCGCGAACCAGTTCAGTGCGAACACGACCTTCGCCGATGGCTGGGCCTGGGGCGCGCCGAGCCCCGCCGCGATGAGCAGCAACGTAACGAGCACCAGGTACGGCGTCCGCTTCATCCTTGTCCTCCTTGCTCTTCTGTGCCGTCGCGGCGCCATCGCCGGCCCGGCACTCCGATGTTCGGGCCGCTACCCTCTCAGGTCGTATCGGCCCAGGG
Source organism: Candidatus Rokuibacteriota bacterium (assembly GCA_003221635.1). Classification (GTDB taxonomy): domain Bacteria; phylum Methylomirabilota; class Methylomirabilia; order Rokubacteriales; family CSP1-6; genus AR31. The sequence goes on along the minus strand of QHSR01000241.1, from coordinate 28,474 downwards.
AGCCCACCGGCGCGCGGCGAGGTCCACGGCGCCGTAGAGCGCCAGGCCGATGATCGAGATCCAGAGGAGCGCGGCGAACGCCACCGGTGTGTTGAGATTCGTCTGCGCGTTCACGATGACCGTCCCCAGGCCCGCCTGGGAAGCGACGAACTCGCCGACGATCGCGCCGACTACCGCCGCCGTCGCCGTGATCTTCAGCGCGGACAGCACATACGGGAGGGCATTCGGCAGGCGGATCTTCACGAAAACCTTCCACGCGGGGGCGCCGAACACGCGCCCGAGGTCGAGCAGCTCGTCGTCCACCTGCGTGAGGCCGACCGCGGTGTTGATGACCACCGGGAAAAACCCGATGAGCGCGGCGATGAGGACGTTCGGCACGATGCCGTAGCCGAGCCAGAGAAGGAACAGCGGCGCGACGGCGACCTTGGGCAGGGTGTTCACGACCACCAGGAACGGCACCAGCGCCCGCGCGATCGTCGCCGACCACGCGATCGCGCCGCCGAGCGTCACGCCAGCGGCGCCGGCGAGGACGAAGCCGCCGAGGATCTCGACCGTCGTCACCCAGAGGTGCACGTGCCACGGGATCGCGAAGTTCAGCGCCGCGCCGACGACGCTCGCCGGGCCCGGCAGGAGGTATTCGCGGACTCTCAAGATGGGCGGCAGGAACTGCCAGATCAGGAGCAGCGCGGCGAAGAGGACGAGCGAGGGAGCGTAGCGCTGGAGAGTCCGGCCCGTCACGGCGCGCCCATCATACAGCGCGGTCCGTGTGCTACGCTACGGGACGTGCGCTGGCTCGTCGTCCTCCCCTTCGAGCGGCCCGGGCTCACGGGGATGGACTTCGCCGATGAGCTGAGCCGCCTCGGCCACGAGGTCCGGACCTTCGAGTACCGCAAGGACAACCCCCTCTACAAGAACCGGGGCACGAAGGCCGCGTACCAGACCTACATCTTGCGCTCCCTCGAGCGCGCGTGCCTCGCCTGGCGCCCCAGCTTCGTCCTCGTCATCAAGGGTGGTCCCATCACCCCGGGACTGATCGCGCGCGTAAAGCGGAAGTGCGATGTCCTCTTCCTCAACTTCTTCCCCGACAACCCGCTCTGGATGCTGCCCTTCGAGGCGATCGAGGCGTACGACATCTTCTTCACCAAGGAGCGCTACGCGATGCGCAGCCTCCAGCAGGTCGGGATCCGGAACCTCGCGTACCTGCCGATGTACTGTGTCCCATCGGCGCATCATCCCGTGACCCCGACGCCGGACGAGGCGGGGCGCTACGGCGGGCCGCTCTCGTTCGTCGGCAACCGCTACCCCTACCGCGAGCGCTTCGTCAAGGCGCTGCGAGAGTACCCGATCCGACTCTGGGGCGGCGGCTGGGCCGCCTCGGACGATCCGACCATCCGCGCCGTCGCGGGACCGGCGGTGTTCGGCCGCGAGAAGCTTCTCGTGTACGCCGCCTCGACGCTCTCGCTCAACCACCACCACCCGCTGAACGACATCGTCGGCGTGAACACCCGCACCTTCGAGCTCGCGGCGGCCGGCGCCTGTCAGCTCGTGGATCTCAAGGAGGATCTTCAACACCTCTTCAAGCCGGGCGAGGAGATCCTGGGCTATCGTGACCTCGGTGAGCTTCGCCGCCAGCTCGACTTCCACCTGGCGCATCCCGATGAGGCCCGCGCGATCGGCGAGAACGCGCGCCGCCGGGCGCTCGCCGAGCATACGCTGCGTCACCGGATCGAGGAAATGCTCGCCACCGTGAACGATCGCTTCGCGGGCTTCGGCCGGACATCGGGCGCCGAGGCGCCCCGACGGCACACATGAAGTCCGAGTCTCTGGCCGAGAGCCTCACGTGCATCGAATGCGGCGCGGTCTACCGGCTCACCTACCGCCTCGAGTGCGAGCGGTGCCGCGGCCTCCTCGAGTTGCGCTACGACATCGCGCGGCTGCGGGCGGCCGGCCCCGGACTCTTCTCGGGCTCCGGGCTCTGGCGCTACGCCCCCGTCCTGCCGATCGACGACCCCACCCATCGGCTGACGCTCGGGGAGGGCGGCACGCCGCTGCTCGACTGCCCGCGGCTCGCCGGAGAGCTGGGGGTGCGCCGGCTGCTCCTCAAGTTCGACGGCCCGAACCCCACCGGGACGGTCAAGGACCGGTCATCGGCGACGGCCGTCGCCGCTGCGCTTCGCTTCGGCTACCGCGCCACGTCGGTCGTCAGCTCGGGTAACGCGGGCTCATCGATCGCCGCCTACTCGGCGCGCGCCGGGCTGCGCTCGCTGATCTTCGCCTACGAGCGGGCCTCGGCGCCGAAGCTCCTGCACATGGCGGCGACAACGGCGAACCTCATCATCTACAAGGGCGTCTACGACGACCTCATCACGATCTGGGACCGGCTCGTCGAGGAGCGTCTGTTCTTCGACTGCGGCGCCTCGCGGAACGCCTACAAGCAGGAAGGCAAGAAGACGCTCGCCTACGAGATCGCCGAGCAATCGGGCTGGGTGCCACCGGATGTCGTCGTCGCCCCCGTCGCGGTGGGCGAGACGTTCATCGCGACGGCGCGCGGCTTTCGCGAGATGCGCGAGGCGGGCTGGATCGCACGCTCGCCGCTGATGGTCGCCGCCCAGGCCACGCGGGCGAACGCTGTTGCGCGCGCGTTCCGAGACGGCACCGCGATCACGCCGCTCAAGATCGGCTACACCGTGGCGGAGGGCCTGGCGGCGGGCGATCCCGGCAAGAAAGGTGCGTGGGTTCTGCGGCTCCTCCGCGAGGACAACGGCCTTGCCGGCGACGCCGAGGACGACGAGATCCTCGCCGCCCAGCGCCAGCTCGCGCGAGTCGAAGGCATCTGGGCCGGGCCCACCGGCGTCGCCACGCTGGCAGTCCTCGCCCGTCTCCTCGAGCAGAAGCGGCTGGACCCAGAGCAGACCTTCTGCGCGATCATCAGCGAGACGGGACTGAAGACCGAGGCGGAGCCCCCGAGCCGGAGAGGAGTCGCCTTCGACGACGACACGCTCCGACGCCTGGTCATCGAGCGTCTCGCCTAGGTGCCGCTACCGCGCCGCTTCTACCGGCGGCCGGCGCGCGTCGTCGCGCGCGATCTGCTGGGCTGCGTCCTCGTCGCCCGGCGCGGACGCACGATCACGGCCGGCCGGGTCGTCGAGACCGAGGCGTATCTCGGTCCCGAGGACGCCGCCTCCCACGCCGCGTTCAGGCCTGGCAGCCGCGCCCTCTTCTTCGGTAATGGCGGCTTCGCCTACGTCTACCTGAACTACGGGATCCACTGCTGCCTCAACGCGATCGCGGGCCGGCGAGGACAGCCGGGATGCGTGCTGATCCGCGCGCTGGAGCCCGTCCTCGGTCTCTCGGTGATGGCGAGGCGGCGCCGCGTCGCCGCTCGTTCTGCACGGCTGGCCGGCGGCCCCGGCAATCTCACCAGGGCTCTCGGTATCACCCTGCGCGACAACGGCGTCGACCTCACGTGCGGGCGCCTCACCATCGAGCCGCCCGACGGGCCGCGCGAGTTTCGCGTCGCCATGGGCCCGCGCGTCGGCATCACGCGCGCCGTGGACCGTCGGCTCCGTTTCTGGATCACCGGCAACCGCTTCGTCTCCCGCTAGCTCCGCGGGTGGGGAGTTCGTCTCGCCGGCGCGGTTCGGCCTGCCGCCGTCGCCGGCCACGCGCGTCAGAGCGGGTACGGCACGAGCTCGCGGGTGATCTCGACGTCCCCGGCGAACCGCTTCCGCGCTTCCTCAGCGAGCGCATCCACCTCGTCGTGATACTCCGCCCCGATGTGGGTGAGGATCAGCCGCCGCACGCCGGCGCGCACGGCGACCTCGCCAGCCTCCGCGGCTGTCGAGTGGGCGTGCCCGCCGGGACGGTTGCGGTCGCGCTCGGAGTACGTCGCGTCGTGGACGAGCGTGTCGGCGCCGCGGGCGAGCGCGACCACGGCGTCGCAGGGCCGCGTGTCCGAGGAGTAAACGACGCTCCGGCGCCGCGCCACGTCCACCCGCACGGCGAAGTTAGGCATGGCGCCGTGCTCGTTCGGCGAGGTCCGGACGCTGAGCGGTCCGAGATCGAAGGCGTGGACGTCCTCCGCGAGATCGATGGCACGAATCGTGAGCGCGAACATGCCCGGACGCTCGAGCGTACTGAACAGGCTGAGAAGACTCCGCAACGGTTCGACATGCTCCGGCCGGCAATAGATGGTCAGCGGCGCCTGCCGCCCGAGCACGGCCAGGTTCCTGACGAGCGCCGGCAGCCCGTACGAATGATCGGGATGGATGTGCGTGATGACGACCGACACAAGCGCCTGCGGGTCCACGCCGGCGCGTCGGAGTTTCTGGAGGGGGCTTCCGCCGCAGTCGATCAGCAGGGCGCCGTCGGGCACCACGACGACGATCGACGTCGTATCGCGGACGGCCGACGGGATCGAGCCCGACGTGCCGAGAAAGGCGAAGTGCATCAGCGCGATCTCAGGCTCGCGGGCTCGAAGAGGCCGTCGGCGGGGTTCGTGTTGATCGCGACCGAGCGGACGGTGAACAGGATCAGGAGCGTCCCCCCGGCGAATACTTCCTGTCGGTACGGGAAATAGAGTCCGCCGATCAGGGGCCGGTGCTCGGAGAGCGTGAGGTCGAGCAACCCGGGACCGCTCGGCAGCTGCTCGCGGGTGACGATGCGGACCACGCCGTAGTCCGGGTCGAGCCACACGGCCGGGACGTCGCGCTCGCCGGCGCGGGCGCCGATCACCGTGACCGTCCGCCCGCCCAGGCGCGCCACATGGCTCACGTCGTCCCGCACGCCGCGAGCCCGCCACTCCGCGAGGAGGTCGGTGGCGAGGCGCTTCCCCGGAACGAGCAGCCGCGCGAGGGCCCGCACCGGCCCGGCCGCCGGGAGCTCGGAGACCAGGCCGTCGGCCCGCCGGACCCAGACGCGATCGCCGACCGTGATCTGCACGACGCGCTGGCCTTCGACGGTCTGCTCGAGGCGCTGGCGCCGCGGAAGCTTGAAGAACATGCGCTGCTCGCCCAGCGAAGCCTGTCGTTGTCCGTCCGGGTAGTAGAGGGTGAGGTTCTGGTCGATGACGAGGTCGCTGATCTGGACGTCGGGGAGCCGGGCGATGAACGCCTCGACCGCGGCCCGGGCATCCTGGGCCATCACGGCGGGCGCACCCATGCTGAGCGAGGCCAGCAGGAGCGGGAGGACGACGGCGCGCCCCACGGATGTGGTTATAATGCCGTAGATGCGCTGAACGCAAATTAAAGGAGCGCCTGTGCCGAGCGACACGCTAGGCTCCGGGATCCTGTCCCTGGTTTGGAACTCGGGGCCCATCGCCAAGGTCGTCCTCCTCGTGCTGATGGTCTTTTCCATCGTGAGCTGGGCGCTCATCGTCGAGAAGGCCTTCCAGTTCCGGCGGGTCCGCCGACAGACGCTCGAGTTCCTCAAGATCTTTCGTGAGGCGCGGCGACCGTCCATCGTGCACAGCGCGGCGCGCAGGCTCCGGCAAAGCCCGCTCGCCCAGCTCTACTTCGCGGCCTACCAGGAGATCTCGGGAATCCCGGAGGTCCTCGACAAGGTGCTCGATGACTTCGACGAGGGCCTCGGCGCCGAACGGCTCGAGGCGGTGAACCGCGCGCTCCGACGCTCGGCCGCGCTCGAGGTCGCCCGGCTCGAGCACTATCTCCCCTTCCTGGCGACGACCGCCAGCGCGACGCCGTTCATCGGCCTCTTCGGCACAGTGTGGGGCGTCATGGCGGCGTTTCACGGGATCGGCGCTCAGGGCTCGGCAAGCCTCGCCGTCGTCGCGCCGGGAATCTCCGAGGCGCTGGTGGCGACAGCCGCGGGGCTCGGCGCCGCGATTCCCGCCGTCATCGGGTACAACTACTTCGTCAACCGCGTGAAGCACTGGGCCGTCGAGATGGAAGGCTTCACGCTGGACCTCCTCAACCTTTTGAGCCGACCGGCCGCCAAGCTGGGACGCGCCGCCAAAGATGGCGTTTAAGACCGACGAGTGGTCGAGCACCCGCCGGATCGGCACCAACCTCGCCGAGATCAATATCATCCCGCTCGTCGACGTCGTGCTGGTCCTGCTGCTGATTTTCATGCTGACGGCCCCCATGATGTACCGCGGCATCGACGTCAACCTGCCGAAGGCCGTTTCGAAGCCAACGGCCGTAGAGGAACGCATGGTGCTGACCGTCACCAAGGACCAGTCGCTCTTCCTGAACGATCGCCGCCTGCCGGCCACGGGACTCGAGCTGGCACTCCGTCAAGCGTTCGCCAATCGGACCGACAAGACCCTCTACCTGAAGGCCGACGCCGGGCTTTCCTACGGCGCGGTCGTGGAGACGATGGACCGCGTCCGTCGCGCGGGCATCGAGCGGCTCGGCATGGTGACCGAGCCGGCTCGGGAGCGCTGAGACCGCGACGGCGCTGCTGCCGTGGCTCTTCCCGCGAGCTTTCACATTGGACCGGCGCTCGGGCGGCTGCGGCTTCCGCTGGCGCCCGCGCTCGTGTCGGCGATCGCCCACGCGGCGTTCTTCGCCGCCGTGATCCTCGGCGCCTCCATCTGGAGCGACACCCGGTCGAAACCCGTCTACGTGGTCCTCGCTCCGAGCACCGCCGCCGTCGGGTCCCCACGAGGAGTGTCCATGCCGCCGCGCGTCGAGGAGGCGCCGATGTCGAAGTCGGCCCCGGCCGAACTGCCCCGCCGTGAGCCCGCGCGCGACCTGCCGTCGCGCGAGCTGCCGCCGCAGCGGGACTCGGTCGGGCTGCCGGACCGGAGTCTACCCACGCGGTCGCCCACCGTACCGCGTCCCGCCGACAAGGAATTGCCGGCCGTGGCGAGTGCCCCACCGTCCACGACGCCAGCGCCCGCTCGGCGCGAGGCGAGTACGCCGCCGCCGGCCCCGCCCCTCGGCGCCCCGTCGGGCTCTAGCGCCGGCACCGGTCCGCTCACCCTGAGCGTCTCCGACTTTCCATACGCCTATTACATCCGGCAGGTTCAACAGAAGATCCAGGAGAGGTGGAACGGGCGCGCCATCCCGGGACAGCAGCCGGCCGTGGTGTTCGAGATCCGGCGCGACGGCAGGCTCAATGTGGTGGCCATCGATCGGACCTCGGGCAACGCGTACTACGACCAGATCGCGCTCAGGGCGATCAACGACGCCAGCCCGTTCCCGCCCCTTCCCGACGACTTCAAGAAGTCCACGCTGAGGATCGGCCTGCAGTTCGTCTTCGATCCAACAGGGGGATAGCTGGTGCGACGCGTGGCCGCAGCCGCCATTCTGCTCGTGCTCGTGACCGTCACCGCCCTCGGGCTCTGGGCTCCCCCGCCCGCGGTGCGCGCCCAGGCCGTCGACGTCTACATCAACGTCACGGGAGGTGGGAGCAAGAAGCTCAACATCGCAGTCCCCGAGTTCACCCTCGTGGCCGGGACCGACACCGGGCTCTCGAAGCTCCTCGCGTCGGTCGTCGGCAACGACCTCACGCTCTCCGGGCTCTTCAGCGTCGTCGCCGCGTCGGGCTCCATCCCCGCCAACAATCCCGCGGCGCTCGCACAGACGTGGAGCGCGTTTGCCGCCGCCGGCGCCCACGCGGGCGTGCACGGACTTCTGGGCATCCGCGGCGAGCGCCTCGAGGCCGAGATGCGCCTCTACGATCTCACGACGCCGGAGCACCGCCTGATCGCATCGAGGAAGTTCGAGGCCGCGGCGCCGCAGTCGCGGCGTCTCGCGCACAAGATCGCCGACGAGATCGTGCTCCAGTTCACCGGCGAGCCAGGGATCGCGGATACGAAGCTCGCGTACGTGGTGGGGCCGCCCGGAGCCAAGGAGATCGTCGTCGCCGACTACGACGGAGCCAGCGCGAGCGCGGTGACGCGCAACGGATCGATCAACCTCTCGCCCGTCTGGAGCCCCGACGCGCGGTCGATCGCGTTCACGTCGTTCATGAATGGCTATCCCGACCTCTTCCGTCTCTTTCCCTTCGAGCGGCAGCGGCCGGTGCAGAGCCTCGCCTCATTCGTGGGGATCAACTCTTCCCCGGGCTGGAGCCCCGACGGGCGCTATCTCGCGCTGACGCTCTCGAAGGACGGCAATCCGGAGATCTACGTGCTGACCGTGGCGACCGGGGTGCTCCAGCGCCTCACGCGCCACGTCGGGATCGACACCGAGCCCGCATGGTCGCCGACGGGCCAGCAGATCGCGTTCGTCTCCGACCGCGCGGGACAGCCGCGAATCTTCGTGATGGACAAGGACGGGGGGAACGTCCGCCAGCTCACCACGAGCGGCTTTCACACACAGCCCCGGTGGTCCCCGAAAGGCGACCCGATCGTCTACACGCAGCGCTCCGGGACGCACGACCTCTGGGCGATCAGTCCGAGCGGCTCGAACCCGCGTCCGCTCACGAGCGGTCAGGGAGACAATCAAGGCAGCACCTGGGCGCCCGACGGGCGCCACCTCGCGTTCCAGTCGAATCGCACCGGCCGCTGGCAGGTGTACTTCATGCCGGTCGACGGACAGGCGGCGACACAGGTCACGCAAGGCACGACCGAGGCCACAAGTCCCTCATGGTCGCCGCGCCTGCCGTGATACGATTGGGGCCCGAGCGGTCCTCGAGGCCGAAGTCATAAGGAGGCGTCATGGTAATCCGCGGCGCGCACGTCACGGTGATGTCGCTGCTACTGGTGGGCCTGATCATCAGCGGTTGCGCGAAGCGGCCCGCGACGACGGCGGCGACGGCCGCGCCGGCGCCGGCACCGGCGTCTCGTGCCGCGTCTCCTGAGCCGGCCCCGGCGACCGCCGCGCGCGCACCGAGCGCCGCCGCGGCAGCCCCGGCGACCGCCGCCTCGGCGACGGCGGCTCCGCGGCCGTCACCGAGAGAGTTCGCGGCCGTCGACGCCCTGAAAGCTGTCTACTTCGACTTCGACAAGTACGACATTCGACCCGAGGACGCGAGGACCCTCGACGCCAACGCCACCTGGCTGAAGGCGAACGCGGAGAATCTCGTGCTCATCGAAGGCCACTGCGACGAACGCGGCACGAACGAATACAACCTCGCGCTCGGTGAGCGTCGCGCAAAAGCGGCGATGAATTACCTCGTCTCGCAGGGCGTCCAGGCGAACCGCATCACCATCATCAGCTACGGCGAGGAGCGGCCGGCTTGCACCGAGAGGAGCGAATCGTGCTGGGCCAAGAATCGCCGCGCGCAATTCCTCGTCAAGCCGCGCTGAGCCCCCCTGAGGGCCGGCCGCGGGGGAAGTCGCTCGTCCTCCTCGGAGTCGTGCTGTCGCTCGCCGGCTGCGCGGAGGTCCAGGAGGTCACCGGCGTCGCGACCCAGCAGGACATCCTGCAGATTCGCCAGGACGTGGCGGCGGCGCAGCAGGCCGCCCAGCGCGCCAAGGCCGACTCGGAGGCCCTCTCGGCGCAGCTCAGCCGCCGCGCGCGCGAGCAGACGGGAGGGGGCGATCAGCAGGTCGCGGCGCTCACCCGACAGGTCGACAGCCTCAGTGAGACGCTGACGACGCTCACGGGGCGAGTGGACGAGCTGGGAGTGCGACTGGACGCGCTGAACCGCCAGCTTCGCCCGACGGGTCCGCCCACCCTCTCGACGCCGGCGGCGCCGCGGGCCCCGGCCGCCTCGGCGCAGCCGAGCGCGGCTCCCGGAGCACCCTCCGGCCCGGTCGCGGCCGTGCCCTCGCGGCCGACGACAGGCTCGCTGCAGCCGCAGGACATCTACCAGGCCGCCTACATCGATTTCAGCAAGGGAAGCTACTCGCTCGCGATCGCGGGGTTCCGCGAGTTCCTGCGGCGCTACCCGGATCACGAGCTGGCCGGCAGCGCCCAGTACTGGATCGGTGAGGCGTACCTTTCACTGGCGCGCGGGTTCGCCGATTCCACTCAGGGCGACAAAGCGGCCGAGGCGCTCGAGCAGGCCGTGCAGGAGTTCAAGAAGGTGCTCGCGAACTATCCGCGCGCCGACAAGGTGCCGACGGCGCTCTACAAGGAAGCGCTCGCGTTGATCGACCTCAAGCAGCCCGCGCTCGCGCAGGCTCGCCTCCAGTACCTCGTCGACAACTTCCCCCGAGCGGAAGAAACATCGCTCGCGCGCGAGCGCCTCGCCGCACTCAAGACCCGCTAGCCCCCGCCGTCCGCCCGGACTGCGGATCCCCACCGACCACACGGCCGGCTCTAATCTCGAGAAAGGCTGACGTCGTCCGAGGGGGCGGGTGGGGTGGCCAGTCCCTCCCGAGCCCCGTGTAGTCAGGGTCGCCTGAACCGCGCAACCAAAGGCAGGATCTCCCGCGCTGGTGAGCTAGCGGGGCTCGGGAGGGACTGGCCGCCCCACCCGCCCCCCTCGGACGACGTCAGTCGGAGGAGTCGTCGAGGCCGAGAACCCACACGACCGTCACGTCCTTCTCGTGGGTCGAGTAGACCATGACGGTGCCGCGCGGATCTTCCGTGTGGGCCGAGCTCACGACGACGGGGGGATCGGGGGTGAACAGGCCGGGCATCGTCTGCCAGAGTGTCAGCGACAGTAGCCCGGCGACCGCCATCGCGCTGCCGAGCACCCATCGCGGGCGCCACCGCCACCGCGGAGCCGTGACGTGCAGTGGCTGCCGGCGCCGGCCGTCCTCGATGCCGCGGACGATTCCTGGCCAGAAGCCGCTCCAGTCGGGTGCGGCCAGGCTCGAGCTCGGGCTCAAGTTCCGCTGGAACAGCGCGCGCACTCTTCGAAGGGCCTCTGCCTCACGTTGACAGGTGACGCATCCGCTCAGATGTCTGGCAGCGGACCGAGCGGCCCCCCCCTCGAGAGCCCCATCGAGGTAGGCGCCGATCCGGCGGCGGGTCCGGAAACAGGTCAACACGATCATTGGACGGCCCCGCCCACCACCCGTATTCTCATGGCGGGATGATACCCGAACAGCCGGTGACTCTGGCCCTGGGAGACGACCTGAGCCTCGAGGCTCGTCTGGCGCTGCCAGACTCCCCGAATGTCGGGATCGTGATTTGCCATCCTCACCCGCTCTATGGCGGCGACATGGACAACCCCGTCGTCGTGCGCGTTCAAGAGGTGTGCGCAGGGCTGGGCTTCGCTACCCTGCGCTTCAACTTCCGCGGGGTCGGCGGCTCGGGCGGCGCTCACGCCCGCGGGGTCGGCGAGCAGGAGGACGCGACGGCGGCGCTCGATGCTCTCGCGAAGGAGGTGGGCGGAGCACCCCTCGCGATCGCGGGATATTCGTTCGGCGCGTGGATCGCCGCGCTCGTCGGCTGCCGCGACGCACGAATCGCGGGCTTGGCGTTGATCGGGCCTCCACTCTCGATGTACGACTTCGGCTGCGTGGAGGGCACGCGCGCGCCGACGCTCATGGTCGCGGGCACGAAGGATCCCTACTGCCCGCCCGATGATTTTGCGCGGCTCACGGCACGCTTCCCGTGGGTCACCGCGACCACCATCGAGGACGCAGATCATTTCTTCTTCGGCAAGCTCTTCCCGCTCGGGCAGGCAGTCGCGAAATGGACGCAGCGGCTGCCCCGAGCGCGCGCGGCTCGCTAGCTAGCGGCGCGTCGGAACGACGGCCAGACGTCCCCTCCGACCGAGCTAGCTCCTCGGAATCTGTCCGGGCGTCGCGTTGCCGGCCGAGAGGATGATGCGCACGCCTTCCTCGACGGCCAGTCCGGTCTGGAGCACCTCGTCGCGCGGGACGAGCACGACGTCGCCGAGGTAGAGGTTGTTCGTCGGGATGAACAGGGTGACCATCTCGCGCTTGCCGTGCGCAGTGTCCACGAGGACGTGGCTCGTGACGAACGCGAAGGCATACGCGCCCTGGCGCGGATGCTCGACGAGCACGACCGCCCCGAACGCGCTTCGCCGCTCGGGGGAGAAGGAATCGATCAGCATCTTGACCGAGGGATAGAGCCGCCGGTAAATCGGCACCCTCAGCAGGAGCATGTCGCCCCAGTTGAGCACGCGGCGGCCGACCACGTTCCGCGCGATCGTGCCCGTGACCAGGATAATGCCGACAGCGGTCAGGAACCCGAGTCCAGGGATGGAGCGGCCGAGGATCTTCTGGTACATCGGGGCGAAGACGTCGTCGATCCGGCTCCAGAAAATCCAGAGGAGCCACGCCGTGAGGAAGATGGGGACCGTGACGAAGAAACCGGCGATAAATCGGACCTTGAGCCAGTTCTTCACGCCGATGGCCATGGGTTCTTCGAGGATAGCACCTTGGACCAGCCGCCACGGCAGAGAACGGCCGCGCGCCCTGGTGACCGGCGGCGCCGTCCGGGTCGGACGCGCGATCGCGCTGGGGCTGGCGCGCGCGGGGATGGACGTGGCGATCGGCCATCATCGCTCGAGACGCGACGCGCGGCACGTGGTCGCAGAGCTCCGGGCCGCCGGCGGGCGGGCCACGGCGATCCGAGCGGATCTCGCCGATCCAGCTGCGGCGCGGCGACTGGTGGCGACCGCCGCGCGAGCCCTTGGCGGACTCGAGGTTCTCGTCAATAGCGCCGCCATCTTCGACCGCACCCCCTTTGCCGCCACCACGCTCCGGGACTCCCAATCGGGTCCTCGACGTGAATCTCCGCGGGGTCTTCTTCTGCTGTCAGGCGGCCGCCGGCGCCATGCGGCGCCGCGGCGGACACATCGTCAATGTCGGCGACACCGCGGCGGCCGCGGCACGGCCAAACTACATCCCCTACTACCTATCCAAAGCCGGGATCGAGAGCCTGACGCGCGGTCTGGCCGTGGCGCTACGCTCGCGGCGCATCGTGGTCAACTGCGTCGCCCCCGGCGCGGTGCTGCGGCCGGCAGGATTTTCCGCCGCGCGCTGGCGGAGGGTTACCCGCGGTCACGCGGGGAGTGTCGCAGACGTCGTCGCGGCGGTCCTCTTCTTCGCCACCTGCCCCCCTACATCACGGGCCAGATCCTGAAGGTCGACGGCGGTGAGAGTGTGACGACCTGAGGGCCGCTTGGCGAGACTACGGGCGCGCGATCCTCCCCCCGCCCATCGTGCGCAAGAAGTCGCCGAGGGAGGTGAAGCGCATGAACGGGTTGCCGCGCTTCTCGTCGCCGATCGTCGACGACGGGCCGCCGTAGTTGTGGCCGGGGAGGAGAATCGTGGAATCGGGCAGCGCGCCGAGGCGCTGCGTGAGCGAGTGGTACATCTCGGCCGGATCGCTGCCCGGCAGATCGGTCCGGCCACACGAGCCGATGAAAAGCGTGTCGCCCGACACGAGTCGGCCGTCGATCAGGAAGCACTGCGAGCCCGGCGTGTGCCCGGGCGTGTGCATGAAGGTCAGCGTCAGCCGGCCGATCGCCAGCGTCGCGTGGTTGTCCACCTGCACGAGGTCGGAGCCGAAGCCCTTGAGGAACTCGCGCTCCGCCTTGTGGACATACACCCTCGCCTTCACACGCTCCAGCAGGTCCTCGACGCCCGGAATGCGTCCGGGCATGCCCCAGGACTCGAGGCTGCCGCCCACGTGATCCTGGTGGGTGTGCGTGACGAGCGCGCCCGTGATCGTCATGCCCCGCGCCTGGGCGGTCTCGACGATCGTGTCGATCTCCCACGCCGGGTCCACGACCACGCACTCGCGCGCCTGCGGATCGCCGATGAGATAGACGAAGTTCTGCATCGGCCCCAGTTCCATCTGCTCGAGATAGATCGCGTCGTCGCCGGGCACGGCCTCCATCCTACCCCAGTGCCCGCGACCGCGCTAGAATGGCGGCCCTGACCGACCGTTGAGGCGCCGTCGCCCACTCGCAGACGACGAAGTCGTTCAACAGCTTTCTGTTCCAGGAGAACCTGATGCCGCGCCTGCAGCGGCTCGGGCTCATCTCGGAGCGGGTCGCGCCGCGCTATCGAGCGCTGGGCCTGCTGACCTGATCAGCCCTTGAAGTCGTCGGGCACCTTCGGCGGCTCGCCGAGCTGCTTCGCGTCGACCGCGTAGATCACCGGCGCCGCCTTCACCTTGACCCAGGCGAGCTCGCCGTCGCGCTTGCCGATCAGCACGACGGCCAGCTCGGCGCCGTCCGTCTTCAAGAGCGTCACCTCGAGCGCCGGCGCGTCGAGGCCGTACCGGGCCGGCTCGTCGCCGGTGGGCGTGGCGATCGTTTTCCACTTCAGCGCGCGCAGCGCGTAGAGCAGGTTGTCCACCGTCGCCGCTTTTGCCGGGCCCCGCCCGCCTTCGATCAGCCTCCAGTCGATGTCGCCGCTACGCTCGACGACGACCGTCTGGCCACCGGCGCGCACCCGCACGCGCTTGATGTCCCTCGGTTCGAGCCCGGGCAGCAGGATGCGGTCGCGCAGGTCGTCGACGGACCGGCCGAGCTCCTCGAGCGCTTTGCCATCGACGAGCACCACCGGGCCCCGGCCCGCCAGTCCGGCGTACGCGGTCGGCGCGCCGCCACGGCGCTCCGGCGAGGGCGCCAGGAGGAGCGTCCGGGGGGCCGGTGCTCCCCGCTCGCTGATGCTCACGCGCACCGTGGGCTTCGCGAGATAGCGCGGGACGCCGGAGGCGTCGTCGGTCAGGAAGGCCTGCGCGCGGAGCTCGCGCAGCTTGAAGACGACGGCGCCCGCCTCGACCTGATCGGCCGGCAGCGTCTCGGGCGCGGTGATCTTCCAGCGCCCGTTCTCTTGCGCGAGCGTGACCGTGCCCTTGGGGCCCTCGATCTCGAGCCGCGTCACCGTCTCCCGCTCGATCTCGACCACCGTCTTGTCGCGGAGCACCGCGACGTTCTTCGGCACGGCGGCCCACGTCTCGTCCGGGATCAGCACGACCGCCGTCTCGCCGGCCCGCATCGCGTAGACGCCCTTCTTGCCCGCGTCCGCGCGCCCGAAGAGCAGCGTCTTGGTCGCCCGGTCCTTGTCCCGGCCGGTATGGATCGAGATCCGGACGGGCCGATCGAGCCCGAACGGCTCCAGCGAGCGCGGCGCCTCGGCCACGAACTCCTTCACGCGCGCGGCACGAAGCTTCTCGAGGAAGTCGCGCAGCGCGTCGCCGTCCGCCGGCAGCGCCCGCGGGCGGGTCAGCTTCCAGCGGCCGTCGACCTGTTCGACGGCGATCGCGTCGTCGCGCGTGACGATCTCGAGCGCCGTCACGTCCTTCTGGTCGAACGCGAGCACCGCCTTGTCGCGGAGGTCGGCGATCGGCCGAGTCGTGTCTCGCAAGACGGAATCCCCGACCACGAAGACCGCCGGTTTGCCCGCTTCACGCGCGTACACCCACACGCCGGTGGGGCTCTTGGCCCCGAGGAGCAGGCCGAGCTGCTTTCCATCCTTGAGCCGAAGCGTGACCTCGGCTGCCGGCTTGTCGAGGCCGAAGTCGGCCAGCGTGGTCGGCGCCGACTCGATCTCGCGGTCCATCCGGGCGGTGACGACGGAGGTCACCGTCTCGTCGATAGGCCCGCGGTCGCCGCGCGCCTTCACCGGCTCGAGGATCTGCCAGCCGTCGCTCTCACGCCTGAGCTTGACAACGGAATCTGGCCGCTTGATCTCGACCTCCGTGACGTCGGCCGGCTCGGCCGTGAAGACTCGACCCTTGCGGCCCTCCGTCTTCTCGCGCTCCGGACCCAGGCGGACTTCGTAGACGTAGTAGAAGGCGCCGAGCGCGATCAGGATGACGGCCAGGGCCACGGTCGTCTGCCAGCGCATGCGGGGCTGACTAGTTCGCCGCGCGGCGGCGGACGACGGCGACGATTCCGCCGACGAGCACGAGCGCCGGCAGGACCACGATCGGCAGGAGGAAGACGGCCTGCGCCTGGTTCGAGCTCATGAAGACCGGGGTCTGCTTCACGTCCTTCGGGCGGATCGAGATCTGGTCTTCCTCCTCGGCGAGCCAGCTCACGGTGTTGAGGAAGAAGTCGCGATTGCACTGGATGTTGAGGAACTGGTTCGCGGCGATGCTGGCGGTGCCGTAGACGACGATACGGGCCTTGTCGAGCGTTGCGACCGCCGCGACGGTGAGCGGCCCCTTCAGATCTTGCGGATCGGGCTGCGCCACGCCGCGCTGGAGGTCCGCGCGATTGGTCTCGCCCCAGCTCTCCGGGCTGGTGCGCGCGAGTGCCTGGACGTTGACGCCCTTGGGCGGGGTCTTCAGGGTGGTGACCGACCGCGTGAGCGGGAAGAGGGTGCTGATCCCGCTCATGTCGCGCGTGATCGCATGGGACTCGTATTGCTGGACGATCGGCACCTCGGGTCCGATGCCGAAGAGCCGCCCGATCGGGTTCTGCTCCACGACGAGGTCGTCGTCGAGCTGGAACCCGTATTTCACGAGGTACTTCTTGAGCCCCTCGTTCTGGAACGGGTTCACCATCGCGAACAGCTTGCCGCCGCGCCCCAGGTAGCCGTCGAGGGCCTCGAGCTCCGGCGGAAACAGGTCGTTGCGCGGCCCGGCGAGGATGACCACCATCGCGTCGTCAGGCACCTTGCCCGCGCGCGCGAGGGCCAGGGGCTTGACGTCGTAGTTGGCCTTCTCCATCGCGGACTTCGCCTCGCTGAATCCCGGCCGCTCGGTGTTCGCGAGGTCGTGCTCGCCGTGTCCCTGGATCACGTACACGGTCCGCTTGCCCTCACGCGTGACCTTGACGAGGCCGTTGGTGAGCTTCTCTTCCTCGGCGTCGAGCACCTTCTCCGACTTCGCCTTGGTCTCGAGCACGATCGTCCCGTACGACTCGATACCGTAGCGGCGAGCGAGGCCCGGCTCGCGGTCGGGGTCCACGCTCTTCCACGTGAGCTTCCCGTTCGCGTAGCGCGCGTACTGCTTGAGCAGGTCTTCGGCCACACGCTTGCCGGGCTGATCGCCGCGGTAGAAGGCGACCGCGGTCACCTCGGTCTTGAGGTTGCCGAGCAGCTGGATGGTCTGGGGCGACAGGCTGAAACGCTTGTTCTCGGTGAGGTCCCAGCGCGCGCTGTGCCGGAACGAGAGCGCCTGCACGACGACCGTCGCGCCCAGCACCAGCGCCACCGCCACCGCCGTGTTCACGCCGTACCGCATCGTCCGCCGGCCGACCAGGCCGCGGAAGTCCTCGACGCGGGCCAGCAAGGACGCCAGGACCAGCAGCACGCCCGCGGCGACGAGCGTCCACCGGAGCCGCGCCCACTCCGGCCGCAGGAACGGCAGGATCGCCGCGACCACCAGCACGGCGAGGCCGAGGTAGCCCCCCCAGTCGAGCAGCTTGCGGATCATCCCTTCCACCGCCGCGCCTCGAGGGACCGGAGCGTCAGAAACAGGGCCAGCACGGTGAAATTGAGGTAATAGAGAATGTCCTTGGTGTCCACGACGCCCTTCGCGAAGCTTTCGTTGTGCTCGAGAATCGAAAGAAACTGTAACACCCTGCCCATGGTGCCGCCGGCGTAGTCCGCGCTCCAGCCGAGGATCCAGAAGATGAGGAGGACTCCGAACGTGGTGATCGACGCGACGATCTGATTCTCGGTCAGCGACGAGGCGAACACGCCGACGGCGATGAAGGTGGCACCCATCAGCAAGAGTCCGAGGTAGCCCGTGAGCACCGGACCCCACTCGAGCCGCGCGAAGTACACCACGATGCCCGGGTAGAGCACGGTGAGGCCGATCATGACCGCGTAGAGCGCGAGGGCCGCCAGATATTTCCCGGCCAGCACGGCGCCATCGCGCACCGGGTACGTGAGCAGCAACTCGATCGTGCCCGAGCGCCGTTCCTCGGCGAAGAGCCGCATCGTGACCAGCGGCAAGAGCAGCAGCAGGATGACGCTGATGTTCGAGAAGAGCGGCCGCATGACGCTGTCGGTGACGTTCAGGTCGCGCGCCATCGCCGGGTTCATCGCCGACTGCATCGAGGCGAGCGTGAAGAACGCGAAGATGGAGTAGAAGAAGTAGCCGCCGATCAGGAGAAAGATCGTGAACACCACCCATGCCACCGGCGACGTGAAATAGAGGCGCAGCTCCTTCTTGAAGATCGCCCAGATCCTCACGATCGCGGCTCCCCCCCGGCCTTGCCAGGCTCTCCGGCCTCCCCGGCTTCCTCGCCTGCGACGACCCGGATGAAGACCTCCTCGAGCGTCATCCCCACCCGCTTCAGCTCCACCAGGTCCCACCGCTGCTGCGCGGCCAGCTGGAAGATTTCCGCGCGCACGTCACGGCCCCGGGCCGCCTCGACCACGTACCGGCCGGCGCCGTTGGTGATCGCCCCATCCTGCACGGACAGGACGCCCGGGATGGCGCGGATCTTGTCGCGGACGGAGGGCGGCGGACCGACGATCTCCACCTCGACCCGCGCCGTCGGGAAGAACTGGTCCACCAGCGTGTCGATGGGCCCCTGGGCGACGATGGCGCCCTTGTTGATGATGATCACGGCGTCGCACACCATCGAGACTTCCGGGAGGATATGGGTCGACAGGATCACGGTGTGCTGGCCGGCGAGCGACTTGATGAGCGACCGGATCTCCGTGATCTGCTTGGGGTCGAGGCCGATCGTGGGTTCGTCGAGGATCAGGACCTCGGGATCGCTGACGATCGCCTGCGCCAGGCCCACGCGCTGGCGATATCCTTTCGAGAGCTTCCCGATCAGCCGGTTCTGGACGTCGGCCACCATGCAGCGATCCATGACGTCGGCGACTCGCCGACGTCGCTCCGCCCGTGACACCCCTTTCACCTCGGCCACGAACTCGAGGTACGCCGCGACCCGCATGTCGGTGTAGAGCGGCACGCTCTCCGGCAGATAGCCGATCCGCCGCCGGACCTCCATGGACTCGCGAAACACGTCGTGTCCCGCGACCCGCGCGACGCCGCTCGAGGCCGGCATGAAGCAGGCGAGAATGCGCATGGTGGTGGACTTCCCGGCCCCGTTGGGCCCGAGGAAGCCCACGATCTGGCCCGGCGCGACGCTGAACGACACGTCGCTGATCGCATTGACCAGACCGTAGTTCTTAGTGAGGTGTTCGACTTCGATCATCGAGGCCGGTTACGAAGTATACAACGGCCGGGCGCCTGCGACGACTGAACGATCTAGGCGGCACGCTACAGATATTGGCCGTAGCGGATCTTCTCGACGACTCCCCGCACGCCCTTGTAGCTGTCGATCGCATCGAGCAGGTCCTCGGTGCAGACGGGTGGCACGTCCGCGCGCTCGGCGGCCGCGCGCACCTTGACCTCGAGCGCGCGCCGGACGATCACGGAGAGGTCGGCGCCGCTCATCCCCCCCATCACCGGAAGGATCTTGTCGTAGTCGATCTTGGCGAAGAGCGGCCGCCCGGCGTTCTTCTCGGTCCGGACGCGGATCAGCTCCAGGATCTCCTTCTGGGCCCCGGCATCGGGCAGCGGGATCTCGATGAGATGATCCAGACGCCCCGGCGCGACGAGCGCGGGGTCGAGCGCGTCGGTATGGGTGGTCGCCGCGACGACGAGGATGCGCGCGGCCGTGCTCAACGCGTCGAGCTTTTCGCAGAGCGCCGCGACCAGCCGGGCGCTGGCCTCCCGCGCCTGGGGCGGCGGGAGCAGGTGATCGAGCGAGAGCGCCTCCGCCTCGTCGAGGAACAGCACCGCCGGTCCCTCGGCCATCGCGATCCGGAGGATCTCCTGGAGCAGATCGCCCGTGTTCGCCCCGAACTTCGAGGTGAGGTTCATGAGCTTCAGGTGGTAGAAGATCGCGTGGGACGCGGTGGCGACCGCCTGGGCGAGCTTGGTCTTCCCAGTGCCCGGCGGGCCGTAGAGGAGCACGCCCTTCGGCGGGTCGATGCCCCACTGCTGGTAGAGGTCCGGGTTGATCAGCGCGAGGGCAAACCCCTTGAGACCGGTCTTGGCCTGCTGGAGCCCGCCGACGTCGTCGAAGGTGACCGTCGACCGCATCTTCGTCTCGACCCGACCGGTGAGGTCGCCGAATTTCTCGCCGAGCTTGGCAAACACGTCCTCCAGGCGCCGCTGGAGCGCCCATTCCTGGTCGTTCCGCTCGGGTTCGGCCATGATCGTCAGATGGACGGGCGGCGTGGCGGCGCGCTGCTGCCGGCCTTGTCGAAGACGCGCTCCTCCACGAGGACCGGCACTTTCGCGCGAATGGCCAGGGCGATCGCGTCGGACGGGCGCGCGTCGAGCTGGAGCTCCGGCCCGCCGGCGTTGAGATAGACGATGGCGTAGAAGATGTCGTCGCGCAGGTCGGTGATCACGACGCGCGTGAGCGTCACCTTGAGCCGGCCGAAGAGGGTCAGGAACAGATCGTGGGTGAGGGGCCGGGGCGGCGTCACGCCCTGGAGCGGGACGGCGATCCCGGTCGCCTCGGCCAGGCCGATGGCCAGCGCGACCGAGCGCTTGTCGCGCTTGCCCTGGAGCAGCACCGTCGGCTGCTGCGTGTCCTGGTCGACCATGACCGCGATCACCTCAACCTCCTGGGCGCCGGTCGGCTTCGGCGGCGCGACATCCGGCCCATCCGGGGCCAGGTCCGCGAGACGAGGCACACCGAGCACTGCGAGGACCAGCAGCGCCATCACGCCGAGACGGACGCTCGTGTTCATGCCGGCTCCTGTCGCGAAACAGTGGGGTCAGTATAGCAACGCCCGTCAGGCGGCGCGACGCTCGACGAGCCGCATGCTGAGCGCTGCGCCGATGAGCAGGAGCGACGTCAGCATCATCCACATGAAGGCGTACCCGATGGCGTGCGTGATGTACCCGAAGGCGAATGCGCCCGCGGTCTGGCCGACCAGGAAGACCGCGCTGAACATGGCGACGATGACCCCGCGTCGCGTCTCCGGGGCGTGGTCGGTCACCAGCGCCGCCAGGCCCGGGTAGAGAAGGCCGTGAGCGCTCCCCGACATCAGCCCGGCCACGAAGAGCACCGGAACGACCGGCGTGAGGCTCGTGCGGCTGACGAGGAAGCCCAGCAGGGCCAGCAGGGCGGTCGCGCCGGTCTGCACGAACATCGACGGCACGATCACCGCCCGCCGTCCGTGGGTGTCGATCAGGCGCCCACCGAACACCCGCACGCCGATCGCGGCGACGGCGAAGGCGGTGTAGAAGAGCGCGAGCGTCTCCACGCCGAGGCTGTCGGCGAAGGTTGGCAAAAAGACGAAGATCGTGCCGGCGCCGAGGCCGAAGAAGAGCGTCACCGCCATGTGGCGATGGCGGAGCTCGTCGAGCCCACCGCGCTCCCACAAGGAGCCGGCCATCGGCAGCGGGCCGCCCGGGCGCCCACGCGGCAGGCTCCAGACGTATCCGGCCGCGACGATCGCCATGGCGGTGGCCAGAAAGAAAAGTGGGCGAAACCCCATGCGGCGGACCATCCCCTCCCCGATCAAGGGCGCGACGGCGGTCGCCACGAGCCCCGCGACGCCGTAGATCCCGAGCGCCCAGCCCCGGCGCGAGGGTGGGGTCAGGTCGAGGACGTACGAGTAGTTCGCCACGAAGAAGGCGGAGAACCCGACGCCCTGCAGCGCCCGCACGAACGCGAGCATCGGAATCGAAGGCGCGGCTGTCGCCAAGAGCGCCGCGAGGGTGACGAGGCCGGCGCCGATGAGCATGAAGCGCCGACGCCCGAACGCGTCGACCAACGGGCCGACGAGCGGCTGGCAGAGGATGCCCACCGCGTTGTAGACGCCCATGACGATGCCGATCTCGACTTCCGTCCCGCCGATTCCCTCGATGTAGAGCGGCAGGAGGATGAAGCAATTCAGGCTGAAGAAGAAAAAGAAGTTGGTGATCGTCGCCCGGACGAATGCCTTGTCGGCTAGAATGGGCGGCGGCACCCGAAAATTATCGCATGACTACGATAGACGCCACGCTTCGCCGCGCCCTCGAGGTGAGCGGCCGCGATCTCATCCTGACGCTCGATCCCGCGCTCCAGGGCCTTCCCGAGACCGCTCACGGCGGCTCCGTGCTCGCCGTGTTCGACACCCTCGCG
>QHSR01000241.1:0-6556 GCA_003221635.1 Candidatus Rokuibacteriota bacterium | reverse complement strand
CCCTCCTGAGAACCCACGCTGATTCGACCGAGACATTCGTGCTGTCCGACCCCGTGGGGGGAGTTCTGGTCGATGGTCGCGTCGCGCCCCTGGCAGCGCGGGACGTGGCTCGCGTGGGCGACGAGAGCTCGCCCCGCCCCCACCCGCCCGACGACGACGATGCGCGCCCGCATCCACTACCAATCTCGCGCACGTGCTTTGCATGCGGGACCGACAACGAGCTGGGGCTCCGCGTTCAGCTCACGTTCGACGCCAAAGCGGTTCGCGCAACGTGGGAGCCGCGCGCGTCCTTCCGGAGGGACGACGGCTCGCTCGCTCCGGCGGCGCTGACGACGCTGCTCGACGAGGCCGCGTTCTGGCTCGGCGCCCTCGCCACCGGCGAGTCGGGCATGACGACCGAGCTCCGCGTCTCCCTGCACCGGCCCGTCCCCTTCGGGCCGCGCGTCACCGTGAGCGGCGCCCGCGATGCGGTGCGCCCGCGTGGCGACGACCCGCGCTATTGGGAGACCGACGTGGTGGCGCGCGCCGACGGCGAGGTCGTCGCGACGGCGCGGATCACCTACGTCGCCGTGCGCGGCGCGGCGCGCCGCCTCGTCACCGGGATGCTCGGGATGAACGATCCGGCATGCGTGCGGCGCGTGTTTCCCGCCTATACACCCTGACACGTCGATGGACGGCGCGCGCGTGGCCGTGCTCGTCGTGCCGGCGGCGATCTACTTCTTCTCCAACGTCCACCGCGCCGCGCCGGGCGTCGTGGCGACCGACCTCATGAACGCGTTCTCCATCACGGCGGCCTCCCTCGGCGGACTCGCGGCGATCTACCCCTACGTCTTCGTCGTGATGGCGCTCGTCGGCGGAAGTCTCGTGGAGACGCTCGGGGCCCGGCTCACGATCGCGTCGGGCGCAACCGCCATGGCGTTCGGCGCCGCGCTCTTAGCCTGATCCTCGTCTGGTCGTGCGTGCGCGAGGTGAACAACCCGGCGCACGTCGGGATCGTGATCGGCTTCTGCACCGCCCCCATCTTCCTGGCGTTCGCGATGCTCCAGTGGCTGACGGGCGCGATCCTGGACGCAACGTGGGCGGGCCTCGAGGCCGGAGGCGTGCGGATCTATCCTGAAGCGGGCTATCGGACGGCATTCGGCGTATGTTTGGCAGTGGCGGCTGGCTCGCTCGTGATGACCCTTCTCGTGACCGAGACGCGTTGCCGCAACATCTGGAGGCGTGCAACTCACTGAGGCGAGTAAGAAGGAGACGTGCGATGGCCAAGACCACCCAGCTCGTCCTGTCGCTCAAGTCCAAACCCGGCGTTCTGGCCGGCATCAGTCGCGCACTTGCCGATGCGCGCGTCAACATCCTCTCTCTCTCGGCCGCCGAGGCGGCAGGGCGCGGGAAGATCCGCATGACAGTGAGTAATCCGGTCGTGGCCAAGCGGACGCTGCGAAAGGCGCGGATTCGCTTCGTCGAGGAGCCAGCGTTCGCCAAGCGGCTCCGCAACAAGCCCGGGGCGCTCGCGCGGATCGTCGAGAGGTTGGCGCGCGGCCGGGTCAACATCAGGTCCGCCTACGCGACGACAACCGGCCGCGGCGGCGCGACCGTCGTCATCACGGTTTCCAACGCGGCCAAGGCTCGCAAGCTCATCGGCTCTTAGCTAGCGGAGCCCGGCCGGCGGCGAGTGCGAGAGGGGCGCGGTCGGGGTCGAGACGAGCACGCGGCACGCGTGCGCTGCTCCGCGGCGGCTGGGCTCCATCCGGGCGCGCGGCGCCCCGCCGTCGCGTGGAGGGGACGGGTCGCTTCGACCCCGGCCGCGCCCCGCCCGCACTCGCCGCCGGCCGACCCTCGCCTGCCTTCGGGTTTGAGGTCTCCCGCTTGGTTTGTGGGCGTCAGCGGAGGGGGTGGAAGAAGGCGCGGATATCGGTGGCGAGGGCTTCGGGTTCTTCGAGGGCGGCGAAGTGGCCGCCGGCCGGCATCATGGTCCAGCGCTGGATGTTGTAGGTCCGCTCGGCCCACGCGCGGGGCGGCAGCAGGATCTCGCGCGGGAACGCCGCGTAGGCCGTCGGCACCGTGACGCGCTTGCCGTCGGGAATCGGCCACGGTCGGTGGAGGCGCGCGTAGTACGGCCAGAACGATGAATTGATCGTGCCGGTGATCCAGTAGAGCATCACGTTGGTCAGCAGCGTGTCCTTCGGGAAGCGCCCCTCGACGTCCTCCCCGCAGTCGCTCCACGTCCGGAACTTCTCGACGATCCACGCGGCGAGCCCGACCGGCGAGTCGCTGAGGCCGTAGGCGAGCGTCTGCGGCTTCGTGCCCTGGATCCACTGGTAGCCGGTCTCTTCTCGCTGCCAGTGCTGGAGCTGCTGGATGTACGCGCGCTCCTCGGCGGTCGGCGCGTCGGGCAGCGCGGGATCGCGCCGGACGGCGAGCAGGTTCAGATGAATCCCCGCCAGGCGCTCGGGGTACCGGAGGCCGAGCCGCGAGGTGATGAAGGCGCCCCAGTCGCCGCCCTGGGCGGCGAAGCGGCGATAGCCGAGCACCTCGGTCATGAGACGCGCGAAGACATCGGCGATCTCCTCCACGCCGAAGCGCGGCTGATTCGGGCGGAAGGAGAAGCCGTAGCCGGGCAGTGACGGCGCGACGACCGTGAACGCGTCCGCCGGGTCGCCGCCGAAGCGCGCGGGATCGGTCAGCATCGGAAGGATTCGCTCGAACTCCACGATCGACCCAGGCCAGCCGTGAGAGAGCAGGAGCGGCATCGGCGCCGGGCCGACGCCAGGCTCGTGGATGAAGTGGACGTCGATCCCGGCCAGGTCCACGGTGAACTGCCGGAGCGTGTTCAGGCGCGCCTCGTGAGCGCGCCAGTCGTAGCGCGAGCGCCAGTGCTCGACCAGCTCCTGCATGTAGGCGACGCTCGTGCCGTAGCGCCAGCCCGCGTCCGGGGGCTCATCCGGCCAGCGCACGCGCTCGAGCCGGGCGCGCAGGTCGGCCAGCACCTCGTCGGGCACCGTGATCGTGAACGGGCGCGGCGTCACGCCGGCTTCCCGGCGCCTTGCTTCGCCGCCTCCACCCACGCGTGCCAGGCCTCGGGCGCGTGACCGATCGCGACGCGCCCGCCGCAGCGCACGAGCGGCGTCCGGAGCAGACGCGGCTCGGTCAGCGCGCGCTCGAGCAGCCGCTCGGGCGAATCGCCGGCGACGCGGAGGCCGAGCGCCTTGAAGCGCGCGCCCTCGCGGTCGATGAGCGCCCCGGCACCGAACTTCTCGGCGAAGCGCCTGAGCTCGCCGCGCGCCGCCGGACGCTCCTTCAGGTCCACGAAGTGCACGGCGACGCCGCGTTCCTTGAAGAAGCGCTGCGCCTTGCGCGTGTCTTGGCAGTCTGTGAACCCGAAGACCTGGGCCTGGAGGGTCGTCATGGGAGCGGGGTCGACGAGGCCGGCGCATCGAGCGGGGGGCCTGAAAGCGACGCAAGCCGGCTCTGTAATTCTTGCCAGGCGCTCTCGGGTACGGGCTGGACGCCCGGATGCCGGGCGCCTCCGACGCGGGGGCCGTGGAAGTCGGAGCCGCCGGTGGCGACGAGTCCGAGCCGCGCGCACATCTCGCGGTACGCCGTCGTCTGCGCCGTCGAGTGCTCGGGATAGTACGTCTCGATGCCGAGCAACCCGGCCTCGACCAGCTCGGGGATCAGCTCGTCCCGGTTCGCGAGCCCCGGATGGGCCAGCACCGGCACGCCGCGCGCGCGCCGGATGATGCGCACGGCCTCGACGGGCGTGAGCCGCTTGCGCGGGACGTTCGCGGGGCCGTTCGTCGAGAGGTACCGATCGAACGCCTCGCGCACGGACTTCACGTAGCCGCGGTCGACCATCACCTGCGCGACATGCGGTCGGCCGGCCGAGCCCTCCTTCACGAGGGCGAAGACGTCGGCCGGATCGATCGGCATCCCGAGCTCGGCCAGCCGCTCGGCGAGCTGGTGGACGCGGCGACGACGCTCCTCCCGCTGCGCGCCGAGGAACTCCTGGAACCACGCCGCCTCCCAGTCCGCGCAGTATCCGAGGACGTGGATCTCGGCGCCGGGGACGTCGCAGTTGATCTCGAGGCCGGGGACGATCTCGAGCGGCGCGAGCTTCCGCGCTTCGTCCATCGCTTCGTGAAGGCCGTCGGTGGAGTCGTGGTCGGTCACGGCGAGGATGCGCACCCCGTGCCTCGCCGCGAGGCGTACGAGGTCGCGGGGCGCGAGCGTCCCGTCGGACGCGGTCGTGTGCGAGTGCAGATCGACCGCGCCGCCCACCGCTACTCTCCGAGGTAGGTCAGAACCGTCCGCACGGCGAAACCGGTGGCGCCCTTCGGCGCCAGGGGCAGATCTTTTTCGGTGAAGGCCGGGCCGGCGATGTCCAGATGCGCCCACGGCGTCTTGCCCGCAAACTCTTTCAAGAACAGGCCGGCCGTAATGGCGCCGCCCCCGCGCGGTCCGACGTTATTGAGGTCCGCCACCTCGCTCTTGAGATGCTCGCGGTACTCGTCGATCAGCGGGAGCTGCCAGAGCCGCTCGCCGGCCGCGTCCGCGGCCTTCATGAGCCGATTCGCCAGCGCCTGATTGTTCGCCATGAGCCCCGAGCAGAGCTGGCCGAGGGCCACGACGCACGCGCCGGTCAGCGTCGCCATATCGATGATCTCGTCGGGCTGCACGTGCGTGTTGGCGAAGCAGAGCCCGTCGGCGAGGGTCAGGCGCCCCTCGGCGTCCGTGTTCCCGATCTCGATCGTCGTGCCGTTCATCGCCCGCAGCACGTCGCCCGGGCGAATGGCCGAGCCCGACGGCATGTTCTCCGTCGCCGCGATCAGGCCGTGCACTTCGATCGGCGGCTTGAGCGCCGGCAACGCCCGCATGATCCCCAGCACCGCGGCGGCGCCGGCCATGTCGTATTTCATCCGCAGCATGCCCTCGGGGGGCTTGAGGTCGAGCCCGCCCGAGTCGAACGTGATGCCCTTGCCGATGAGCACGACCTTCTTGCGCTTGCGACCGGCGGGGGGCCGCCCGGCCGGGCTATAGATCAGGTGGATGAACTTCGGCGGCTGCTCGCTCCCCGCCGCGACCCCGAGGAACGCCCCCATGCCCATCTCCTGGCACTCGGCACGCTCGAACACCTTGACGCCGAGCCGCGATCCGTTCGCGAGCTCGGTGGCGGCGCGCGCGAGATCGGTCGGATGCAGCTCGTTCGCCGGCGCGTTGATCAGGTCGCGCGCGAACGACGTCGCCAGCGCGAACGCCTCGCCGCGATGCATGCCGTCTCTCGCTTCGCGCGCCCGGCGAGCATCCGGCTCCACGACGTGGAGCTCGCTGACCGTCTTGTCGGGTTTCTCGCGCTTGTAACGGTCGAAGCTGTATGTGCCGAGGATGGCGCCTTCCACCACGGCCTGCGCTCGCTGCCGCGCGGTCAGCCGGTCGCCGAGCACCTCGACGGCGACCGTCCGGGCGCCGAGGTCGCGCGCCCGGCGCACCCCCGCGGCGGCGGCCCGGCGCAGGACTTCGGACGTCGTTTCCGCGCGGGGGCCGAGCCCCGCGACGACGATGCGACGCCCATCGGCGTGCGCGTGCGTGACCTGTCCCGATTTCCCCTGGAACTTCTCGGCGTCGAGCACACGCTTGAGCTGCCCCTGCGCCGCCCGATCGAGGCGCGCGAGGCGCTCCGGCAGCTTCGTTTCCCCCACGTACAGGCCGACGACGAGCGCGTCGGCGGCGACGTCCTCGAGTCGCTTCGTGCTGATCCCGACCTTCACTCGCTCTGTCCCCTCTTAGCGCCTCGGCCCTCTCAACGCCTCGGCCCGCCGGATCATGTCCAGGAGCCCCTGGGTCGTGTCGAGCTCGGCCACCCGCTCGATCTCCACCCACTGCGCATCGCCAGCGTCGCTTCCCGCCACGACGTCCAAGGAGTCCGGATACGCCAGGTAGTCCACCAGCACGTAATGATATCGGACGCGGCCCGTGTCGTCCTTCACGATGCGGTCGAGCATCCCCGCCACGTCGACGATCCGGATCTTGATCCCGCACTCTTCCATGATCTCGCGCGCGATGGCCTCGCGCGTGGTCTCGCCGAGCTCGACGAGACCCCCGGGCAAGCTCCACTTCCCGAACGAGGGCGACTGGCCGCGCCGCACGAGCAGCACCTTGTCTTCGTGCAGGATGACGGCGCCGACGCCGACCCTGGGATAGTCGGGATACTCGCGGCTCACGGGGGACCGGTGAGCCAGACGTCGGTGGCGTACTTCTCCCGAACGAGACGCTCGACGACCGCGATCTCGTCGGCGGCGAGCCCGTCGGGCCGGAGATCGATCGCATGCTCCGTCTCGAAGGCGGCGGCCAGCGCGGTCACGACGTCGTCGAACTTCGGCCGGTGACCGAGCGCCGCCTCGAGCGTCGTCATGGTCGCGAGCGGATCCGGAGTGGTGGGAAAGAGGTGGGCGAGACGCTCGGCGTCGACGCCCAGGAGGACGGACCCGTGCTGGAGGAACGTGCTTCCGTAGCGTCGCTGGGCGCTGCCGACGAGCTTCCGTCCGTCCAGCTCGATCTC
>QHSR01000108.1 GCA_003221635.1 Candidatus Rokuibacteriota bacterium | reverse complement strand
CCGCTGCAGCATGTCGCCGGTGAGCTCGCAGCTCTGGGTGAGCGCGCGGCTCATCATGATGCTGGTCGTGCGGTCGGCCTCGTGCTCGGTGTGCATCGCGTCCAGGGCCAGCGGCACCAGGGCGCGGATCTGGGCCGCCGCGGCGATGATGTCCTGCGATAGCTTCGGATTGCGCTTCTGGGGCATGGTGCTACTGCCCACCGTGCCGGGCGGCACCGGCTCTTCGACCTCGCCGAATTCCTGCTTCATCAGGGTGTAGATCTCGCGCCCGATCTTGCCGCACGTGGCGGCGAGCATGCCGAGCAGCACGACGTACTCGGCCTGGTGGTCTCCGATCGTGCGCGCCGGCATGCTCATCGCGCGCATTCCGAGGTGGGTCGCCATCTTCTCCTGGGTGGCGAGGCCGGGCTCGCCGAGCGACGCGAGCGTCCCGGCGCCGCCGCCGAGCATCGCCACGAACACGCGGCCCTCGCAGCCGCGCAGCCGCTCGACATGACGACAGAGCTCGTCGATCCACACCGCCACCTTGAAGCCGAACGTGGCGGGCACCGCGTGCTGACCGTGCGTGCGGCCCGGGAGCAAGTCGGCCTTGGTGCGCTCCGCCAGGTCGGCGAGCGTGGTCAGGATCACGGCGATCTGGCGCAGGAAGATATCGTGGGCCCGGCGCACTTGAAGCAGCAGGCCGGTCTGCGTGACGTTCTGGGTCGTGGCGCCCCAGTGCACGTAGCCGCCGGCGTCGCCCTCGCAGACGCGATCCAGCTCCCAGACGAGCGGCACCAGCGGATGGCCGGTCTTCTCCAGGCCGGCGCGCACGGCGGCCAGATCCAGGTACTTCAGGTGTGCCTTGCTGACGATCTCGCGCGCGGCGTTCTCTGGGATGATGCCCAGCTCGGCCTGCGCCTGGGCCAGGGCCGCTTCCACGTCGAGCCAGGACTGGAATCGCGCGGCCTCGGTGAACAGCGCGCGCACGCCGGGGTCTTTCACGCGGAGGGAGGTCGGCTCCTCAAGCATGGGCGGTCACCCGAGCCACGTCGAAGCGGTACACGCGCGCGGTATTGCCGCCGACGATCTTCGCCTGCTCGTCGTCCGGCACGCCGGCCAGGATCGCCTTCAAGATTTCGCGCGACCGTGGGAACGTGGACTCGCTGTGCGGATAGTCAGAACCCCACATCATGTTGTCCACGCCGATTGCGTCGCGCAGGCGAATCCCGATGACGTCCTCCTGGAAGCTCAGGACGATGTTTCGATGGAAGAAATCGCTGGGACGCATGCCGCCCTTGAACCGATAGATCGCCTCGCCGTGGCGCTCGCGATAGGTGTAGTCCATGCTGGTGAGCACGTGGGGAGCCCACGCGAGCTCGAACTCGACGATCGCCAGCGTGAGGCGGGGATAACGCTCGAAGACGCCCGAGAAGATCAGGTCGCACATCGAGAGGGCGGGATAGAACGCTTTCGTCGCGCGACTGCTCGCGTCGCGCAGCGTCTTGTCGCCGGCGCCGCGGATCTTGCCTTGCCGTCGCGTCGCCGTGTGCAGGCTGAGCGGCATCCCGAGCGCCTGGGCCGCCGCCCAGAACGGCTCGTACTCGGGCTGGTCGTAGCGCCGGTGCTCGAGCGGATACTCCGTGATCATCGCGCCGCCCAGCCCCAGGCGCGCGGCGCGCTCCAGCTCGCGGATACCGTCCTGGACGTCGTCCAGGTTGATCATGGCGATGCCCTTGAGCCGCGACGCGTCGGTCTTACAGAACTCGGCCAGCCAGTCGTTGTAGGCGCGGAAGATCGCCGACATCAGGGCCGTGTCGGCCACCCGGAAGTAGAACAGGCCCTGCGAGGGGTAGAGCACCTCGCCGGCCACGCCGTCGACCTCCATGTCCCGGAGGTGCTGCACCGGGTCGTACCCTCCCCGCGGGACGTCCTCGAAACGCCCCTGGCCGGAAATAGTCTCCGGCGCCTCGAACCGCGCGCCGGCGTTGGAGATGAGCCCGATGCCGGAGATCACCTGGTCCGCCTCGACCACGAGCTGGTCGGCGCCGTCGGTGCGCTGCATCCGGGGCGCCCGATCGCGAAAGGCCGCGTCGATGCGCGTCGTCCACAGGTCCGGCGGCTCGAAGACGTGAGAGTCGGACGAGAGAATCATGGCCGGCGTCATCGGGCTGCCCTCCTCGACGCCAAGATGTTCTAGAATCTCGCCAATGTCTACCCCCTATCCGCGCGATCTGATCGGCTACGGCGGCAATCCGCCTCACCCGCGCTGGCCGGGCGAGGCGCGGATCGCCGTGAACTTCGTGATCAACTACGAAGAAGGCTCCGAGTACAACATGCACGACGACGGCTTCTCCGAGGCCACGCTGACCGAGGCCGGGGGCGCCGACTCCGGGGTGCCGGGCCGCGACCTCGCGGCCGAGGGCTTGTTCGAGTACGGCAGCCGGGTGGGCTTCTGGCGCGTGCTGCGCATCTTCAAGGAACGCGGGCTGCCGCTGACCGTGTTCGGCTGCGCGCTGGCGCTCGAGCGCAACCCGGCCGTCGCCGCCGCCATCCGCGAGGCCGGATTCGACGTCTGCTCGCACGGCTGGCGATGGATCAAGCACTGGGAGCTCACCGAAGAGCAGGAGCGTGCGCACATCCGGATGGCCGTCGAGTCGATGCAGAAGACCGTCGGCGAGCGGCCGCTCGGCTGGTACTGCCGCTCCGGGCCCAGCGTGAATACGCGGCGCCTCATCGTCGAAGAGGGCGGGTTTCTCTACGACTCGGATGCCTACAACGACGAGCTGCCGTACTGGGTGCGCGTGAACGAGCGCCCGCACCTGGTGGTGCCGTACAGCCTCACCGCCAACGATTCGAAGTTCGGCCGGGGTGGCTTCTTCACCGCGGACGACTACTTCACGTTCGTGAAAGACGGCTTCGACGTGCTGTACCGCGAGGGCAAGACGCAGCCCAAGATGATGTCGCTCGGGTTGCACCTGCGGCTCATCGGGCACCCGTCCCGGGCAGCCGGCCTCGAGCGGGCGCTGGACTACATCGGACTTCACAAGGGCGTGTGGTTCACGCGGCGCATCGACATCGCCAAACACTGGGTCGCCACGCACCCGGCGCCCGCGCGCTGAGACCCACGCGACGCAGAACAGGGAGAACGCCATGGGAAAGCTGGACGGCAAGGTCGCGCTCATCAGCGGTGGCGCGCGGGGACAGGGAGCGGCGGAAGCCGAGACGTTCGCCAGGGAAGGCGCGAAGGTCGTCTTCGGCGACGCCCGGGACGCCGAAGGTCAGAAGGTCGAGGCGACCATTCGCGCCAATGGGGGCGAGGCCACGTATGTGCATCTGGACGTCACGAGCGAAGCCGACTGGCAAAGCGCTATCCAGACGGCGACCGGCCGCTACGGCAAGCTGAACATCCTGATCAACAATGCCGCGATCGTCATCCCGCGCGTCGCGATCGAAGACCGCACGGCGGCCGAGTGGGATCGCGTGATGGCGGTGAACGCCAAGGGCGTGTTCCTGGGTACGAAGTACGCGATTCCGGCCATGCGCCGGGCCGGCGGCGGCTCGATCGTGAACCTTTCCTCGGTGGCCGGGATCGGCCAGTCACTGCACCAGGAGCCCGCCTACGCGGCCAGCAAGGGCGCCATCCGGATCTTCACGAAGGTGACGGCGAGCCAGCACGCCAAGGACAAGATCCGCTGCAACTCGGTCCACCCCGGCCCGGTCGACACGGAGATGCTCCACAGCGCCATGCCCGACCCGGAGGTCCTGAGGCAGCGGCTGCTACGGGTCCCGCTGGGGCGGATGGGAACGGTGGCCGAGATCGTGACCGCCGTGCTCTATCTGGCGTCGGACGACTCGGCGTACATGACCGGGAGCGAGCTCGTCATCGATGGCGGAGCGCTGGCGCAATGATCAAGGTCGTGGTACTGCTTCGGCGCAGCGCCTCGACTGACGCATCGCCCTCGCCTCAGCTCGTCCGGTCAGCGGGAATCTCCGCGCCCCACGGCTCCATGGCCGGGCGCAGCGGCGTGAACTCGCGCACGCGGCCCGCCGCACCGGCCAGGATCGCGTCGATCTTGGCGCGCTCGCCCGAGGACAGCTCGAGCTCGGCGCCGGCGTCGTTGGCGTCGACCTCCGCGGGCGTGCGCGCGCCGACCAGCGCGGTGCTGATCGCGGGGTGACCGAGCACCCAGGCCAGCGCGATCTGGCTCAGGGGCACACCACGCGGCTCGGCGACCTCGCGGCGAAGCCGCTCGACCACGCCGACGTTCGTCCTGAAATTGTCGCCACGGAAAATCGGCTGGCCGAAGGCCACGCCGTTGCCGCGCCAGTCGCGGGCGGGGTCTCCGAAGCTCGTCGCGGCGGTGAAGGCGCCGGTGAGGAGGCCGTGGCCCAGCGAGCCGTAACCCATGACACCGATGCCGTGGGTGAGGCAGGCTGGAAAGCTCTCCTGCTCCTGGCGACGATCGAACATGTGATAGCCCACCTGCGAGACGTCGATGCGCCGCGTACGCATGCACTCGGCGATCATTGGGCCGGTAAAGTTCGAGACGCCCACGAAGCGGGCGCGCCCGGAAGTCACCACCTCGTCGAGCCCGCGCATCGTCTCCTCGAACGGCGTGCCCGAGTCCGGCCAGTGGACGAGCAGTACGTCCACCCAGTCGGTGCGCAGACGCTTCAGGCTCGCGTCGATTTCATAGAGGATGTTCACGCGGCTCGAGTCGCGGAGCGGCCCGAGCTGGCCGGGTGGTGGCGCCTTCACCCCGCACTTGGTGACGAGGATGACGTCGCGGCGGCGCTTCTCGAGGGCGCGCGCGACGACCTCTTCTGAGTGGCCGGCGCCGTAGGCCGGCGCGGTGTCCACACAGTTCACGCCCCGATCCAGGGCGCGGTGGATGGCCTTGACGGCCTCGTCGTCCTCGATCGCTCCATAGCGGTCGCCGGCCATCGGCCAGCAGCCGAAGCCCACCGCCGATACCTGCAACCCGGTCCTGCCGAACGCGCGATAGCGCATCGTCATCCTCGCCTTACGCGGTCGCGGCCTTCAGATCGTCGAGCTGACGGCGGGCGCCGGCGATCATCGACGCCAGGTCCGACGTGAGCATGATCATGTCGAAGCCGCGCTTCACCGCGCCCGCCGCGAACGTCGCGCTCGCGCAGTGCATGACCGCCTTGATGCCGTGCTTGTGCGCCGCATCGCGGATCTTGTCGCACGTGGCGATGTGCACCGGGTCCGGATTGTCGCCGCGCGGGGCCAGGCCGAGCGCGAACGACAGGTCGGATGGGCCGATGTACACGGCGTCGAGCCCCGGCGTCGCGCAGATCTTGTCCAGGTTGGCGAGCCCCTCTTTGGTCTCGATCATCGCCATCACGACGATCTCGTCGTTCGCCTTGGCCAAATAATCGGCGCCGCCGTAGTGCACGGCGCGCACCGGGCCGGAGGAGCGCATGCCCAGGGGCGGATAGCGACACGCGGCTACCGCCTTCGCCGCGTCCTCGGCGGTATTGATCAGCGGAACGATGATGGCGTAGGCGCCCAGGTCCAGCGCCTTCATGATCGTCGGCGGGTCGTTCCACGGCACCCGTACGACCGGCACCGTGTCGGTCTGGGAGATCGCCTGCAGCATCGGCCAGACGCCGTTCATGTCGGTCGTGCCGTGCTGCATGTCCACGCAGAGGGCGTCAAAACCCTGGCGCGCCATCACCTCGGCGGTGAACCCGTGGGACACCGAGAGCCAGCCCAGCGTCACGAACTTGCCGTCGCGCCACATCTGCTTGATCCTGTTCGGTCGCACTGTCGCACCTCGCGTGGTTGTGTAGCCGGTCGCCCGGCGAACGCGCGCAGCGTAACACAGTGAAGACACGCCCGCTTTGTTCTAGAATCCCCGCAGGCAACGTTGAGTCGACAAAGCTCCAGGAGGCCGTCATGAGCTACGAAGTAAAGATCGAGGACGTCGAGTACATCCGTCACGCCGGCGCGCCGCAGCTCGCGCGTCTCTACCGGCCGCAGCTCAGACCGTCTCGCCGACACGCTGATCCACGAGACGCTGGCCAGGACCGGCGTGATCGTGGCCGCGCTCGACTGGCGGCAGCCGCCGGTGGCGCCGTACCCCGCCTCGTTCCAGGACATCCACTACGCGATCCGCTGGCTCAAGGCGCGGGCGACGGAGCTCGGGAGCCGGCCCGACCTGGTGGGCTCGATGGGCAACTCGAGCGGCGGCCACCAGGCGATGCTGCTCGCCATGCGCCCGTTCGATCCGCGCTACGCCGCGCTGCCGCAGCCGGCGGGATCGACCGCCGACGCGACGGTGCGGTGCGTGATCATGTGCTCGCCGGTCATCGATCCCCTCGGCCGCTACCGCTACGCGAAGGACATTGAGGCCAAGGGCAAGCCGTACCCGCTGGCGGTCGATGAACTGCTCCCCTGCCACGACGCGTACTGGCGGACCGAGGCGGCAATGGACGAGGGCGCCCCGGCGCGGGCGCTCGAGCAGGGCGAGAAGACGCTGCTCCCGCCGGTGCTCTACTTGCAGGGCACCGAGGACCTCGCGCATCCCCGGCCCCACCTCGATCGCTTCGTCGCGGCCTATCGCAAGGCGGGCGGGGTGGTCGATCTCGAGCTGTTCGACGGCGAGGGCCAGGGCTTCATCATGCGCAAGCCCGGCTCACCCGCGTCCACTCGCGCCCTCGAGCTGATCGGCGAGTTCACGCACAAGCAGATCCGGTGAAGGAGCGCTCGATGACCGCTCGCCGACTCACCCGTCGCGCCTTCGTGGCGACGGTGGCCGCCGGCGCCGCCGCCGGGCCGTTCGTCTGGACTCCGGCGCGCGCGCAGGGCTTCAACTGGAAGCGCTTCCAGGGCAAGGAGCTCTTCCTGCTCCTGACCAAGCACCCGTTCATCGATGTGCTCGAGAAGAACATCCCCGAACGAGGAGATCAACTGGGGCACGCTGGCCGCCGCCGCCACGCTCATCACCCTGCCGGTGCTCCTCGTCGCCCTCCTCGGTCAGCGGCACATCGTCACCGGCCTCACGTTCGGCGCCGTGAAGCAGTAGCCCTCAGCTCCGGCGCGCCGCGCCGGACGCGTACACCTCCGGGTTCACCACGTTGAGCGGCCGCTGCCCGGTGAGGGCCCGCGCGATCTCCTCGCCGCACCGCCGCGGCACCTGGGCGACCGCGGCCGACGAGAAATAGGCGGCGTGGGGCGTGGCGATGACGTTGTCCATCGTCAAGAGGGGGTTGTCGCCGGCGACCGGCTCCCGCTCCCACACATCCAGCGCCGCGCCCGCCAGGCGCTTGTCTCGGAGCGCACGGGCCAGCGCCACCTCGTCGACCACCGGACCGCGTGAGGTGTTGATCAGGATGGCCGTCGGCTTCATGCGGCGGAAGAACGACTCGCCGATCAGATGGCGCGTCTCGGCGTTCAGCAGCGTGTGGATGGAGACGTAGTCGGCGCGCGCCGCCAGGGTTTCGAGCGAGACGCGCTCCACGCCGAGGTCGGCGAAGCGCCCCTCGTCCACGTAGGGATCGCACGCGATCACCTTGGTCTCGAACGCAGCCACCCGTCGGGCGAAGGCGCTGCCGATGTTGCCGAGGCCGACGATGCCGACCGTCTCGCCGTGCAGCGATCCCGTTCGGTCGCCCGGCACTCTCCCGCTCCACACGCCGGCGTGCACCTGCCGGTCCGACGTGACGATCTGGCGGTTCCAGGCCAGCAGCAGCGCGAGCGCGTGGTTCGCGACCTCGCGCACCCAGAGGTCGGGGATGTTCACGACGATCACGCCCAGCTCGGTGGCGGCGGGGACGTCGATGACGTCGTAGCCCACCCCGGTGCGCACGACGGTCTTGAGCCCCTCGAGCGCGCCCATCACGCCGCGCGTGACCGGCGAGAACGAGACCACGAGCGCGTCGGCGTCGCGCGTGCGCGCGATCACCTCGTCCTCGGTGCCGAGGAACGGCAGCGCAGTCATCGTCGCCGGGACCCGGGTCAGCGCCGCCTGGCAGTCGCTGTAGTCCATCTCGCCGCGTCCCTGGATGACGTAGACGTGAAAGGGCTTGTCGGTCATGATGGCTCCGTTCTGGCCGTAGTGAGATTGTCAGCGGGCAGTGTACAGGAGGCGTCGATGAAGAGCGTCGAGATCGACCGGGGCAAGCGATTGAAGGATCAGCCGACGACGGGACACAACCGGTTCCATCCGGGCGTGCCGCCCATTCTCAGCGTCGAGGAGGGCGAAGAAGTGGTTCTGGCGACGCGCGACGGCATCGACGGCCAGCTCGGTCCCTCCACCAGCGAGGCGGACATGGCCCAGATGGAGGCCGGCGCCATCCATCCCCTGACAGGCCCGGTCTTCGTCAAGGGCGCCCAGCCCGGCGACGCTCTGGAGATCGAGTTCCTCGACATCGTCCCGCAGCCTCACGCGTTCACGGCGATCGTCCCGGGGCTCGGCTTCCTGCGCGACCTCTTCACCACCCCGTTTCTGGTCCACTGGCAGATCCGCGACGGCTGGGCGACGTCATCGAAGCTGCCTGGAGTCCGGATTCCCGGTGCGCCGTTCATGGGCGTGTCCGGCGTTGCGCCCTCGGCGGCACAGGTGCGCGCGTGGACGGCGCGCGAGAACGATCTGCTCGCTCGCGGCGGGTTCGTGTTCCCACCCGACGCCACCGGCGCAGTTCCGAGCCGCGGCCCGGCGGCGACCGAGGGCATCAGAACGCTGCCGCCCCGAGAGAACGGTGGCAACTTCGACGTCAAGCAGCTCACCAAGGGCTCGAAGCTGCTTCTGCCCGTCGCGGTCGAAGGGGCGCTGTTCTCGACCGGTGACGGCCATTTCGCCCAGGGTGATGGCGAGGTCTGCGTCACCGCCGTGGAGATGGGCGCCACCGCCGCCGTCCGCTTCCGCGTGCTGAAGGGCACCGGGGCGGCGCGCGCGATGCGCGGCCCGCGCTTCTCGCACGCCGGGTACTTCGCGCCGCCGGAGTGGGCGGCGCCACGGGGATTCGTCGCCGCCATGGGCATGCCGATCCGGGACGACGGCGTGAACGACGGGGAGAACCTGACGCTCGCCTGCCGGAACGCGCTGCTCAACATGATCGATCTGCTGCAAGAACGGGGATGGAGCCGCGAGCAGGCGTACGTCCTCTGCAGCGTGGCGGCGGACTTGCGTATCAGTAACGTGGTCGACGTGCCGAACTACGTCGTGTCGGCCCTGATCCCGGAGGGCATCTTCACCAGCTAGGAAGCGAGCCTCGCGTCACCCCGCCGGTCAGCCCATGGCGGACTTGATCGCGGCATTGATGGCGCGCACGCCGGCGGCGGGACCCTCGGCGTGGTTCCAGACGCCGCCGATGATGGCGAGGAGATTCGCGCCCGCCTGCACCAGCGGGGCGAGATTCGCCGCGGTGATGCCGCCGATGGCGCAGGAGGGCAGTGCCTTCCGCTGCGACCAGCGACGCAAGATCTCGGGATCGGCGAGGTTGGTGACCTGCTTCGAGGTGGAAGGGAAAAAGGCGCCGAATGCCACGTAGTCGGCGCCCTCCTCGACCGCGCGCTGGGCGAGGTCAAAGGAGGACTTGCAGGTGACGCCGA
This sequence comes from Candidatus Rokuibacteriota bacterium, assembly GCA_003221635.1. GTDB lineage: Bacteria > Methylomirabilota > Methylomirabilia > Rokubacteriales > CSP1-6 > AR31. Next base: position 2,518 of record QHSR01000108.1, on the reverse strand, counting down.
GCGTGAGGTCGGGGCCCATCAGGCGGCGCGCCTCGCGCGCGGGCATGTCCGTCTGGCCAACGTGGGCGCCGTCGCACCCCGCGGCGACGACGAGATCGGCGCGATCGTTCAACAAGAACGGGACGGCGCGCGACTTGGAAACGGGACGGAGCGCGTCGATCGTTCGTTTCCAGACGTCATCGTCGGAGTTCTTCAGCCGCAGCTGGACCGCGGCGACATCGCCCGCGTCGAGCGCCCGAGTGAGCGCGTCGGGGAAGGTGTGAAGGTCGAAGGTCTCGGGCGTGATGATGTAGAGTCGGCAGCCGTCGGCGATCACGCTCCTCCGGCAGTCGTGGGGCTCGTCATTCCGATCTTCGATCCAGGCCCCTGGGCCTATCGGTCCAGGGCGAGCGGAACGTCCCGGTCGTTCCGGCCTCGAGCGAAGATCTCCAGGGCGTCGGGGAGCTCGTAGTAGATCTCGAGCGTGTTGCCGTCCGGATCGTGGAAGTAGACGCTCTTCTGGCTGACGTGATCGATCGTGCGCGTGATCTCCACGCCGTGCTCCTGGAGCGTGGCGTACGCGTCCTTGAGCGCCGACTCGCTCTCCACGCGGAAGGCGATGTGACCGAGACCCCGGACACCCGGCGTCTGCTGCTGGGCGGCCTCGGCATCCTTGACCTGGAAGAGGTCGATCGCATGGCTCTGCCCCTCGAGAGCCATGAAGGTTCCGCCGTGCTCGGGGTCTTCCTCCAGCACCTGGAACCCGAGGACCTCCGAGTAGAACTTCTTGGAGCGCTCCAGGTCGAGCACCCGCAGCAGAACGTGGCCGATTTCCTTGAGCCGCATCATGATGTCCTCCCCCTTCCCTGGTTTCGACGAGCCGGCGGGGTGCCGGCGCCAGCGCTAGTGTAGCTCCGCCGACCCTCGCTCGGAAAGCGGCCATCGCCACCCCCTCTCGGGAGCTTCGTGAGGATGGACACGACGGTCGCGTTGGGGCACGATACGCGACGCGGCGCCTTCGCCCGCGGCCTCTGAGGCCGGAAGGGTCCGCGCTCAAGGAGGAGTCTCATGGCACGCACGCTGCTCGATAAAGTGTGGGAAGCCCACACGGTCCGGACGCTGCCGTCGGGCCAGACCCAGCTCCTGATCGGCCTGCACCTGATCCACGAGGTGACGACGCCGCAGGCCTTCCAGATGCTCAAGGATTCGAAGCTCAAGGTGCGCATGCCCGAGCGCACCTTCGGGACGCTGGACCACATCATCCCGACGACCGACCAGACCCGCCCCTACGCCGACCCCCTGGCGGAGGAGATGGCGGTCCACATGATCCGGAACATGAAGGAGTTCAAGCTGCCGCTGTTCGACATGTCGACCGGCAAGCAGGGCATCGTCCACGTGATCGGGCCGGAGCTGGGCCTGAGCCAGCCGGGCATGACCATCGCCTGCGGCGACAGCCACACCTCGACCCACGGCGCCGTCGGCGCCATCGCCTTCGGCATCGGCACCACGCAGGTGCGCGACGTGCTGGCCACGCAGTGCCTGGCCATGGCGAAGCCCAAGCTGCGGCAGGTGCGGGTGGACGGAGCACTCGCCCGCGGCGTCTACGCGAAAGACGTCATCCTCACGATCATCAACGTGCTGGGAGTGAAAGGCGGTGTGGGTTACGCGTACGAGTACGCGGGAGGGGTGATCGAGCGCATGACCATGGAGGAGCGTCTGACTGTTTGCAACATGTCCATCGAGGGCGGCGCCCGCTTTGGCTACGTCAATCCCGACGCGACGACGATCGAGTATCTCCGCGGCCGGCAATACGCGCCCGCGGGCGCGGCCTTCGACAAGGCAGCCGCCTGGTGGAAGTCGACGGCGACCGAGCCGGGCGCCGCGATCGACGACGTGGCGCGCATCAATGGTGACGCGATCGAGCCGGTGGTGACGTGGGGCATCAATCCGGGCCTGTCGGTGGGTGTGAGCCAGCGAATTCCGGCGCCCGAGTCCGCGCCCGAGGCCGACCGGTCGACCCAGCGCGAGGCGCTCGCCCACATGGGCTTCCAGCCGATCAAGGGCGCGAAGATCGACGTCGCGTTCGTGGGCTCGTGCACGAACGGGCGTTTGTCGGACCTCCGGATCGCCGCGGAAGTGGCGAAGAAGGGCAAGGTCGCGAAGCACGTGCGCGCGTTGATCGTGCCGGGCTCGCAGCAAGTGGAGAAGGCCGCGGAGGCCGAGGGTCTGCACGAGATCTTCCAGGCCGCGGGCTTTCAGTGGCGCAAGGCCGGCTGCTCGATGTGCCTGGGCATGAACCCCGACCAGCTCGTCGGCCGCGAGATGAGCGCGTCGTCGAGCAACCGCAACTTCATCGGGCGCCAGGGCAGCCCCACGGGGCGCACTCTATCGATGAGCCCGGCCATGGTCGCCGCCGCCGCCATCACAGGCGCCGTCGCCGACGTGAGGGAGATCCTGCGATGAGCACCACCACCGACTTCAAGCGGCGCCAGATCTCGGGACGCGGCATTCCCCTGCCCGGCAACGACATCGACACCGA
>QHSR01000107.1 GCA_003221635.1 Candidatus Rokuibacteriota bacterium | reverse complement strand
GCCACGATCTCGGCGACGGGACGCTTGTCCTTGATGAGGCCGAATAGCGCCGCGCTCGCGCCGACCTGGTCCCGGGCGAGGATCCGCTCCTCGAGCCGGGCGTAGTCGGCGGCGATCGCCATGGCCGGGAGTATACCTCGCGCCGTGCTCAGCGCGTCAGGCGCGGGTCCAGGCCGTCGCGAATCGCGTCGCCGACGAAGTTCAGGCCGACGACGGTGACGAACAGCGCGGCGCCCGGGCCGAACACGATCCACGGCGCCTGCTGCAAGTAGCCGCGGCCGGCGTTGATCATGCTGCCCCACGACGCCGCGGGCGGCTGCACGCCGAGGCCCAGGAACGACAGCGAGGCTTCGGCGAGAATCGCGAAGGCCACGCTTAACGACGCCTGCACGACGATCGGCGTGGCCGCGTTCGGCAGCACGTGGTGGCGCGCGATCCACCAGCCGGAGGCGCCCAGCGCGCGCGCCGCGTCGACGTAGTCGCGCGTCTTCACGCTGAGCACCTGGCCGCGCATGAGCCGCGCGAACGTCGGCGTGTAGACGACACCGAGCGCGATCAGCACGCCCGTGAGCCCCGCGCCCAGCACGGCACCGAGCGCCAGCGCCAGCACCAGCGGCGGGAACGACAGCACCGCGTCCATCAGTCGCATGACCACGCTGTCGGCGCGGCCGCCCGCGTAACCGGCGAGCATGCCGAGCACGCCGCCGGCGACGGCGGCGATGGCCACCGACACGAAGCCGGCCACCAGCGACACGCGCGTGCCCCAGATCACGCGGCTCAGCACGTCGCGGCCGACGTTGTCGGTGCCGAGCCAGTGCGCGCGGCCGGGGCGCGCGAGGATGTTCCCGAGGTTCTGCGCCAGCGGGTCGTACGGCGCGAGCAGCGGCGCCGCGAGCGCGACGACGATGGCCGCGAGCAACACGGCGGCGCCGAACGGCGCCAGCCGCGCGCGCGCCGCGCGGCGCAGCGCGTCCCAGCGGCGGTCGCGGACGGCGGGCTCGCGCGCGACGAGCGCGCGCTCAGCGAAGCCGGATTCGGGGATCGATCCAGCCATACAGCAGGTCGACGAGGAGGTTGCTGATGATGAAGCCGACCGCGATCAGCAGAATTACGCCTTGCACCAGCGGATAGTCGCGCGCAAAGACCGCGTCGACCACGAGGCGCCCGATGCCGGGCAGCGCGAAGACGTATTCCGTGATCACCGCGCCGCCGATCAACGTGCCGAGCTGGAGGCCCACGACGGTGACGACGGGGATGAGCGCGTTCTTCAGCACGTGGCCGTAGATGACCGCGCCCTCGGACAGCCCTTTCGCGCGCGCCGTGCGCACCCAGTCCTCGCTCAGCGCCTCGAGCAGGCTCGAGCGCAGCGTGCGCGTGACGACCGCCGCCAGGGCGAGCCCCAGCGTCACGGCCGGCAGCGCCAGCGACCGCAGGCCGTTCCACGGCTCCTCCAGTGGATCCGTGTACCCGGAGATCGGCAGCCAGCGCAGCGTCACGCCGAAGAGGAAGATCAGGAGCAGGGCGAGGAGGAAGTTCGGCATGCAGATCCCGAAGAGCGCGAACGTCGCCCCGGCACGGTCGATCGTCGTGTTGCGGCGGATCGCGGAGGCGATCCCGAGCGGGAAGGCGATCACCAGCGAGATGGCCATCGCGCAGAGCGCCAGCTCGAGACTCGGCCGCAGGCGCCGGCTCACGTTCTCGATCACGGGCTCGCCGTTGCGGATCGAGCGCCCGAGGTCGCCCCGCAGGAGCCGTCCCATCCAGGCGGCGTACTGGACGTGGAGGGGCCGGTCGAGCCCGAGCTCGTGCCGGAGGTTCTCCTTCACCGTGGCATCGACGGACTCCGCCATCATGACGTCGATCGGATCGCCCGGGGTCAGGTGAAGCAGCAGGAACACTCCGGCCGTGACGAGGAGCAGGACCGGAACGGTCGCCCCCAGGCGGCGCAGGACGAGACGGCCCATCACGCCAGGTGGTCGGTCAGCGAGACCTTACTGCAGCCACACGTCCTTGAACCGCATCATCCCGTCGGGGATCGGCTCGTAGCCCTGGACCTTCGGGCTGAAGGCCTTGGGCTCGAGGGGATGGACGATGAAGACCATCGGCAGCTCGTCCTGGAGGATCTTCGTCAGATCGCTGAAGAGCTTCTTGCGCTCGCCCTGGCCGGACACCTCGCGGCTCCGGTCGAGCAGGGCGTCGATCTGTGGATTCGAAATGCCCGACCAGTTGAGCGACGTCCCCTGGGTGCTCTTGTAGAACTGGTAGGTGTTGCCGTCCGGGTCCGGGCGCCCGCTCCACTGGTAGCTGATCATCTCGAAGTTCCTGCCGTTGCCGTCGGCGAGCAGCGTGGCGGAGTCGACCAGCTTGATCTTCATCGTGATGCCGGCCTCGCGTAGCTGGGCCTGGATCACCTCGGCTTCCTGGACGTTGATCGGGATGTTGTTGGTCGTCATCGTGAACGTGAAGCCGTTCGCCTGACCGCCCTCGGCCAGCTTGGCCTTCACCTTGGCCAGATCGCGCTTGATCGGCGGAATGGTCTTGTCGTAGGCCCAGCTCGTGGGTGGGATCGGGCCGTTGGCCGGCACGCCCACGTTGAGCCAGACGCCCTTCACGATCTGGTCGAGGTCGAGCGCGTAGGCCACCGCCTGCCGGAGCGCCCTGGTCGCGAAGGGCGGTCGCGTGTGGTTGAGCTGGTACGCGAAGTCGGCCAGCGACGGCACGTCGACCACGACGACGTTGCGGTCGGCCCGGACCGCCGCGACGTCGCGCGGCTGCACGTAGTCCATCACGTCGATCTCGCCGGTCTGGAGGCTCTGGAGCTTGACCGTGTCGTCCGGGATCGGGCGGTAGCGGATCCGATCGAGATACGGGCCGCCCTGCTTGTTCCAGTAGCTCTCGTTGCGCTTGATCAGGAGATGAGCGTCCTTCACCCACTCGACGAACTCGAAGGGGCCGGTGCCCGCGCCCCTGGCGTTCCGCTCCAGCTCGGAGCCGCGCTCCTGGACGGCTTTGGGCGAGACCATCATGCCCGCGCGATCGGTCAGCGTGGCCAGGAGCGCCGCGTCCGGCCTCTTCAGATTGAGCTTGATCGTGTAGGCGTCGACCACGTCGACGGTGTCGATGCTGGCGACCTCGCCCTTGCGGACGGACTTCGGCTCGGTCTTCATGCGATTGAAGTTGAAGCGGGCCGCCTCGGCGTTGAAGTCGGTTCCATCGTGGAACTTCACGCCTCGCCGCAGCTTGAAGATCAGCGTCCTGGCATCCGGCTGCTGCCAGGCCTCGGCGAGGCCGGGCTTGATCCCGAGCTTGACATCGAGCGTCACGAGCGGCTCATAGATGTTGTGGTAGACCTGCCGGTCGATCTTGCTGCCCGAGAAGTGCGGGTCCATGGTGGCCGCCTCGATGTAGAAACCGACCCTGAGCGTGCCGCCCTTGCGGGGGACGTCGCCGCCGGCGGCTTGCCGCGGGTCCAGGGACATGGCGGGGACGCCGGAGGCCACCGCGCACATCAGGAGAAAGTCTCGTCGCGACACCGTCCGCGCATCGCGGGCGGGTCTCATCGTTGCCATTGCGCTTCCTCCGAGGAGTCGAGAGTTGCCGTCAGGCGCGAACGAGTATACCCTGCCCGCCGTCCACGAAAATCAGCGGTCACCCCGCGACACGGGAGGGCTGACATGAAGCTCGGCGTCTGCTTGCCGCATTACGGTCGTCCGATCGAAGTCGGACGGATGCTCGAGGTCGTGCGTCGCGCCGAAGATGTTGGGCTCGACTCGGTGTGGGTCACCGATCACGTCATCGTGCCGGAGCAGGCCAACGTCATCTACCGGGAGGACATGCTGGACCCGCTCGCGGTCCTGCCGTGGCTCGCCGGCGTGACCCGTCGGCTCGCGCTCGGAACCAGCGTGGTGATCCTGCCCTATCGCTCGCCGATCCCCGTGGCGAAGCTTCTGGCCAGCGTCGACGTTCTCTCGGGCGGCCGCTTGATCGTGGGGGCGGCGATCGGCTGGCTGGAAGGCGAATTCGAGACTCTCGGCGTGCCGTTCAAGGAGCGCGCCAGCCGCAGCGACGAGGCACTCGAGCTGATGCGCGCCCTGTGGACGCAGGCGCATCCGAAGATCCAGACGAAGCGGCACCGCGTGCAGGACGTCGTCTTCTCGCCGATGCCGCTCCAGAAGCCGCGCCCGCCGCTCTACATCGGCGGCAGCAGCGACGGCGCGTTCCGCCGGGTCGCCCGGCTGGGCGACGGCTGGCACGCCAGCTCGATGAACCACGAGGCGTTCCGGCAAGGCACCGCGACCGTGCGGCGCTTCTGGAAGGAAGCCGGGCGCGAGGGCGCGCCGTTTCTGTCGCTCCGCATTCCCATCCTGATCGATGGTGTCCACCGGCCCGCCGTGGACATGGGCCTCATCCGTGGCCGCCACACGCTCAGCGGCTCGGTGAAGCAGATCGTCGAGGAGCTGCGCGGATTCCAGGCGCTCGACTGCGGGCACGTCGCGCTGGAGGTCTCGTACTCGACGTTCCCGGCGATCCTCGAGACCATCGACCTGCTCGCCGCCAAGGTGCAGCCGGCGCTGGCGGACTGAGCGCGACCGCGGCGACGGTCAGCGGCCCACGCCGGCCGTCTCGTCGACGTGCGCGTCTTCGCGGAAGTGCGGCATCACTTCTTCCGCGAAGAGCTGCATCAGCTCGAGCGTCCGCTCGTGGCTGCCGCCGTTCATGGCCGTGCAGAGGATCCCGGCCTGGAGCTCGTCCGCGAAGATCCGGAGCTTGTCGCGGACGGTCGCGGGGCTGCCGTAGATGAGGTAGCCGTCCCGTTCGGCCTCCTCGAAGGTCAGCTCGCTGGGCAGCTTGGGCGGGTTCGCGAGCAGGCGGCGAAGCGAGGCCTCCGTCATATACCCGGGCGGCCGCCAGAAGGGCGGGTGCATGCGAAGGCCCACGTTGAACACCCACATGACATGCTTCTGGGCGAGCTCGCGCGCCTTCGCGTCGCTCTCGGCGACGACGACCGGCACGTTGACGGTCAGCTGGTAGCGGCTGGCCTTGTAGCCGAAGCGCTCGCAGGCCTCGCGGTATTCCCCGTAGATCTGCACGATCCGCTTGATCGGCGTGAAGACCATGAGGTACGGGAACCGGCGCCTGGCCGCCCATTCCACGGTCTCGGTCGAGCCCTGCGACGGGCACCAGACCGGTGGGTGCGGCTTCTGGAGCGGCCGCGGCCATGGGTTCACGTAGGGATACCGGTAGTAGCGGCCGTCGAAGGGGAACGGGCCCTCTTCCGTCCAGGCCCGCACGATCAGCTCCGCGGCCTCGTAGAAGCGGTCGCGCGAGTGGGTCGGGTTGACGGCGGTCGAGAAATACTCCGCGCTGATGCCGCGCACGAACCCGGAGATCACGCGCCCGCCGGAGACGACGTCGAGCATCGCGATCTCCTCGGCGACGCGAAGCGGATTGTCGCGGAGCGACAGGCCGTTGCCGAGAATCGCGATCTTCGCGCGAGAGGTCCGGCGCACGAGCATCGCGGCCATCACGTTGGGGCTCGGCATCGTGCCGTAGCAGTTCTGGTGGTGCTCGTTGACGCAGAGCCCGTCCCAGCCGAGCCGCTCCGCGTGCTCGAACTGGTCGAGGTACTGGTTGTAGAGCGTGTGGCCGAGGCCCGGGTCGTAGTGGCGGTTCGACAACGTCACCCACGACGACGGCGCGTCGTGGTCCATGATGTACGGCATCAGATGGAAGTAGTAGAACTTCACGCGGCGCCTCCGCGGAGGCGGACGAACTCGCACACCGCCTCCGCCACCGCCTCCGGCTCCTCGAGGTGCGGCACGTGGCCCGAGTCCGCGAACACGCGCAGGCGCGCCCCCGGAATCTCTCTCGCCCACGTCTCGCCGCAGGGCGCGATCGGCGCGACCTTGTCGTGGGCGCCCCAGCAGAGCAGCGTCGGCGTCGCGATGCGGCCGAGCCGGCGACGGAGGAGCGGGTCGTAGAGGTGGGGATTCCAGGCGACCCGCGCGAGCGCGGCGCCCTGGCGGTACTGGAGCGCCAGCGTCTCGACCGACTGATCGGGCGGGGCCAGGGCCAGCGCCGCCATCGGGTTGTGAAAAACGGTCGCCACGATCTCGGGGATGTCCAGCCCGAACAGGAACGGATAGATCCACCTCCGAAGGACGCGCCGACCAGGTGCGCACGCTCGACCCCGAGCTCGTCCAGCAAATCGAGGTAGTGGAACGCGAGATCCGAGATGTGCTCGATCCACTCGGCGGCGGGCGAGCCGCCGTGGCCGGGATGGCTGGGGACATACACGCTGAAGCTCCTGGCAAGGCGCTCCTGGAACGGAAGCCACCGGCCGGCGCCGCCGGCGCCGTGCAGGAACAGGAGGGCCGGGCCCCTGCCCTCCTGGAGCATATGGATCGGGGTCCCGCGGATCGACAGCTCGCGCGGCGCCGGCATCTCAGCCGATGAAGAGACCGCCGTTCGGCGACAGCCACTGCCCGGTGAAGAACGAGCTGTCGTCGCAGGCGAGGAAGAGCGCCGTGGCGGCGACCTCCCGCGGGTCGCCGGTGCGCCCGAGCGGCGTGCGGGCGATCACCGCCGCCCGGATCAGCGGCGACATCGGCTCGGTCATCGGCGTGTCGATGTAACCCGGACAGATCGCGTTCACGCGGATCCCGCGCGAGGCGACGTCCCGCGCCACCGCGCGCGTGAGGGCGAGGATGCCGCCCTTCGCCGCCGCGTAGTGCGGCGCGGCCTCGAGTCCCATGAGGGCCGCGACGCTCGAAAGGTTGATGATCGCGCCTCCCTTCCGCTGACTCATCAGACGGACCGCCTCGCGCGTGCAGAAGAACGTCCCGTCGAGGTGCACGGCGAGCATCCGCCGCCACGACTCGTCGGAGAGATTCTGGGTGACGTCGAGGTGGGTCTGGGCGCCCTGTCCGCTCACCATCTCCATGATGCGCGCTTCGGCCTTCCGGCCGATTCCCGCGCGGTCGTCGCCGGGACCCGAGGCGATGCCCGCGTTGTTGACGAGGATATCGAGCGCGCCGTGTTCGCGCTCGATGGTCGCGAACATCGCCATGACCTGGGCGCTGTCCGCCACGTCGGCCTGGATCGCGCGGCCGGCCGCCGGCCCCTTCAGCTCCGACACCGTCTTCTCGGCCACCTCGAGGCGCACGTCGTTGACGACGACGCGCGCGCCCTCCTCGGCGAAGAGCAGCGCGATCGCGCGCCCGAGCCCCGATCCCCCACCCGTCACCAGCGCGACACGGTCTCTGAGCTTCATCGCTCGAGCCTTGCGATCACTGTTCGTCCTCCCCATGCCGGCGCACCGCACCTCACCCTAGGCCGAAGGGTGTACGAGGTCAAGACGGCGGGGACGCGGGACGCGGAGATTCTCAGGCTGCGTAGGCGCGGTCAGGCCTTGCGGAACCGGTGAACGCCGTCGGCGTCGACGACGCGAACCGCTCGTCCCTCGTCCTCGAGGAAGCGCAGGTGGGCGAGCGCTTCGCCGAGGGCGAAGCTCAGCTGGTGGCTGTCGAGCTGGCGGCGGAAGAGCACGGGCACCAGCTCGGCCGCGCTGCGCGGCTCGACGAGCGCGTCCAGCGCCTCGTTGAGCCGCGCGGCGTGATGGTCGCGGAGCTGGCCCAGACGCGCGTGGAGGCCGCGGAACGGCAGGCCGTGCGAGGGCAGCACCAGGATGTCCGGGGCCATCGGCTGGAAGCGGTCGAGCGAATCGAGATAGAGCCGGAGCGGGTTGAGCCCGGGTTGCTCGGACCAGACGCTGACGTTGGTCGTGATCTTCGGCAGCACCTGATCGCCGGAGATCAGCACGCCGCCCGCCTCGTCCCACAAGCACGCGTGCTCGGGCGCATGGCCGAGCACGGTCAGCACGCGAAACGTCCCCTTGCCGATCGCGAGCGAGTCGCCCTCACGGATGCGCCGGAACTCGGTCGCCACCTCGGGCACGAGGCTCGGATAGTGATTGCCCCGGCGCCCGAGCTGCACGAGCGCCTCGGGACCGCACCCGTGGCGTCGAAAGTGGGCGAGGCGCGGCTCGAAGTCGGCCGTCCCGCGGCTCCGCCAGGCGAACTGGGCGTAGAGCCACTCCGCCTGCGTGCACCAGAGCTCGGTCTGCCATCGCGCCGTGAGCCAGCCCGCGTTTCCCATGTGGTCGGGATGGAAGTGCGTGACGAGGACGCGGCTCACCGGCCGGCCAGCGAGGGATGAGGCGAACACGCGTTCCCACAAGGCGCGCGTGCCGTCGAGGCCGACGCCCGTGTCCACGATGGTCCAGCCCGGGCCATCCTCGAGGAGCCAGAGGTTGATGTGGTTGAGCTGGAACGGCAAGGGCATGCGCAACCAGTAGATTCCGGACGCGACCGCGCGGATTTCTCCGGGCACGGGCGGCTCGCTCCACGGATGCTCGAGAGTCATGCGGTGAGTGTACCTTGCGTTTGTGGGCCGAACCTGATCTTCTATGCGCCGCCGACCCAGATCCTCGAGGAGGTCCGAATGAATCCGCCCCGGCTCGTCGCCCTCATCGCTCTGCTCGCGGCTTTCGCGTTCGTCCCCGTGGCCCACGGGCAGCTGCTCCTGTCGACCAACGACAACAAGGTCGCCCTCGTCAACGGCGTCACGACGGTCGTGAAGAGCCCGCCGCCCGACACGCTGACGGTCATCGACCTCAAGGCCTGGCCGCCGAAGGTCGTCGCCGAGGTCGACGTTCCCGGCAGCGTGGTGGGCCCGCCGTTCAGCGTCGCGGTGGCGCCCGACGAGTCGCTGGCCCTCGTGACGGCCAACGAGAAGCTCGATCCGAACGACCCGACCAAGCGGATACCCAACAACACCATGTCGGTGGTCGATCTGAAGGCGACGCCGCCGCGCATCATCGCCACGCTCGAGACCGGCAAGGCGCCGGCCGGCGTCTCGATCAACCGCCAGGGCACGCTCGCGCTCGTGGCCAACCGCGCCGAGGGCACCGTGTCGATCTACACGATCCAGGGCAAGACGGTGACGCCCGCCGGTAAGGTGACCGTCGCCGACGAGAAATCCGGCACGAGCCACGCCGCGATCTCGCCCGACGGCAAGCTGGCGCTCGTCACCCGCGACGGCGACGACCGGATCTCCGTTCTGTCCATCGACGGCACGAAGGTGGAATACACCAAGCGCGACATCTCCGCCGGCATTCGGCCTTACGGCATCGACATCGCGTCCAACGGCGCCATCGCGGCCGTCGCGAACATAGGCCGGGGCGGCGGCGACGCCGACACCGTCAGCATCATCGATCTCAAAGCCACGCCCCCGCGCGTTGTGAGCACCGCCACCGTCGGCCAGACGCCGGAGGGCATCAAGCTCTCGCCCGATGGCGCGCTGGTCGCGGTCGTCGTCATGAACGGCAGCAACAAGCCCAAGGACTCGCCCTTCTTCAACGACGCGGGCAAGCTGGTCCTCCTGCGGGTCAGCGGCACGGACCTCTCGCGCCTCGCGGAGGCGCCCATCGGCCACTGGTCGCAGGGCGCGGCCTTCTCACCCGACGGCAAACGCATCTTCGTCGGCAACATGGTCGAGAAGGAGCTT
>QHSR01000106.1 GCA_003221635.1 Candidatus Rokuibacteriota bacterium | reverse complement strand
TTCTTCGCGTTGCTGTTCGGCTCGCTGACCAGCTTTGCGATCGGCCGCATGCGCCTCCGCCACGGCTGGCTGGTGAGCAACGCCGCGCTGTTGACCTACGTGATCCCGGCGTCGTTCCTGGCGATCCCGTTCTACCGGATCATGCAGAACTACGGGCTCGGGAACAACCCGTGGTCGGTGATCTCGGCCCTGGTGGCGTTCGCGACGCCGTACGCGATCTTCGTCTTCCAGGAGTACGGCCGGTCCATCCCGATCGAGGTCGACGAGTCGGCGCGCATCGATGGCGCCTCGCCGCCCCAGATCTACCTGCGGATCTATCTGCCGTTGATGGCGCCGGCCCTGGTGGCGGTCGGCACCTACGCGCTGCTGCTCGCCTGGAACGAATACCTGTATCAGTTCCTGCTCCTGTCCTCGAAGTCGAGCATGACGGTACCGGTGGCGCTCGCGCAGTTCCTGAGCAGTGACCAGTCGCCCTGGAACTACATGATGGCGACCGCGATCATTTACGCGCTGCCGCCGGTCGCGATCTACTACGCGTTCCGCCGGCGCATGACCGCCGGCCTGACGGTGGGCGGGGTCAAGGGCTGACCCTCGCCGCGGTCTCGCGCCCGCCGCGCCTCGCGTCAAGCCGCGCGGCGGCGCGGTGGCATTCTCGTCACCCGCGACCCGCGGTGTCTCCGCACGATGTCCTCCCTCTGAGCGGCCGGCATGCTCTTCCCTGCGAGACGGCGTGGTTCACGGCTGTCCACCGCGAAGCGATCTTCGCGAGACGCCCGGTCGGGCAGAGGTGAGGAGGCGGCTGTGAGCAGCACGGAGCAGGTTCTTGCAGCCGGGCCCGGCGCGCTGAACAGGCCGTGGCGACCGTCCTGGCACCGCCACCTGTCCGGCCCGGAGTTCGCCTGGGCGATCGCTTTCATCGTCCCCTACGCGGCGGTCCTGGTCGCCTTTGCCATCTTTCCGATCGCCTACGGGTTTTGGATGGCGAGCAGCCCATCGCTATACGTCCAGCTGTTTGCAAGCGATGAGTACTGGGACGCGGTCGTCACCACCGCGCTCTATGTCGGCATCGGCGTGAACACCGGCATGTTCCTCGCCCTGCTACTGTCGGGTTTCTTCATGCGCCGCCGCTGGTGGGTCAAGGCGATGCTGGTCGTCTCGATGCTGCCCTGGGCGCTGCCGGCGCAAACCGGCTTCATCTCCTTCCACTGGATGATGGTCTATTGGGGGTTCCTGAACAGCGTGCTGGAGAAGCTGTTCGGCATCTACGGTCCGGACTGGTTGAGCCACTACTGGCTCGCTCTCGGGGCCAACATCGTCGCCTCGACCTGGAAGACGATGCCGTTCTGGACCCTGATCCTGTTAGCAGGGCGGACGGCGATCCCTCAGGATCTCTACGATGCTGCCGATATCGACGGGGCCACCGGCTTCCGCCGCTTCGTCCATCTCGTTGTGCCACTGCTGGCGAACCTCTACCTCGTCTGCACGTTGCTTTCGGCGATCTGGATGATCGGCGATTTCAACACTCCGGATCTCGTGTCCAGCGGCGCACCCGTTGGTTCGACGGAGGTGCTGGCGACGCTCGGCGTCGCATACTTGTTTGACCATGGCAACCCCGGGCTCGGCGTCGCCGTCGTCATGACGGCGCTGCCCGTGCTCATCCCGCTCGGGATCCTGTTGATACGTAGGCTGCACACGAGAGAGGTGCAGCTATGAGTGTCGCGCTGGCCAGGGGCCGGACGCCGCGCCGGCTGCGCCGACTTGTCAGCGACGCGGGCGCCGTGGTGCTCGCCGTCGTGCTGCTGATCTGGTGGCTACTGCCGGTCTACAACATGATGTTGATCGCCCTCGATCCCGAGGGCGATACGGAGTTCACCGGCGACATCTGGCCGAGCGCCCCGACGCTCGAGGCATTCCGCGGGGTCTTGTTCCAGCGGTACTGGTACCTTCAAGACTTCTGGCGCCAGCTCGGCAATAGCTTCTTCATCGGCATCATGACGATGGCGCTGACGGTGCTGATCGGTTCGCTGGCCAGCTTCGCCCTGGGCCGGATGCGGTTGGGTAAGGGCGGAGTGATCTCCACCGCCGCGCTCCTCCTCTACATGGTCCCTGCATACTTCCTCGTCATTCCGTTCTATCTGCTGATGCACCGTTACGGGCTGATCGACAGCTTGTGGGCAGTGATCGCAGCGGATGTGACCTTCGCCGTCCCCTATGCGGTGCTTATCTTACAATGGTATGGCCGATTGATTCCGCTGGAGCTTGACGAGGCAGCGCGGATCGACGGCGCGACGCCCGGTCAGGTCTATGTGCAGATCTATCTCCCCCTGATGGCGCCGGCACTCGCGGCGGTGGGCACCTACGCGCTGCTGACCGCCTGGAACGAGTACCTGTACCAGTTCATCCTGCTGTCCTCGCCCAGGAACAAGACCGTGGCGATAACGCTCGCGACGTTCTTCGACAACGAGGATACGCCGTGGAACTACCCGGTGGCGGCTTCCCTCATCTATGCGCTGCCGCCGATTGCCCTCTTCTTTGCCGTCCGCCGCTACATTGCGGCGGGGCTGACGCTGGGCGGCGTCAAGGGGTAGCTGTCCGTGGGGGAGGGCGGAGCGCAAACCGCCGCCGGCCCCGGCGAGGTCAGCTGGGGAGATCCACTGGCTCTCCATCCCCCGACGTGGCGACAGCCACCACGTACGGACCCGCGGAGGACGTACGCCTCGACGATGCGCGCCTCGGGATCGACCAGCCAGAGGTGCGGGTCGACACCAGGGAGACCCACCATGCCAGAAGCAGCCATCGTCTGCGCAAAAGCCCGCGCGGCGATCCCGATGGGAAGGCGTCCCGCGGCCGACCCGATCGCACTGGTCATGCTAGGTGGTCAGCGGGCGCGGTCCAGAGCGATCCGTCCTTCATGCGCTGCCTCCTCGGCACGGAGAGACACACGGTCAGGATCGCGTGAAGCTCGCCTGTCGCAGTTCCTCGTCGGTGACGCTCAGGCGGAGCGAGGCGCTGCCAATAGCGGTGAGACCCAGAATTGCGGTAATGCGCATCACCCGGCTGACCCGGAGCGCCGTCAGCGCTCCGAGCAGATCGCTATCGGTCGCGCACCGGCGCGAGTGCGGTCGAGTCCCGGGGGAGTCAAACGTCAGCGCGTAGCCTCCCGGCACCGCATCCGCCAGCGACCGGCGGACGATGCTCAGTAGGCCGGACTGTTGTCCAGCAAGGAGACGCTTGGCCGACAGAGGGGCGGCCGGGCTGACCGCGAGCTCGGCGACGAGGCGCTGCAGCCGCCCGAACTGCCCGGCGGTGAGGTTCACGAAGCGTGAAGGACAGCCGGGCGTGCTCGGCGGCCCGCGCCGCCGGCCCCGGCCGGAGCTTCATGCCGAAGACCGAGAGGTCGATCGCGGCGGTCCGCCACGTGGTCCCGCTGTGCTCGATAACGGTGACCGGCATGGTCAGCCGCACCCGCGCGGAGCGGCGGTCTTCGACCCGCTGCCGGCCTCCCACGTCCCGGCCGGGTCGGCGCGCCTCCAGGTAGCGGACAAGCGACGCCAGCAGCTCAAGGGTGAACGGCTTTCGCACGAAGTCGAGGGCGCCGAGCCGCAGGCACTCCCACACCTCCGCGTCCGTTGCCGCGCCCGAGATCCCGATGATTGGGGCGGTCATCTCCTGTGGCTGTCGGCGCCGGAGGAACTCCAGGCCGTCCATGCCCGGCATGCGGATGTCGAGCAGGATGGCATCGGGCGCTTCGCGCTCGAGGGCGGTCAATGCGGCTTCTGCGGTGTGGGCGAGCGACGCGTGATGGCCGAGGTCGGCGACGACCTCCCCGAGCGTCTCGGCGACGTCCACCTCGTCGTCAATCACGAAAATCCGCATCTCAGCTCTCGGTATAACCTTCCCAGAGCACCGCGGCGGCGACGACCTCGCTCACATGGTCCAGGTCGAACGGCTTGGCGATGTAGTCGAACGCGCCGTAGACGAGCGCCTGCTTCGCCGTGTCCAGGCTTGCCTTGCCGCTGATCATGACGATCCTGACCTCACGGGCGACCGCACGGATGGCTCTCAGCGCCTCGATCCCGTCGAGCCGGGGCATGTCAATGTCGAGCAGCACCAGATCCGGCGCCTCCTTAATGACTTCTCGTAACGCTGCTGCCCCGTCGGCGACGGAACGAACCCGATAGCCCTTCGGCGCAAGGAAGTCCTCTAGCAACGCGCGAACTTCCGCCTCGTCGTCGACCACGAGCACCCGACCCGCCTGCTGGGTCGCTGGTTCCGTCGGAACCGCCGTCACGATTACCCCTTCTCTGTCTCGTCCAGCACGTCGCGGACCTTGGTCGCCAAGGTTTTCGCGGAGAACGGCTTTTCCAGGAAGCGCGTTCCGGGCTTTAACACCCCATGCTGGACGATTGCGTCGTCGGCGTACCCGGACATGTACAGGACTTTCATGTCCGTTCGACTCGGCATCAGTTGCTCGGCGAGCCGCCGCCCGTTGAGCTCCGGCATCACGACGTCGGTCAGCAAGAGGTGAATCGGCCCGCGATGCTGCTCGGCGAGGCGCATGGCCTCGCGGGGCCGGCCCGCCTCCAGCACCGTATAGCCGAGACCCTCGAGCAACTCCCGGCCCAATGCCCGGACCTCATCCTCGTCCTCCACCAGGAGCACGGTCTCGGTCCCACCACGCGGAGGCGTGGCCGACCTCGGCTCCGCCACGATGTCGGCGTTCTCCTGAACCTGCGGGAGGTAAATCTTGAAGGTCGTGCCGTGGCCGACCTCGCTATAGACCCAGATGTTTCCGCCATGCTGCTTGACGATGCCGTAGGCGGTCGCCAGCCCGAGCCCGCTGCCCTGGCCCACGTCCTTAGTCGTGAAGAAAGGTTCGAACAAGCGGAGCCTGGTCTTTTCGTCCATGCCGCCGCCGGTATCGCTCACGGACAGCCGTACGTAGGCCCCTGGACGGACTCTGACATGGCGGCTCGCGTACCGCTCGTCGAGGTCCACGCTGGCCGTTTCGATGGTCAACCGACCGCCGTCCGGTATCGCGTCCCGAGCGTTGACGGCGAGGTTCACGATCACTTGCTCGAGCTGGCTGGCATCGGCTCTCACCCGACCCAACCCCGGCGCCGGAACGAACGTCAGCTCGATGTCCTCGCCGATCAGACGCCGCAGCATGTCCACCATCCCTCCCACGACGGCGTTCAGGTCGAGCACCGTGGGCTGGAGGATTTGTTTCCGGCCGAAGGCGAGCAGCTGCTCGACCAGGTGGGCCGCCCGGTCGCTCGTCGCCCAGATCAGCTCAATGTTGCGCCGGAGCGGATCATCCTCTGAGGGCCACCGCTGCAAGACCAGCTGGCTGCGCCCCCCAATGACTGTCAACAGGTTGTTGAAGTCGTGGGCGACGCCGGCGGCCAGGCGGCCGATCGCCTCCATCTTCTGGGTCTGGCGGAGCTGCGCTTCGAGCTGCGTGCGCTCCGCCTCGGCCCGCTTACGCTCGGTGATGTCCCGGGCCATGCCGATGATGCCGCTGGGTCGGCCGTGGACATCGCGAATGAAGCTCACGTGCGTCTCCGTCCAGACCGTCGAGCCGTCCTTGCGCGTCACCTCGAGTTCGAGCGTCCGGGATTCCGGTCCGCCGCGGGGTCTGCCCAGGACGTCGGCAAACGTCTTTCGGGCGAGCTCGGCGGACGCGGGCGCCAATCGGTCCTCGAGCCTCTGGGCCATGGCCTCCTCGACACTGTAGCCACGGAGTCGGGTCACCGAGGGGCTGACGTAGAGGGGGCGCAGGTCCATGTCGTAGACGAAGATGACGTCGGTCACGTTCTCGGCGAGCAAGCGATACCGCGACTCGCTCTCGCGAAGCGCGGCTTCCGCCCGTTTTCGCCCCGTGATATCGCGGATGGCGCTGGAGACGAACACGCCCTCGTCGGTCTGAAGGGGGCCAAGGCTGATCTCAACCGGGAACTCGGTCCCATCCTTCCGTAACCCATACAGCTCCATCCCGACGCCCATCGGCCGGACGCGCGGATTCGCGACATACTGCCGCCGATGTTCGACGTGCGTGGATCGGAACCGTTCAGGAAGGAGCGTCTCCACCGGCCGCCCGAGCAACTCCTCGCGGGAGCGGCCGAAGAGCGCCACCGCCTGCGTGTTGACGAGCACGATGTCCCCGGCCTGATTCGCGATGACCATGGCGTCCGGGGCGAATTCCAACAACCCCCGGAATTTCGCCTCAGAGCTGCGCAGCGCCTCGCTCGCCCGCTGGCGCTCGGTGGTCTCCGCCTGTAGCCGTTCGTTGACCTGCCAGAGCACCCTCGTGCGCTTATCCACCTCCGTTTCCAGGGTGTCGTGAGCCTTCAGAAGGCTCGCTTGAGCGTCCCGGCGTTCGCCGACGAGGGCCGCCATGGTCAGGATCGTCACGGTCACGACGCCAACGAACGCCTGCACCAGGAGCAGGGATTCATTGACCGTGTCCCGGACGAACGGGCCGAGTCCGTTCGCCGTCTCCCAGACCGCGATCCCCGACGTGAGGACGGCCGCGGTCGCCGCCTCGCGTGGACCGAATCGAAACGCGGCCCACACGAGCCACGGCAGCGGGACGAACGTCAGCGGGTAATGGGCGGCCTGGTCGAGCAGCCACCCCCCGAACCCGACGTGCACGCCGATGAGGAGCGAGAGGAACAACAGCGCGGCTTCGGTGCGCTGGCCGCGGGCCCACCCGCGCTGCGGATGCGTGCTCCAGGTGATCAGCAATGGGGCCACGAGCAAGACCCCGGTGGCGTCGCCCAGCCACCACGTGAACCAGATGGTCCCGTAGCTGGCCGACGTCGCCATGCCCGCCAACGCGATCGCTGTCGGGCCGATGCTGGGGCTCACGAGGCAGGCGACGAGCGCGACGGCCGTAAACGTGAAGACGTCTTGCACCCGGGTAAACGGGCCGATCAACCGGTCCAGCAGAGCCCGCCCCACGATCGCTTCCAGGGTGTTCCCAATCCCGATCACCGAGGAGACGGCGACGATGGCGAAGACGTCGGCGGCATGGTTGCCGAGAAAGACCACGACGTTCGCCAGGAATGCTCCGAGCATGATTCCCGGCCAGACGCGATACCCCCGCAGCAGCACGGCGGCGAAGGCGATCCCTGCCGGTGGCCACACGGGCGACGCATTCGTCTTCTCAAACGCCAACAGCAAACCCAGCCGCGCCGCTGCGTAGTAGAGGATCGCGACAACCAGGACCTCGATAGCCCAACTCAGCGGCGACGTCCGCGGGCGGAGCCTCGTTGCACCACCGACGCTGTTTGGCAGATCGGAACTCATCGGTCCATATCCGGTCCGGATCTCATCGGGCGTGACCCCGCCTCAATCCTGGGCGCCAGGCGGGCTGCCGGCCGCAGGGAGAAGGAGGATTGGGACCGCGCGTCACGTGCCGGCGTGGCGAGCGATGTCATCTTTGACATGGAAGCGCTGTCATCCTTGACAGAGAGATCCCAGCCACGCGGATTCAACCCCTACGGTCACCGTCCTCCGGGCAACCGCGGATGAGGAATCATGGTGGTCGTCGGCTCCAGAAACCATAGCAACGCATAGAGCCCGGAGCCCCCCTGCGCACATGTAATTCTTTCGCCCCCAATTTTCCGGGACGGTTGCTGCCTGCGGTCAGTCCTCCCGGCCTAGGTTGTATGACCTGCCATTCGGAAGAGCGAAGTTCATGCCAGATTCAAGGGCCCTCACTATTGGTCCTATTAATAGCTTTTATATCTGTTAATAGCTTTTATATATGTTGACACCTGCAACTTAGAGGTCCACCGTATTGTCGGTGCAAGTTGGTGACGAGCCTTCGAGGCGGGATGCTCGAAGGCGCGCCGGCTTGAACGTTGCGACCGCACGTCGCGGGGTGCAGTGAGGTGCACCCCCCGCTTTCATGACGGCTCCCCGCAGACCGCCCCGGTAGTCCTCGGATCGTTCTGAATCGCCCCGGCAGGTCTCGCTGCCACGGCTCGCTCCCTGAGCCTGCGCTTCAGACTCAGCGAGAAAGGTACGGTCGGCATGTTGTGCCCGTCGACCACGGTGGCGATCTTCAACTCCCGCGCGGAGTTCCTCGACGCCCTCTGCGAGGCCCTCAATCGCGAGGGTTTTGCCGGCGGCCTCTGCCCTATCGGCAGAGATCCAGGATGGCACGCTCGATCTCGTGGCCTTCCTGGAGGCACATAACCCCAGTATGATCGTGTACGACTTTCCCCGACCCTTCGAGAGGCACTGCAACTTCCTCCAGCTCCTGAAGCAGACCGACGCCCTGAGGAAGAGGACCTGGGTTCTCACCACCACCGACAAGAAGGCGCTGGATGGGGCGGGGGGGGCGTCGGGTGTGATCGAGATCGTCCTTGGAGAACCCTACAGTATCGTCGAGGTCGTGGAAGCAGTGCACCATGCTCTGTCAGATGGGCGCCTGCCCGGGCCTGAGAGCCAACGCCTATGACGGCGAACCTTCCGCACGATGACGTGTATCTGGGCGGCGTCAGTGTCCTCGTGGTGGACGACCGCGCCACGGTCGCCGCGATGCTCGAACACTGCGGAGCCGCCGTCACTGCTGTCGGCTCGGCCGACGAGGCGCTCGAGGCCTTGGAGCGCGAACGCCCAGATGTCCTCGTGAGCAACGTGGCGATGCCCGACAAGGGCGGCTACTGGCTCATCGGGAAGGTTCGCGCCCTGCCGCCCGAGCGCGGCGGCGCGACGCCCGCGGCCGCTCTCACCGCATTCACCAGTCCCGAGCACCGTGCGAGTATCTTGCGCGCCGGGTTCCAGTACTACATCGAGAAGCCCGTCACTCTGGAGAAACTGGCCGGGATCGTCGCGCTCCTCGCGCTGAAAGCCCAGGAGAAGACAATCGCCGAACTCAAGGGCGAGTTCGCCCTCGACGTCGTCCCGACCCGCCATTACGGCGCCAACTGCGCCTGGCAGCAGTTCAGCATCCTCGCCTACAACGTCGCCCGGAGCTTTCAACTCGACACCATCGCCACTCCGCGCCGCCGCTCCCGCAAGCGCACGTACGGCTACGTCCTGCGCAGCATGCGGACCTTGCGCTTCTTGCTGATCACCCGGGCCGGGCGGCTGACTCGCATCGGCGGTCGCAACGTCCTCCGTCTCGCACAGAACCCGGCAACCGAGGCCCTCTACACCCGTATTCAACATGCGCTCGCGGCCTGAGTTATTTGCGGATTGGGGTTAAGTGACCGCTGTCATTGGGGATCGTTGGGGGACGTCGCGGCAAGTACTAGGCTCATAACCCAAAGGTCGCTGGTTCAAATCCAGCCCCCGCAACCATGAACGACGAGGGGTTGGCGGACGCAGGCGCCGCTAACCCCTTTCGTTTACCCGGACTTCACCCCGGGAAACGGTCACGGCTTGCGATCAGACAGATTGCGGGCGGCGTGTACATTGATGTTCGTGGCTCCGGCATTTATCCTCATTCCGCCACCGGGAAGGAGACCAACATGACCGCTACAAAGGGCCTTGTCGTACCCGCGGGCGGCGGAAAGCATCTCGACATGACGGCGCCAGGCCGTTTCGCTGCCTTGAAGCTTCTCGGCCACGAGACCAGTGAGAGCATCATGCTGTTCGAGGAAACCGTGCCCGTCGGCACCAAGAGCCTCTTCCATCTACACCGCGACAGCGACGAGGTCGCCTGGGTGCTCGCCGGCGAGATCACCTTTCAGATCGGCGACGAGGTTACCGTGGGCGGGCCCGGCACCTGCGCGTTCTTCCCGCGCAACGTCCCGCATGCCTGGAAGAGCACCGGCAGCGAAACCGGCCGCGTCTTGTTTCTCTATACCCCGGCCGCCGCTGGCGGCTACGTCGAGGAGCTCTTGACGCGGCCCGCCGGCCCGATCAACGACGACGAACGCAACAAACTCTGCGAGCGCTACCGCTGGGAAGTCGTCGGCCCAAACCCGCTTTGAGGACGGCGCCTTGCGCGAGCGGGCCAATGAAGCCGTTGACTGCAGCAGCAGGAGTCGCGTGAGGGCACAGGCGGGCGCCCTGGTGCGGCCGGCAGGACTAGAGCCGCTGCGATCACCGGCACGTGAGGGCGCGGCACGGAGCTATTGTGGCCAAAACTTCGCGGTAGAGTCCAACAGCGACAAGGGGATACCGCCATGAGTACGAGACCTACCCTCCTCACGGTAGCGTTCCTGATCGGCCTCGTGACCGTGCCCGCCCACGCGCAGCAAGGCCCGACCCAGGCGGAACTGAACGCCGCGGCCTCCAATGCGGTGGACTGGCTCCTCACGAACCACGACTACGGCGGGCAGCGCTTCGTGGACGCGACGGAGATCACCCGCGACAACGCGGGCTCGCTCCGCGCGGCGTGCGTCTACCAGGCCGTGGACTTGCGCCCGTTCCACACCAACCCGCTCGTGTACCGCGGGGTCATGTATCTCACCACATCTCAGGCCACGATCGCGCTGGACGCGGCCACGTGCCGGGTCCAGTGGCGACACGTCTGGAAGCCGAAGGCCAAGGAGAACTGGCCGCAAAGCCGCGGCGTCGCCCTGAAGGAGGGCATCGTCATTCGGGGTACCTCCGATGGATACCTCCTAGCGCTCGACGCGTTGACGGGGCGGCTGCTCTGGGAACGAGCGGCGGCGGACGCGGAGAAGGGCGAGACGTTCACGATGCCCCCAGTCGTCTTCGAGGATCTCGTGATCATCGGCCCGGCTGGCAACGAGGTCCCGGTGCGCGGGTGGGTGGGCGCCTTCCGAGTGGCGACCGGAGAACCTGTGTGGCGTTTCAACACTCGGCCGGCGGCCGGCGAGCTTGGCGCGGAGACATGGGGCATGACGGAGGCGCTGACCGGCGGTGGCGCCGTGTGGACGCCGTTCTCGCTCGACCCCGCTCAGGGGCTGGTCTTCGTCCCGGTTGGCAATCCGGCGCCGGACTTTTACAGCGACGTCCGGCAGGGCGCCAATCTCTATACCAACGCGCTGGTCGTCCTCGACGTGAGGACCGGCAAGCTCGTGTGGCATTACCAGGCGGTGCCGCACGATCTGCACGACTGGGATCTGACGCAAGTCAGCCCGCTCTTCACCGCGCAGGTGAACGGCACGGAGCGGCGGCTCGTGTCGGTCGTCGGCAAAGATGGGCTGCTGCACGTGCTGGACCGGGAGAGCCGCGAGCATGTCTACGAGGTGGCCGTCACCCGTCGAGAGAACGTCCAGCTTCCGCCCACGCCGGAGGGAGTTCGCGCTTGCCCCGGCCCGTTGGGCGGGGTTCAGTGGAACGGGCCGGCCTTCAACCCGCGGACCAACACGCTGTACGTCGCCTCGGTGGATTGGTGTGGCACCTTCAAGAAGGCCCACCAGCTCGAGCACGTAATGGGGCGGAACTACATGGGCGGAAGCTTTACCCCCGATCCGGGTGAGCTGGGCCACGGCTGGCTAACCGCCATCGATGCCTCGACCGGCGCGATTCGCTGGCGCTACCGATCGCGCCGCCCGATGCTGGCCGCGGTCACCGCAACGTCCAGCGACCTGCTGTTCACGGGAGAGTTGGACGGCGACTTCCTCGTCCTCGACGGTCGGGACGGCGCTGTCCTCTATCGCTTCAACACCGGCGGCGCGATGAACGGTGGTGTCGTCACTTACCAGGCGGCTGGCAAGCAATACGTCGCCGCCACCTCTGGAAACGCGACGTTCTTCTGGAGGACACCGCCGGGCTCGGCCACGGTGATCATTTTTTCCCTTCAGCCGTCCGGTGCATCCTTGTCGAGCGAAAGGTGAGTATGCGCCCGGTGGTAGTACGCGAAGTAGCGGGTCAGGAGGCGGTAGAGGTGTCGTTCGTTGGCCCAGGAAGAGGACATGATCTCGAGAGCGGTCGGACTAAACCGACATTGCTGTTGGTTTTGGCGTCGATCTGGCCACTGGCTGGATGTGCGACAGAAGGTCCCCGCCCGGATCCCACAGAGTCATTTCGTCCAAGGATTGGGCAAGTGGTCGATGCCAATAGCGGAAAGCCCCTCGATGGGGCTGTCGTCCTTGACGTGTTCTATCTATGGCCGCGGCGCGCATCGGTGATTTCCCCGTTTCGAAGGTATTCCGCGACTCTGGGCAGGCCTTCACTGAAGTGAAGGCCGATTTACGCTGAGCGGTCCCTTCGATTCGCTGTCTTGGTGGACAGAAGGCTTGTACATTTTCAAGCCTGGCTACGGCCCGTGGCGGTTCCGGGGCCAGAATGAGGTTGCGCCTCTGACGCAAGCCGAAGGGCCGCAGTGGTCGTGGCTCCGGCAGACTTGGGACCGATTTACCACGAGTGGAGTTATCGGGTGGGCCAGGCGGCAGGAGTGAACCCTGGGGGTGTTCTTGGACCACCGGTGGGATTGCCCGTTGGAGAAACCGGCTAGGTGAAAACACGTCTTCGACGTCGATCAGCATGCCGCAGAAGGTCGGATGGCAGTTCATCGGGCACATCGTGCGGACGGTATGGCGACCCTCGCCCCGGGCTCGCTCCATGACGGCGCCGATTGTAGCTTACGGCGCCGCGCGGGTGGTAGCGTGAATCGGGCCGCGATTGGTGAGCGCGGCTTCGGGCGCCGACGCGCAAAGATGTGGCCATCCCGGATGACCGGTCCAGAGGGATGGTCAGAAACCCTCGTCGCAGAGTTGACGAGATCTCCTTCATTGGTATGGCGTATCCTGATCGCGGTCACGTAGGTCAAAAAGAAATGATTCCGTCGCTCGGAGTCCCGGTTGTCGATCGCCTGGTCAGCCAACGTCTGAACCCAGATCCGCGAGACAGGCGGATCGGGCCTACTTCGGGTTCTGCACACTCCAGTCGAGGTCGGGCACGGTCGTGAGGCTTCCGGAGCTCGAGAGCGTGAGCCCGTTCATCAGCCACACGTGGTTCTGGCCGGTGGCGCGATGCCGCCAGAGCACGTCCACCTTGCCATCGCCGTCGGAGGCGCCCACCCCGACGATCTTCCAGTTCAGGTCCGGCACCGTCCCCAGCGAGCCCGAGGCGGCGATCGCGGCCCCGTTCATCAGCCACACGTACACCTCACCGCTCAGCGCGTGCCGCCACAAGACATCTGCCTTGCCGTCCCCGTTGAAGTCGCCCACCCCTTCCACTTTCCAGTTCGGGTCCGCGACCGTGAAGCCCGGCGTTGAGCTGGCAATGGCGAGCCCGTTCATGAACCACACGTAGGTCTGGCCGGTGACGGCGTGCCGCCAGAGCACGTCCGCCTTGCCATCGCCGTCGAAGTCGCCCACCCCCACGATCTTCCAGTTCAGGTCCGGCACCGTGAACGGCGAGCCCGAGGCGGCAATCGCGGCCCCGTTCATCAGCCACACGTACACCTCGCCGCTCAGCGCGTGCCGCCACAAGACATCCGCCTTGCCGTCCCCGTTGAAGTCGCCCACCCCTTCTACTTTCCAGTTCGGGTCCGCGACCGCGAAGCTCGGCGTTGAGCTGGCAATGGCGAGCCCGTTCATGAACCACACGTACGTATCCCCCGAGCCGTCGCGCCTCCAGAACAGATCCGCCTTGCCGTCGCCGTCGAAGTCGCCCACCCCCACGATCTTCCAGTTCAGGTCCGGCACCGTGAACGGCGAGCCCGAGGCGGCAATCGCGGCCCCGTTCATCAGCCACACGTACATCTCGCCGCTCAGTGCGTGCCGCCACAGCAGATCCGCCTTGCCGTCACCGTTAAAGTCAGCACGCGTTGTCTGAGACTTGGTGTTAGCCGTTGGGTACCTGATTTCGTTTGGCTGCGGCCAGATGGTGCTGAAGAGATAAAGGCGCGCGCCTTGCTGTGGCACACCGTCCGCGATCAACTTGTAGGCGTACATCCCCGGTGGGAGCACGTTTCCGAAGTCATCCTTGCCGTCCCAATAGCGTTTGTAATACCCGAGTGGCATGCTCTCGTTCTCGATGAGCGTTCTGACCTTCCTGCCCGCATCGGCCCCGGAAACTTGCGTGATCTCGAGCGTCACTTGCTCGGTGCCAGCAGGCGTCTCAAGCAGCTTTTGGAAATACGCTTGCTTGTAGAAGGTATCCGTGAGCACGCCGCCCACGCGGAACCAAATATGGCGCCCGTAATTGGCCGTCGCCGGCTCGTAGAAATGGTGATTGGCCTGATCGTCGTAGACGTACGTCACTTTGAGGCTGCCATTCTGCATGGCCCCAGCCTCAAAATGAATATGGTTGTTGCCGTATTCCAACCCGGGTATTGACCATGGGCTCATCGTAACCTCGGTGGCGATCTCGACACGCTCCAATCCCGAACCGGCGCCTTGATACTCGAATTTCACCCAGTAGGCCATGGCGCCTTGGATGGTCGAAGGCAAGAAGTAGCCTGCTTTCTTCCCCTCGGAGAGGAGCCGCCACGTGATGCTCGGGGAGTAAGTGGTATCGAGGTAATCGCTCTGACGCGCAATGTAGACCTTGCCCACAGTTTTGAAAGAGGCTGTGATCTCCGCGCCAGCAATCCCCCAGACAGACTTGACTGGAAACACGATCGAGGCAGGAGTTGAAGGATCGATCGGTATGAGGCCGTCGGCGGTTTGCCTGACATTCGTCTGCTCCGTCATGTAATCCTGGTAAACGGCGCTCCTGAGATCGGGCCGGTAAGTAAAGATGGCGCTTCCGTAATCGGCGTAGGTTCGATAGTTCCAGGGGCTGGTGTCATACGTGATCGACGTCTTATCGACACGGCCCCGCATATCGAAATACATAGTGACGCTCTCATTGGGGCGTAAATCGTAATTGAAATCGAAGTGGGCGCCGACGTCGCCAATGACACCGTAGTCGTCGACCGAGGGTGCATCCAGGAGGTAACCGGTCATATCCCAGCCGACCCAAGGCGCGACGCGGCCGACCAACTGGAGATCGTTTTTGAGGTCGCGCCAGCCCGGAATGATGGTTGTGTTGTCCCAGTCGAAGTAAAGGAATCGGGTTTGTGGCTGGGCGTCGAAATTGTGCCAGCCACCGTCCCAGAAAGCCTCTCCGGTTTGGTGGAGCCCGCTGAGGTCCATTAATCGCGCGTACATCGAGCCTACCGGGGCTACGTAACGCAAAAGATTGCCGACAATTTGGACATGCTCGCCGCACTCCGCTCCCCCATATTGATTGAGCCGACGCAGTGTGCCGTCCATGCCCCCGAGCGGGTCATCATCGCTCACCTCGGTGCGCACGTAATGCTCATCCATCCATTCATGAACGCGGAAGAACTTTTCCGCATTCGTGAGCCCGGTTCCCGACGTAATCGTGGCAGCCAGCTTGGACAGATCGCGAAAATCGTATCCTTGGGGGCCGTAGAGGTAGGGGGCTTTGATCAGGGTGCTGCCAGTGTTCTCGAGGGTGATAGAGATATTCCGCAGTCGCGTGCTGCTTATCGTGATGACCTCATCATGCGGGCTACCCGAAATCGTGAACTGGTGGGTGCGAGGGTGTTGCGGTGGCGGTGGCGGGTAGGCAAGGAAGTCAGGATCGTTGATATCCTCCACCGTGTACGATTGCACCCCCGCTTGCGCTGCATGGGGACCGCAATAGTCGAGGAATGCGAGTCCCAGTAAGGCTATAAGACTCTTTCTAAGAGATAACGTGCATCGGCATGCCTCTTTTGAACCAGGATTTCCGAGATGGACCCATCGTCTCGTCCGCCAAGACTGCCGAGGTCGGTGAATTTGAAGTGAAACTGCTGGCCGGGCGATGACCCGCATGAACGCGAGGGTAAGAGAGGCGGCCGCCCATAGCGGACGGACAGCCCGAGGACTGATGGCTTGGGAGAAAGTGATCCTCATCGGACACGTCCCATGGGTGTGTTTAGCAGGTCCACCGAGCGTGTCAATATGTGAAAAGCTTTGCAGACCGAACGAATAAAAGGAACTTCTTCGTGCGTGTTTTAGTCGCGCCGGATTTTCTCGCGAAAACGCGACCGTGATCAAACACGGGTTCGGATTAGGGTTGAAAGCAGCCCCGAGCACAACCTTCAGGTTTGACAAATGCGGCGGCCTCGACTAGTGTCGCCGTCGGACATTTCGGCGCGATCTCTCGCCGCGGGAGAATTCTCGCTCCTAAGTTTTATGCCCGTGGCTTTTTTGGAGGTGGCTCGTGTCCTGGGTCCTTTCGCGAATGGAGTTCTTGCTTGGATTCGGCGTGCCCCTGCTGACCATGGCTGCGAATATCTTTGTTAAACGCGTTCTTTTTGGGCGAAGCATCGATACAGCGGGAGCGGACCTCACTCTTTGTGGATTCGCTGTCCTCTTAGGTCAGACATTCAGGGCGATGCATGCAGGGCTTCTTGGCGGAGATGTAGGGGTCATCACAGTTATTGTGTTGTTCATCGTAATGGGGCTATGGCTGCTTGCTCATAAGCTGGTGGAGGACCGACCCGAAGAGATTACAGCCGGAGCAGCAGCGTCCTGGGTGATCGGGGGACTCACACTGTACGGGTGTATCCTCTTTTGGGATGCTCTGAGAGACATGGGATACACTGTGAGGTAGGAATGATGTACATAGTGATGTTCTTAGTAAAGGGACTCGCCGCAGGTGCTATGACCGCATTCGGTGGGTATCTCGTCCTGTGGCTCTTTGGTGTGTCCAATCGACTTCAGGGTCAAGCTTCCAACACGTCAGAGATGAAGACCCATGAGTCGCCAAGGAGTAGGGCCGTAGTACACGGTTAGCCATGAACTAGGTCACCGAACCTGGGTCTCTTTGACGAGGCCCCGGTTAGTGAAGAGACCGGTCCCTCGGTACTTCCAGATGTCGACCCGAAGGACTGGGTCGTCCCGGAACGCTCTTCCTGAGTTACCTTGGCTCGAAGCAGTAAACACGCTTCCCTGCGTGTTTTGGTCATGCCGAACTTCTTCTTGCTGCGCAGCTTGTAAGCGTTTCAAACATTGGCGAAAACGCGACCGTGATCAAACACGGGTTCGAGCCCGCTCGCGCCAGGCCTGAACGTCAGGCGGTTATCTCGAACCTGAACTCGAGCGAGCTGTTTGCCGACAGGTAATATTGGGCCCCCGCAACCAACGTGGCGCACCCGGCCTCCTGGTTCATAGCCAGGAGGCCGTCGCGCTTTATGCGGCCGGCGATCTCGAAGGCGTGGCCGGCTGCGCCTGCTTCCGAGGGCAGGGGACGGATTGTCAGATCGCCATCGAGCTGCTTGAGGATCTCCAGGCGCGCCCGCAGGGCATCCTCGCGCAGCAGGCCGTCGAGCTGCTCCAATCGCGATCGTATCCAGCCCGACGATACCGTCCTGCTCACCACCCGGGACGACGAGCTGATCGAGGGGCAGCGGCGCATCGAGTGGATGATTGACCGGCTCGCGCTGATGTACCTGATCCACACGCCGGAGATACCGGAGGACTTCCGCGACGGCGCCATCGCGACGGCGAGGCGGCGCTACATGAACTCGCTACATGAACTATCGAGAGGCCGTCGACAAGAACATCGCGAGAGAGGGCCCGAAGGTCGAAACAGGAACCGCCGGCCAGGAGACAATCGACCAGTGAACTTGATAACGACCTCCACAACTGCCTGCCGGGCGACTGAGGGGCCAACCAATGGCACTGAATCGCGACCTGAGCGAAGTGTGAGAGGGCCGTACCATTTCTGGTACTGTATGTTGGTGGGCAAAGTCTGAAGAAGATCGCTGCGGCGTTCTATCGGACGCCGGTGGGCGCCGAGCCGGTCCGAGACTGGCTTAAAAGCCTGCCGTCGGAGGATCGCCGCGAGATCGGCGAGGACATCGCCACCGTTGAGTACGGATGGCCCGTCGGGATGCCGGTGTGCCGGCCGCTGAGGCAGGGCCTTCTGGGAGGTTCGCAGCACTCTTCATGGCAACCGCATTGCCCGCGTGATCTTTTGCATCGCGCAAGGGCGAATGGTCCTGCTGCACGGGTTCGTGAAGAAGACACAGAAGATTCCGAACGAGGACCTAACCCTGGCGCGCAGCCGCATGAAGGAGATCGAGCAATGAGGAAGCGCACAACGAGGAAGGTCGGCATCGGCTCCGCCTTCGATGACTTTTTGAAAGACGAGGGGACCTACGAAGCGACCCAGAGCATTGCGATCAAGCGGGTTCTCGCCTGGCAGATCGAGAAGGCAATGAAGAAGCAGCGCCTCACCAAGGCGGAGATGGCACGGCGAATGGAGACGAGTCGGAGCCAGCTCGACAGGCTTCTTGATCCTGAAAGCAATTCTGTGACTCTCGAAACACTGACCCGCGCTGCGCGCGCCATTGGCCGCCATGTGAAGCTTGAGCTCGTTTAAAGTAATCGGTAGCACGAAACGGAGGATCTCTATTACCAAACGGTGGGCGCGCCTATTGGCAACTACCTCGGGTGGACGCGCCTCGCAGTACCACCGGGCGCCGGGGGCGGGCGGGATCTCGACTTCGTACCGTTCGCGCGCAGACTCTTGCCGCCCGGCTTCACCCAGGCATTACCCAGTAAGTTGCCCCCCCACGCGAGCCGCCGCCGCGCTACCGCTGCGGCAGGCGCGCGAGCGCGTCGGCGAGGTGGATGGTCGAGCGCATCGCCTTCACCCAGTCGCCCAGGTGGAGGCTCTCGTTCTCCGAGTGGGCCTGGGTGTTGGGATCGGCCACGCCCATCAGGATGCAGGGCGCGCCCCTGAGGAGATCGGCGAACGGCTGCACGAAGCCGATGGTGCCGCCCGCGCCGACCATGGCCGTCTCCTTGCCGAAACCCGCCTTGAGGGCGCCGCGCGCGGCCTCGAAGGCCGGTCCCTCGGGGTCGGTGGTCCACCACGGCGTGGTGCCGTTGATCTTCGCGGTGACCTTCACGCCGTAGGGCGGCTTGGTGGTGAGCTTCTTCACGATGAGGCGGCCGGCCTCGCGCGCGTCCATGCCGGGGACGGTGCGGAGCGAGAGCCGCGCGCGGGCCGCCTCGATGATCTGGTTAGACGAGCCGAGGAACGGGCGCGCCTCCAGCGCGATCACGGTGAGCGCCGGCCGCGTCCACATGCGCTCGAGCAGCGAGAACTGGCTCTCGCCCCACAGCCGCACGCCGGGGAGCATGCCGGAGTCCTTCTTGAACTTGGCCTCCGACAGCGGCAGCTTCCGGATGCGCGCGAGCTGCTTCGCGCTGGGGCGCGCCACCTTGGCGTAGAGGCCGGGCACGTTCAGGGCGCCGTTCGGCTTGCGGAGGTCGGCGATCATGGCGCAGAGGATCTGCACGGGATCGGGCACGGGCCCGCTGGAGCCGCTGTGCAGCGGCTGGTGGAGGCCCTGCACCTCCACGTCCACCTGGCAGATGCCGCGGAGCTGATAGGTGAGCGCGGGGTGGCCGACGTCGTAGTTGCGGGTGTCGGTGAGCACGATGAAGTCCGCGGCCATCTTCGCCCGGTACTGCTCGAGGAAGCGGTCCAGGTTCCTCGAGCCGATCTCCTCCTCGCCCTCGATGATGAACTTCACGTTGAGCGGGAGCGTCTTGGCCACCCTCAGGTACGAGCCGACGGCGGCCACGTGGGCCATGACCCCGCCCTTGTCGTCGGCGGTGCCCCGGCCGTAGAGACGGCCGTCGCGCTCGGTGGGCTCGAAGGCCGGCGAGAGCCACTTCTCCGCGCGGCCGGGGGGCATCACGTCGTGATGCCCGTAGAGGAGCACGGTGGGCGCGCCCGGCCGGTGCAGCCAGTCCCCGTACACGTAGGGATGCCCGCCGGGGATCTCCAGCACCTCGACGTGCTCCACGCCCGCGTCGCGGAGCGCCTGCGCCACCGCCTGCGCGGAGCGGCGCACCTCCTCAGGGGGAAAACTGACGGCGGAGATGCTGGGGATGCGGCAGAGGTCCACCAGCGTCTGCTTCCAGTGGTCGAGCCGCGCGTCCAGGTCGCCCAGCGCTTCCCGCACGATACCGTTCGCCGCCATGCTCACGCTCCCATCATGGCGCGGAGCTTCGCGCCGTTTCCCTTGAACCAGTCGAAGAGGATGCCCACGAGCCAGATCAAGCTCGCGGCTGGCGTTCCTCGTTCGACCTTCTCGACGTGGCCCAGTTCACCGTCGACGAGATCAAAGCCGCACCTAATAGAGGATGGGCCCCGAGGGGAGGTAGAGCTCAGGCCGGCCGAACAGCCGCGAGGCCATGAACAGCGTCGGGTCGCCGATGCGGAAGCCGCAGCTGACCAGCGCCTCGAGCAGGGAAATGCAGGCGCCGGGGACGCGCATCGTCACGCTTCCCCCGACGCCCGCACCTGCCACAGCTGCGGCCGCAACCGCCTGGAGGAGAGCCGTCTCGTCGCGCCCTGCGGCTGGCCCGATCCGCTCCCCCCGCCGGTAGGCGAAGGCGGCGAGCTCGCCCCCCCGCTCGATCGCCACCGCCGCGCCGCCGTCGCCCCGCCAGTGGGCTAGGTCGTCGGCGCGGCCGTGGCCGAAGACCTCGGCGGTCAGCTTCTCAGCGGCGCCGGGATCGCACGGTAGCTCCCGCTCCCGCGGGTCGAGCCCGGCCCGCGCCTTGAGTCGCGTCACCGCCGCTCCATCCCCCTCCAGGCGGTAGATAGGCCAGCGCGGCGCCATCCCGGCCATCACGTAGCGGGCTTGGGCGCGCGGGTCGAGCGTCGCCCAGGTGCAGCGAATCTCCGTCCCGCGCGCCTCGCCGTAGGCCAGCGCCCGCTCGAGCAGCGCCCGCCCCAGGCCCCGCCCTTGGTCGCCGGGGAGCACGAAGAACATGGACAGGTACCACACCCGGGCGCGGACCAGGGCCGAGACCATGCCACGGATCTGCCCTTCCTCGACGGCGCAGAAGTAGCCGTCGGGGTCGCTGGCCAGCCCCGCTCGGGCATCGCTCGCCACCGGGGCGTCGGCCGGCCTCATCGCCGGCCGACCTCTGCGCACCAGGAGGTCGTTGCTCGAGGCGACGTGCACCCACCAGACCTCCTCGAGCTCGTCCGGCCGGACCTTGCGGATGTGCGGCTCGCTCACGGGCGCATCATACAATGCACGCTCGCCTGCCGCGGCGGACCGCTCGCGCGCCGGCGGCGGCGACCGCCGCAGGTTGGTCGGGATCGAAGGGCGCTCGCCGTGCGATCCGCTCGGTTCATCGGGTCTCGTCCGTCTCAAGCCATCATCACGTAAGCCACGCCGAACGCCACCAGAGCGGCCGAAAGGACCAGTTCATATCGCATTCGCAGCGGAGGCGCGAACTTGTAGATGAGGACGACGATGCCCAGGATCACCGCCCACCACAAACTGGACATCCCGAGAAGGACCATGGCCACCATGAGCGCCGCGCTGCAGCCAAGGCAGCTGAGGCCGTAGCGCGCGCCTGCGACAACGGCGCTCCGCATCAGGTTGAAGGGAAGCGGCCCATGCAGCGCGCATAGCTCGCGGCACCGGGCCTGGCTCGCCCGTTTGATCGGGCTGACAGAGTAGACGCCGGCCAGAGCCAGCGCCAGTCCGACGACCACAGCCTGGTTGGGCCAGGGCATTCTCATGGCGGTGTAGACCGCGTAACACACCACGCCGAACACCAGCCACAAGCCGAGGTACGTGCCCGCAAGCACTCCAGTGGCGACCTGCCATCCGCTTCGCCGTTCGGCCGTTCGCGCGAACTCGAGGACCACTGGGATCGCCGAGGGCAGCATCATCGCCGCCATCATCACGACCCAGGT